>NC_011887.1:0-300000 GCF_000022085.1 Methylobacterium nodulans ORS 2060
GCCCCCTCCCCCGATCTCACGAGAAGGACAGCAGACATGTGCGGCTTCCTCGCCGTCTTCCATGGCGGCCCGCGCCCCCTGGCGCCCTCGACCATCCTCGCCGGCCTGTCGGCGATCCGTCACCGCGGTCCCGACGAGCGCGACATCTGGCTCGACCCGGAAGCGGGGGTCGCCCTCGGCCATACAAGGCTCAGCATCATCGGCCTTTCCAATGGCCGCCAGCCGATCGCCTCGCAGGACGGGGCGCTGCAGCTGATCGTGAACGGCGAGTTCTACGATTTCGAGCGGATCCGTGCCGAGCTCCAGGCGCGGGGCTGCGTCTTCCGCACGCAGAGCGACAGCGAGATCGCGCTGCACCTCTACCGCGAATTCGGCACGGCGGGCCTCGGGCGGCTACGCGGCGAGTTCGCCCTGGTGCTCTACGATGCCGTCGAGCGTCAGCTCGTGGTGATGCGGGATCGCTTCGGCATCAAGCCGCTCTTCGTGGCCGAGCACGACGGCGCCCTCTGGGTCGGGTCCGAAATCAAGGCCCTGGTGGCGGCGGGCGTGCCGGCTTTCTGGGACCTCGATGCCTATGTCTCGCGGGGGTTCTATCTCGGCAACCGCACCCTGTTCCAGGGCATCCGCAGCCTCGCGCCCGGCCATCTCCTGATCGCCTCGCCGGGCCATATCCGCGAGCGCGCCTATTGGGATCTCGATTTCCCCGCCGCGGCGGCACTGGATAGCGCCGCCATCGACGAGGCGGAGGCGGTCGAGGGCTTGCGCGCCGAGATCCTCGAAGCCGTCGGCCTGCGCCTGCGGGCGGATGTCCCCATCGCCGTCTATCTCAGCGGCGGGATCGATTCCTCGGCCATGCTGGGCTGCGCCACCCGTCTGCGCGGCACGCCCCTCGACGCCTTCACCCTGTCCTTCACGGATGACGGCGATTACGACGAGCGCCGCTTCGCCGCCGAAGCCGCCAGCTTCAACGGCGCCCGCTTCCACCCGATCCCGGTGACGCAGGACGATCTCGCCGACGATTTCGAGGAGGCGCTCTGGCACAACGAAGTGCCGTTCTTCAACGCGCACGGGGTCGCCAAGTACCGGCTCAGCCGCGTCGTCGCGCAGGCCAGGTTCAAGGTCGTGATCACCGGCGAAGGGGCCGACGAGATATTCGCCGGCTACCCGCATTTTCGCCGCGACATGCTCCTGTACAATGCCGAGCGCCAGGATCCCGGCCTGGTGGCGGATCTGCGCGCCCGCCTCGCCCGCAGCGAGGGCGGATATGGCGGCACCACGCTTCCCGCCGACGCGGCCTGGATGACCGACCGCCTGGGACACGGCGTGTCCTGGGTCGGCAACCAATCGGCCTGGTTCGATGCCCTGCGGGCGCTCTACGACGGGCCGACGCGGCGGCGCAGCGCCGGGATCGGCGCCTATCGCCGCTTCTACAACGGCCTCGACCACGCCCGCATGGCGGGCCGAGATCCGCTGCACCGCTCCATGTATCTCTGGGCCAAGAGCTTCCTGCCCAACTTCGTCCTCACGACGCTGGGCGACCGGATGGAGATGGCCAACAGCATCGAGGGCCGCGTGCCGCTCCTCGATCATCACGTCGCCGAATACGCGGCCCGGCTTCCGGTCTGGCTCAAGATCCGGGGCGCCACCGAGAAGCATGTGTTCCGGGAGGCCATGCGGCCCTTCCTCCCCGAGGCGCTCTATCGCCGCAAGAAGCACTATTTCCGCGCGCCCCCGGCGATGTCGGCGCAGCGGAACCGGCTGGCACAGCTCGTCGCCGACACGCTGGCGAGCCGCCACCTGGAGGATCTTCCCTTCTTCGATGCTCGGGCGGTCCGCAAGGCTCACGCCGAGGCCGCCGCCCTGCCGCCCGAGCGCCAAGCCCTTCTCGATCCCATGTTCACCGAGATCACGAGCCTGTGCCTGATGCAGCGGCGCTTCGGCCTCGCGACGCACCCGGCCACCCTCTCGCCCGAGGCGAGCGTCCGGGAGGCCGCGGCATGAAGATCGGGATCGTCGGTGCGGGCCTCAACGGCCTCGCCTTCGCCCTGCTGCTGAAGCGTTTCGGCCTCAAGGCGGAGATCTTCGAGCGCGGCGACGGACCGCGCGATGCGGGCTCGGGCATCTATCTCTGGCCGCAGGGGGTGCAGGTGCTGCGCTTCATGATCGGCGACGATCGCGTCCTCGCGGCCGGCCAGCCGATCGAGTATCTCGACACCCATGACCGCGGCGGCCGGCTGATCCACCGTCAGCCGGTCCGGCTCGAAGGGTTCGAGTTCCCGGCCCCGGCGGTGATGTTCCACCGCACGCGCCTGTTCCGCCTCCTGCGGGAGGCGCTCGACGCGGATGCGGTCGCCTACAACAGCGCCTGCACAGGGATCGAGCAGGACGCGGATGGGGTCACGGCCCATTTCGCGGACGGGCGCAGCCGCCGCTTCGACCTCCTGGTCGGCGCGGACGGCGTCTTCTCCGGCGTGCGCGGCTGCATCGCTCCCGAGGCGGTGGCGACCGACACCGGGGTGGCCGCCTGCCGCGGGATCGTGACCTTCTCGGATCCGGCGCTGCACGGCGATCGCTGCCAGATCTTCAGCTATGACGGGGCGCGGGTGGTGACCTATCCACTCGATGTGCGCCAGGGGCTGCGCTACTGGTTCTACGCCTACCGGCACGGCGGTCGCCCGCTTCTCGGCAAGGCGGCCATCATGGCGCAGGTCTCCGGGCTGGCCGAACCGCTCCCGGCGATGATCGCCGCCACCGGGCCGGATGCGATGATCAGCAACCGCCTGCATCGCGTCGACGGGCTCGATGCCTGGCACAGGGGACGGGTCGTCCTTCTCGGCGACAGCGCCCACGCCATGCTGCCGACCCTGGGCTACGGCTTCACCCTCGGCCTGGAGAACGGGTTCGCCCTGGCCCAGGCGCTGCTCTGCAACTGCGACGCCACGCTCGAGAGCGGCCTGCGGCGCTTCGATCGGCGGGTGCGCCTGCGCTCCCGCGAGATGGTGGCGGTGATGAGCGACCTGACGGACCTGTTCTACTTCCAGAAGGAGGGCGCCGTCACCCGGGACAGTCTTCAGGCCCATATGGCGCGGTTCCGCACCCTCGCCGAAACGACGCTGTTCTGATGAGCGACGATGCCTATCGCCATGCGGTGCGCGCCTTCGTGGCTGCACGGATCGCCCCCGCGATCGAGGAATGGGAGCGGGCGGGCGCCTATCCGGCGAGCCTGCATGCCGAGGCGGGGGCCGCCGGCCTCCTCGCCTTCGGTGAGCCGCCCGGGCCCGCCCCGGTCGAGCATCCGGCGCGCCGGCGCATCCTGATCGAGGAGATCACCCGCGGCGGGTCGCAGGGCCTGACCATGGGACTCGCCTCGCACGGAGTGAGCCTCGCCATCCTGGCGCAGGCCGACCCGGACTGGGCCGGGCCGGTGATCCGCACCGTGCAGTCCGGGGAGCGGACCATCGCGCTCGCTCTCACCGAGCCGCAGGCCGGCTCCGACCTCGCGGCCCTGAGGGCGCGGGCGGAGCCGGTAGCAGACGGCTGGACCATCACCGGCGAGAAGCGTTTCATCTGCAACGGCACGCGGGCCGATTGCCTCGTGGTCGGGGCGGTGACGGAGGCCGGGCTCGGCCTGTTCCTGGTGGAGCGCCCGCAGCCGGGCCTGACCGCCGAGCCTCTGGCGGCGGCGGGCTGGCGCTGCCTGCCGCTCGCGGCGCTGCGCTTCGCCGGGGTTCCGGCGCGCCTCGTCGTGGCGCCGGACCGGGCAGCCCGGGTGCTGCAGCGGGCGCTCGCCCAGGAACGGCTCAACCTCGCCGTGATGGCGCTGGCCTCCGCGGAATGCGTGCGCGACGCTGCGTTGCATCATGCCCGCACGCGGATGGTGCGCGGCGCCTCCCTGGATGCGATGTCCCATATCCGCCAGCGCCTGGCGGAGATCGCCACCCGCATCGCCCTCGCCCGCTGCTTCGTCGATTCGACCGCCGCGACCGCCGAGGCCTCCCGCATCGCCATGGCCAAGAACGCCGCGGTCGCGGCGCTCGAGGAGGCGGCCCGAACGGCCGTGCAGATCCTCGGCGCGGCCGGATGCGTCGCGCCCTCGGTGGTCGAACGCACCCAGCGCGACGCGCCGCTCATCGCCATCGGCGGCGGCACCACCGAAGTCATGAACGAGATCATCGCCCGCAGCCTCGCCAAGGAGACGCCAGCCCCATGACGACGATCCCCGATCACGCGTTGCGCCACAGCCGCGCGCTGCTCGACCATGTGTTCCAGCGCCAGTGCGGCCTCACGCTCGTGGAGCAGGAGCCCGGCCGGTGCCTGTGCCGCCTGACCGTCACGCCCGCCATCGACAATCTCAGCCATTGCCTGCATGGCGGCGTGACCTACGCCATGCTCGACGTGACCAGCATGCTGGCGACCCTGCCGCTTCTCGGACCCGACGAATATGCCGTCAGCACCAGCATGGCGGTTTCGATCCTGACCGCGGTCCCGCGCAATACAGAGGCGGAATTCGAAAGCCAGGTCGTTCGCGCGGGCCGCACGATGATCTTCACCAGCTGCCGGGCCGTGCGGATCGGGCAGGATGGCCGGAGAACCGTCTTCGCCACCGGGCAGATCACGAAAGCGCGTCTGCGCCAGGACATTCGCGCCTTGACCCGCGCGGCCTGACCCGTCGGCGGCATCCGACACCCGATGATGGCTTCGCCAGGCGGATGTCGGCTTGGCTCAGGCGGATGGTTCTCCGCCCCATCCCGGATTCTCCGCCCCTTCGCGCTCCCTCTTGCATGTTTGACGGGCCGACCAGCGCACCAAGCTGTGAGGTGCGTCGCGGCCGGTGGCCACCGGCCGCGACGCGGGCGGCCGGGATCGATCTCCCTCTAGGATTGGCACCGTGGGAAAGCAGGATCCGGCCGCCCTCTGGCTCTTGTCCTGAACAGATGCTGGGGAGCAAGTCCCGTATGCAAGGCAAGGAAGTGTCCAAACAAGAGACCGCGGGCAAGTCTAGCGTGGGGATCGACGTCAGCAAGAGCTGGCTCGACGTCCACGTCCTCCCCTCCGGCCAAGCCCAGCGGTTCGCCAATACCGAGGTCGGCATCCGGCAGCTCAAGCGCTGGCTTGGGCGCTTTGCTCTGGGGCTGGTCGTGGTCGAGGCCACCGGCAAGTGGCACCGCCAGACCCGCCGCAGCCTGCATGCCTCGGGCCTGCCGGTCGCCGTCGTCGATCCGTTTCGGGTGCGCATGTTCGCCAAGGCGCAAGGCATCTGGGCCAAGACCGATCGGCTCGATGCCCGCGTGCTGGCGCAGTTTGCCGCGGTGATGGCCCCCCCGCAGCGCCCGCCGGCCTCGGACGCGCTCGAAGCGCTCCAGGAACTGGTCGCGGCCCGCGACAGCGCCGTGGCCGAACAAACCGCCCTCAAGAACCAGCTGGCCGCGGCCGCAAGCCCGTTCCTGATCCGCCAGTTCCAGGACCGTCTGGCCAGGATCGCCGCGGACATCGAGGCCCTTGCCGGCGAGATCCGCCGGCTCATCGCGGCCGATCCCGGACTGGCCCGGCGGCATGCCATCCTGGTCTCGATCCCCTCGATCGGGGACACGATCGCGGCCACCCTGGTGGCCAGCCTGGCCGAGCTGGGCACCTGCAGCAGCCGGCAGATCGGCCTGCTGGCGGGCCTGGCGCCGGTCGCCGACGATTCCGGCGCGCGCCAGGGCGTGCGGGTCATCTGGGGCGGCCGCCCGCCCGTGCGCCGCGTCCTCTACCTCGCGGCGCTCTCGGCCGCCCGCCACAACGCCGGCCTGAAAGCCTTCCACGAACGCCTGATCGCCAACGGCAAGAAGCCAAAGTGCGCCATCATCGCCGTGGCCCGCAAGCTCGCCGTGCTGGCCAACAGCCTCATCGCTCAGGACCGCCTCTGGACGCCAAATCAGCCCCAACAGGCTTGACGCCAAACACAGATGCTTTCCCGGACGACTGCAGCGCCAGCGGAAGGAGATCCGGGAACCAGCACGAGGACGTGCCGCGAAGCGGCTCCGGTTGTCCAGCGGGGCTGACAAGCGGTCGCTGCGCGACGTCTTGTGCTGGGTCTCGGGTCGCGTTCCGCTGCCGCTGCATGCGCCCGGGACAGGGGGAGCGGTCAGCCGGCCACGGCGGCGGGCGGGACATCGAAGCCGGCCTGCGTCGCGAGTGGAGCATGGTCCGCCACCGTATCGCGGAACACGCCCAGGAGGTCGAGGGCCTGGCGGAGGTTCTGGCCGATTTCGGTATAGCCGAGATGGAGCTGGACCGTCCGGCGGCCTCCCGAGTGCAGGCGGAGGGGACGGATCGTCCCGGCCGCGATGTCTGCACCGATACTATGCTCGGGAAGCCACGCGTAGCCCTGTCCCGCGCGCACGAGGGCCACCGAGGTCGCCAGATGGCCGACGGTCCAGCGCTTGCGCGCCCCGAGCCAGCCGCTGCTGAGGTTGCGCCGGCCGGAATCGCTCAGCACGATCTGCCGATGCTCCTTGAGCATCGCGTGGGTGAGGTCGCCCTCCCGATGCAGGGGGTGATCGGCGACGGCGACGCAGAGAAAACTCACTTTCAGAAGAGGTTCCATCACGGTCCCGGGCGGCAGCTGCCCGGCGATGCCGATGACGGCCCGCCCATCCTCCAGGATCTCGCTCGCCCCGGACAGGGTCGTCTCCCAAACCCGCACCGAGAAATGCGGATACAGCTTCTCGTACTCTTCGAGAGCTCGATGCAGGAGCTGCATCGGGAAGATGACGTCAACCGCAATCGAGATCTCCCCTTCGGCCTCCGGATCGAAGCTGACGCACAATCTCTCGATCTGCGCCGCGTGACCGATGAGCTCGCGAGCGCGGGGATAGATCATCTCTCCCACGGTGGTGAGGCGAGCGCGCCGGCCCTCGATGGCAAAGAGCTCCTGGCCGAGAGTTTCCTCCATCTTTCGGATCGCGTGGCTGATCGCGGATTGCGTCTTTCCCAATTTTTCCGCCGCTTGAAGGAAGCTTCCCTGTTGCGCGGTTGCAACAAACATGCGCCATTGTTCGAGCGTGATCTTCGTCATCGCGGCCTCCCGGAACGACCCCCTGCTACGGTTAACCTCCACGCACTTCGTCGGCAACAGTTTCGCGAGTTGTCTGCAGGGTGCGACGCAGATGAAGGCTCCGAATCAACCCGGCCTATGACGGAGATTTGCATGAATGGCGAATTTTATGCGCTGTCCTTCTCTCCGTGATCACGACAGCATGTGCGGCATGCTCCCGTTCGGAGAAAGGGTCGTCATGGATCGGATCAGAATCGAGTTTTTTCATGATGTCGTGTGCGGCTGGTGCTTCGTGCTGTCGCCGCGGCTGAAGCGGATCGCCGCAGACCTGCCGGTGGATATCGAGCACCGCTGCTTCGTTCTTCAGGACAGCCCGGCGGAGATGGAGCGCGTCTTCGGCTCGTTGCCGCGTGCCAAGGAGGTCATTCTCGGCCACTGGGTCCAGTGCGCGGCAGCCGACGACATCCCGGGGCGGATCAACATCGAGGGCATGCGGCGACAATCCTTCGCCTATCCGAGCGGCCTTGCCGGCACCCTGGCCTGCAAGAGCGCGGAGCGGCAAGGCGGCTCCACGGCGCATGGCGCTCTCTTCGACCGCATTCAAGCTGCCCATCTGACTGAGAACCGCAATATCGCCGATCCGCGGGTCCTGACCGACTGCGCCGCGGCGGTCGGCCTCGACATGGCCCGCTTCGAGGCCGACATGGCAGATCCTGCGACGCGGGAACTGGTCGAACAGGATCGTGCTCGCGCCCGAGCGCTCGCGATCCGCTCAATCCCGAGCCTGGTGATCGGACAGCGGGTCATCTCCTCGACGCTCCCCTATCATGAGCTGCGGCGCCGGATCCTCGCCTGCGCTGCGTCAACCCCTTCCGTCGCCTGCTGACGGTGGAGGGCGGCGGCCCTGCGACCAACCACGGAGCACCGATGATCTGTTCGGGCTCGTCGATGGCGCGCCGTCCGATCGGGAATGCAGGTTGAGGCCCCTACAGCCTACAACCCGATCACGCACAGGGAGACACTGACAACAAAAAGGATATCTCCTGTATACAGCCTGATCTTCCCTTTGAGAAATTCGCCAACGACGCGCATGTTGGCGATCATCCGACGGAACAGGTTATCGATATGAGAGCTAATTTACCTGTCCTGCAAACTTCCGATATCGAGATCAGGGAACGCCACGATCGCGGTAGGGGCACCCATCGCGGAGCGCCCCCGCACAGATCCGAGCGTGCTTTGAGACGCCGCTGGGCAGTAGGGTCGCCGGGCTCGGGTCCAAGGCGCGGCGGCGCAGCCCACGGGCGCGCCCCGCATCCTGAGCAGCACCGCGGACCGCAGCCAACTTCCGCGAATCTCAGATGCGTGAAAGTTATTGACTTCGGACGAGTACGGCGAACCTCGCGAGGGCGAGGCCGCCGAACGATACCTCATTAACCGGCCTGCCCGG
This sequence comes from Methylobacterium nodulans ORS 2060, assembly GCF_000022085.1. Lineage (NCBI taxonomy): Bacteria > Pseudomonadati > Pseudomonadota > Alphaproteobacteria > Hyphomicrobiales > Methylobacteriaceae > Methylobacterium > Methylobacterium nodulans. Next base: position 8,487 of record NC_011887.1, read on the forward strand.
GCGGCCGTGCCGGTCAACAAGGCCGCGCTTGAGTTCACCATCGCCTGACATGGCGAGCCGCTCGGCCGGTTGCGCCACGACGGCTACGAGTGGCGCTGGACCGCGGCCAAGAGCTCGGCGCCTCCGCTCGTCCGGGAGACCACCCCGGGCAAGCTTCCGCCCTTTGTCGAGTCCCTGCTCCCGGAAGGCTGGCTCGCCCAGGTCCTGAAGGCGCCCGATGCGCGCGAAGTCCTGAAGCGGGGCACGCGGTACATGTCGAACATCGCCGTCGTCACCGACCCGAAGGAGATCGCCAGACTTCCCGCTGACGTGCTGACCGCCCCGCTCTCGCAATTGAGCAAACTCGGCCGGCTCGAAGGCGAGTACACTGGTCCCGCTTGAGGCGAGATCGAAGATTCGTTCGAGCAGCGTTTGGCCGACATCTTCGCCCGCGCTGAGACGCCCAGATTATCGGGCGTCCAGATCAAGGCGCCGATGTCACTGAGCATCGACGGGCATCTGGTTCCGGCTGTCGATACGCCGTTCACCCACATCCTCAAGCCGGCCGGCACGGCGGGCTTTGAGCACCTCCCACTCGTCGAGTGGTTCTGCATTGAGCTGGGCCGCGCCACAGGTTTTGAGGTCCCAGCGTGGCCCTAGCGGATATGCCCGAGGGCATGCCGCCGGCCTTGATCGTCGAGCCATTCGACATCCGCCGAGGCCCTGACGATGAGAGGCGCTTCGCCCTGGAGGACTTCTGCTCGGTTCTCGACCTGCCGGCTGAGGCCAAAGGCCACCCAGGATTTCTTCGATCGCTATAACCGCAAGCCAGGAGGGATGCGCTCCATCATCGGAGCGCATCCCACATGATTTCTGAGGTTGTATCTAGCCTGATGTCCTATTTATCCTGTGGTTGGGTTAGGAAGACCTGACGAGGCCGAACATGACACAGGACGCCTCCGGCAAGCTGACAATCCGCGTCATGAAGCGCCATGACCTGGGCCTGGCGATCGATTGGGCTGCGGCCGAGGGCTGGAACCCGGGCCTCAAGGATGCTGATTGCTTTAAGGCTGTTGACCCAACGGGTTTTCTGGTCGGCTGCCTCGGTGACGAGCCGATCGCCTCGATCTCGGTCGTTCGGTACTCCAGCACGTTTGGCTTTCTCGGCTTCTACATTGTCCGACCGGATCAGCGCGGACGAGGTTTCGGCTATCGCCTCTGGCGGGCCGGCATTGCCTACCTGGAGGATCGCACGGTGGGTCTAGATGGTGTTGTGGCCCAGCAAGACAATTATGCCCGATCCGGGTTCGTGCTGGCGCATCGCAACGTGCGCTTCGGCGGAAGCCCGCAGGTTGAGGCTCCCCACGATGAGCGCCTGAAGTTGGTGGGCCCTGACCTCATCGAAGCCGTTTTGGCCTACGATCGACCGTTCTTTGCCGCGCCACGCGAGACCTTCCTGCGCTGCTGGCTCAAACCTGATACGCGCACCGCCGTTGCCTTCGTCGAAGACGGGACCGTTAAGGGCTATGGCGTCATCCGAGCCTGCCGAAGCGGCTACAAAATCGGACCGCTCTTTGCCGATAGCGAACGCGGGGCTGATTTGCTGTTTCAAGCGCTGGCATCCCAGGCCAAAGGCTCTCTGGTCTTCCTCGATTTGCCTGAGCCGAACCAGGCTGCCGTTCAGCTTGCAGCCTCCTACGGCCTGTCACCCGTGTTCGAGACAGCCCGAATGTATCGCGGAGAGAGGCCGGACCTGCCGCTTGCCCGGACCTACGGGATATCAACCTTCGAGCTGGGATAGCAGTTCTCGTTTGTGGAAGAACTGGCGATCAGTTACGCGATCAAAATGACAATCGGCCCATTTCATCCTTGCCACCAAGCGAACTTGCGTGTTCAGCGCAGATAGCAGCGCCTTATGACTGAACAGGTCTTTCGAGCAGTAAGCGTTTTACGTCGCACAGCGTCGTGCGTTCCTCGATTATCCCATGGCGGGCATTGGTTCTCAAAATGCCTCGCTGCTTGTCATTCAGATACTCAAGTGGCGACTTTCCATCAACTCTCGCGAGAAGCAAACATGGAAGAAGTTGAGCCGCTCTTCTCTCTACTTCGGACGGCGGCTCCCAGCTAACCTGCCGAAGATAGGTCTCAACTAAAACATCAAATGACCGAGACAATTCAGCGCAAGCGCTAGAAACAACATGCGCTTTAGCAATAAGATGATTCAGGCAGAATGCCAGATCAAAAGCAGGGTCGCCAAACCACGCGCACTCTGCATCCAGGAGGATAGGACCATCGGGACCGAGTAGAATGTTCTTCGGGCTGACATCACCATGAACAAGCACCCGCTTGGTCGCAGCCGTCGTACTGGCAACCGCGCCGATATGATCCGCCAAATCAGGGTGCGCACGCGCGGTCGCCAGCAGGTAGGGCTCAATCCGGATCGCGTGAAAGTTCGCGTCAGTGGCGAATATCGCTCGCAATCGCGGATCATCCGCCGTCGCTGCATGAATGCGGCCTACGAGATCTCCAACAGCCGCAGCGTCGCTGGAGTTGACCTGGCCGGACAAGAGTTCGGCCTTCCACAAGCGATGCCGGTCAGGCGCGAGCCACGCCATCGCGAACAGCCCGTGTTCCGGATCCTGTGCGATGGGCTGTGGTACGTGCCCTGGTGCGATCTCGTTCGCGACCTCGAGATATGCCCACTCGTAGGCATTTCGCTCGATTGGAGCAGTCCATTCGGCTGCAACCTTGAGCCGAGCGAGTGCGCGCTTCACACAAAGACTGCGGCCGGCGATGTCGACTCGCCAAATATCGGATGACACGCCGCCTGAGAGCGGGATCCAGCAGCCCTCCTCGCCTGGAGGCGCAAGCCTCATTCGGCGCAGAAAGTCAGCGAGAAGGGGCTCGGGAGCATTCATAGGGGTGCCAGACCTGTTCGGCCGGACCAGGCAAGCCCTTCCTCCTCAAGGCGGAGCAGTTGATTGTACTTGGCCAGCCGCTCGGAGTTGCGCACCGAGCCGACCTTGATCTGCCTACCCGCCACACCGACTGCCAAATCGGCCAGGAAATCATCCTCCGTCTCGCCCGAGCGGGCCGAGATGACGGTGGCATAACCAGCCGCCCGGGCAGTCGTGATCGCCTCCAGCGTGCCGGACAACGTTCCGTTCTGATTGACTTTGATGAGGGCAGCGTTCGCGATATTCTCGTCGATCCCTCGACGGATGCGATCAGGCTGTGTTGCGAATAGGTCGTCGCCCACAAGCTGAAGATGGCCGAGCGCTCGCGTCAGAGCTGGCCAGTTTGCCCAGTCATCTTCGCCGAGACCATCCTCGATCGACACGATCGGAAAGGAGGCGGCCCATTGTCGTTGTAGTTCGATCATCTCGCGTGCACCGAAACTGCGGCCCTGCCGAGCAAACGCGTAGGCACCGTTCGCGCTGGCGAGCGAGGACGAGGCAACGTCCAGGGCAATAGCCGCCTGAACGCCGGGCTCAAGGCCTGCTTGCTCGAACGCCTCGACCATAAGAGACAATGCCTCCTCTGACGTGGCAAATCCGGGGGACAAGCCTCCTTCGTCGGCGAGTAAGGTGGAAATGCCGCGCTTGGCACAGATGCTGGCTGCGGCTGTGCGGACCCGACAGATCCAATCAAGGGCCTCAGAATAGGAGGAAGCACCGATGGGGATCACCAGGAAATCCTGGACGTCCATGCCGCGCCCAGCATGCAGCCCGCCCGAGAGGATGTTGACCATCGGCATCGGCATGGACGGGGTCGTGCCGCACAACTCGGCCAGCCGGCGATGAAGGGGTATTCCTGTAGCGACAGCGGAAGCGCGTACAGCCGCGATGCTCACAGCCAGCGTCGCGTTTGCTCCAAAACGAGCAAGGTTGTGAGTGCCATCCGCCTCGCGGATTCGGTTGTCGAGGCCGACTTGGTCAAGAACGTCGCAGCCCTCGAGCAGAGCCGCGATCTCGCCACGGATGTTGGAAACGGCGCGACTGACCCCGAGACCGCCCCAGGCCTCACCGCCATCGCGCAGTTCGACGGCTTCAGCCTTTCCCGTAGAAGCGCCAGACGGGACAGAGGCGCGGACCTGGATACCATTGTCCAAGCTGATTTCTGCCTCGACGGTTGGGCGCCCGCGAGAATCGAGGATCTGGCGAGCATGAAGCCGTCGGAGCCGCGTGCACGTCATGAGCATCCCTCCCCCTGAAAGCATCAGCGCCAGCGGCGTGCATGCGATCCTGTAGAGCAGATATCGGCGTGTGTGTCGCTGCCGGTCGGGGCGGAGCCGCGAGTCCATTTCCGCGGGCGCTGCTTCGAAAGTGCCAGATGAGACCGTCGTCTGAAACGTGACCGGCTGCCGGGGCGCTGCAGTCGACACCAGCCGGCATGTTGAACGGACCACTGTTCCGAGGCGCCCTGAGCCCAGCTTCACGGTAACACGCTGCCGCCGTGTCTGCGCCACTCCCCGATTGACTTTGGGGCAGCGCTTTGCTGGTCTGCTCCCTCACCCCCACTGGCCTGCGCTCCACGTTCCGACTTCTCCATGCGCGCGATGCGGCGCGCCGAGCTGCCGACATGGGCTCCGCTCGCGTGGCAGCCGGTAGAGCTTGGGGTGCTCGCTCCGGTGGACGGACCGGTCTCGTTCGCGAGGAGGAGGTACGGGGAGTCACGGCGGGGACTACCCCCGGGCCCATTCCTCGGTGCAGTTCCTGCGATGAGGTCGTGTGTAAACTCGCCGTTCTTTTCTGGACACAACCTCGCGCCCAGCAGCCCCGATCGCCCTCCCCTGTCCACGGCTCCACTCACCCTGCCTGTGCTCTACGGGCCAGCGTCGCAATGCGCCTGATGCGATACGGAGAGAGAGAGAGAGAGAGAGAGAGAGAGACAGGGCGTGGGGTTGCGTCCAGAGCAAAGGAGGTTTCGGCCACTCAGCGCCATCGTTTGAGGGAGCGGTCGTCTGGGTTGTACCACCCCGCAGCTCACGGACGGCAGGCGGTGGAGATTCTCGCCGATTCCATCCGGAGCACGGCGCTCATTGCGCTGACGCCTGCGAGGCGCTGGGAACGCGCCCGATCCCTGCTGCTGCGGCCTAACCGGCGCCGTCACGACCCGGGTAGCGATGGCCCCAGGCCGCCCTACAATGCGCATGAAGGAGTGAGCCCGTTGTTCTCGACCGACGCCTGGACCCGCAATGCGCTGCTCTACGAGGCCGCCCGCACGCTGCCGTTCAACCGCGCGCTTGCGGACGGCACGCTGCCCATGCCGGCCTTTCGCCACTACATGATCCAGGACGCGCACTATCTCGTGGGCTTCGCTCAGGCGCTGGCGCTCGCAGCCGCCAAGTCCGATCAACCCGGCTACGTGGTGCAGTTCGCGGCCGCGGCCGCCGCTGCCATCGAGGTGGAGCGGACGCTGCACACGGACTTCTTCTCCCGCTTCGGCGTGTCGACGGAAGAGGTGGCCGCGACCCCGCCGACGCCAGCCGCGCATCATTACATCTGCTTCCTGCTGGCGAGCGGATTCCGGGAGCCGCTCGCGGTTCATCTCGCCGCCATGCTGCCGTGCTTCTGGATGTATCGCGAGATCGGGCGCGACATCCACGCACGCGCCAGCCTCGACAATCCGTACCGGGCTTGGATCGACACTTACGCCGGGGAGGAGTTTTCCCGCGCGGTGGACGCCATGATCGAGGTCACGGACGTGGTCTGGGCCGAGGCGGGCGCGAAGGAGCGGGCTGCGATGCACGCGGCCTTTACCCGCGCGGCCCAACTCGAGTGGATGTTCTGGGATTCGGCCTACCGCGATGCGACTTGGCCCGTGTAACCTTGCGCGCTCTCACGGAGTGCTCATTGCAATCTTTAGACCACCCTCGTCAGCCTGCACGGCTTGATGGTCGCTCGCCTAAACTCATCGTGCACTTCTGTACCAAACGTGGCGCCCTGCAGCCCTATTCGCCCCTATCTACGCCACACCCGCTCTGTAACCGGGGCAAGTTCCCGGGCCGTTAGGCAGGTGAACCGCTCCGGGTTTCTCGGAGGCCGTTTGGTTTGGGTCAGGCGGCCAGGGCTGGCACCTCGGCTTGGGCATAGTACCGCGCTTCGGCCTCGGCGGGAGGCAGGTTGCCGATCGGTGCGAGCAGCCGGCGGGTGTTGAACCAGGCGACCCATTCCAGAGTGGCAGACTCCACCGCTTCGAAACTCCGCTACGGGCCTCGGCGGTGGATGACCTCGGCCTTGAACAGGCCGTTGATCGTCTCTTCCCACCCCGCACAGCCCCTTTCAGACCCAGGGTTCGCATCAGCCGTGCGACCGTGCAGCGGGCGACCGCGATCCCGTCCCGGCCGAGCTGCCGCCAGACCTTGCACGCCATAGACGCAGAAGTTCGCCTCGAAGACGCGGCGGATCGCGACCATCAGCGCCGCGTCGCTCCGGGCGCGGGCCGGCCGCCGGCCGGGATCGGCGCGCCGTGCGGCATGGGCGTGAGACGTCGACGGGGCGATCGGCAGAACTCTGCAGATCGGCCTCATCCTGAGCCTGTCGAAGGACAACCCCGTAGACCGCGCGGTACTCGTCGATGAAGGCGATCATGGCCGCGACCGGCGGTCGAGCTCCGCCATCGCACAAGACGCGCTGGCCTTCCTGAGGATCTCGTTCGCCTGCCGCAGTTCGCGGTTCTCCCGCTCCAGCGCCGTGATCCGCGCGCGCTCGCCCGTGGTCGGCCCGGCCCGCAGGCCCTGGTCGCGTTCAGCCTGGCGCACCCAATTGCGCAGCGCCTCGCCCGAGCAGCCGATCTTGGCCGCAATCGAGCGGATCGCCGCGTCCTGCGAGCCGTGCTCGCCCTGGTACTCCAGCACCATCCGCACCGCCCGCTCGCGGACCTCGGCGGAGAAGGGGGGCGTGTGCTTCGTCATGGCTCCATCCTCGCAAGAGTTGGAGCCTCCGGGAAACCCGGGGCGGTTCACAGGACAACTGTCCCGGTGCGAATGAACGGGCGCTTGGCCCGAGCGGGTTCAGTTTTCGCGAACACCACTTCCATCGCGACCTGGGCCGGATGATGCCGAGGATGAGTCGGTATCCCTACGGTAGGCGGCATAGAGGTCATCCAGCCGTGAGGCAATGAACTCCCCGAACGCAGGATCGCGCTCGATCGCGAGCGTGACGGTTGATCCGGCGCGGGAGATGCGCGCGCGTGTCACGCCGCCGTCGCTCTGCCATGCTGTCGGACGCTCCCTCGCCGCCGGCCGTGGCGCTGCCGCGCCGAGGACGCGTACGAAGCGCGTATCGCTGTCGAGGCCCGCAAGATCGGGATCACGCGCCATTCGCAGGGCGCTCGCTGCGCATGCTGCATCGGAGAGAAGCTCCGCAAGAGCGAGCCACCGTCGCCGCCCGGCCTTTGGCGCCGGTCCGATGGTCTGGACAAGCTCCTCGGGTATAGCGCGGGCGACAGAGATCAGCTTGGACAGTTCTCCCTTGTCGGTGGAGAGCGCGTCCATGATCACCGTTCGCTCGAATCCGCGGTCTTCGAGCCGACGGGCGAATAGCGCCTTCTCGATGTAGGTGAGATCCTGACGGGCGGAGTTCTCGATCCCTTGCGCGACGACGAGTTCGGCGTCGCTCATCGTGCGCACAAGAGCGCGCACGCGCCGGCCGAGCTCTGCCACTGCGCGGAGGCGGCGATGCCCATAGGCGACCTGGTAACGTCCCGCCTTATCGGGATGCGGGCGCACCAGGATTGGTACCTCCTGGCCGCGCTCCGCTATGGACCGCCGAAACTCCTCATAGCCTGTTCCTGAATCCTCAAGTCTATCGCGAACGAATGAGCTCTCAATGTGCTCGGGCTCGAGTTCGACGACGGAGGCACCGCTGGCCAGTGCATCCTGCAGTGCCCGGCTCTCCTCCTCGAGACGGCCAAGTGCGAGTCCCATTGTGCGCACCGGGCCGGCGAGCACCCGCTCCGGCGGATTCTCCACGACAGCACGCGTGTTGGCCACGGCCAACTTCTCCGGCTCAGGGGGTGCAGTGTAGAGGTTCTTGATCGCGTCGCGTCGCTTCACGCCGCCCTCCCCCATGCTTGGTGGACCAACCCCAGGATCTCGCGATGCACCGCCTCGAGGCTCTCGATGGCGCGATCGTATGTCGCGCGGCCAACGCTGTTGCGCTCAAGCTCGTAGAGGCTCTGCTTGGTCAGACCAGCATCCGCGATCGCGGTCGACTTCCAGACCGACGCAGCCAGCACCTCGTCGCCGAAGAGATTGCGCAACAGCGCCACGATCTGGCTCTGAGGCCCGTCGTGCGGCTCATGCCGCGTCACCACGTATCGAATGAAATCGTGCGAGAGGTCGCCCCCGGCCTTACGCACCACACTCATCAGGTCCGAGGTCATCAGAAGGAACTGCGACATCGATGCGACATCCACCATTTGCGGATGGATCGTGATGAGAAGCGAGGTCGCCGCGCACACGGCGCCGAGGGTTAGGTAGCCGAGCTGCGGGGGGCAATCGATGACGACGAGATCGTAGGCGTCCTGCACCTCCGCGAGTGCCGCCCCGACGCGCTGGAAAAAAAGACCGCCCGATGAGACGCGGCCGGCGGAGAGCTCCCGCGGCGTCTCGTGTTCGAACTCCATCAGTTCGAGGTTGCCTGGAACGAGATCGAGCCCATCGAAATTGGTTGGGCGGATGATTTCACGCAGCGACCGGCGCTTGTCGTCGTAGCGGATCGCGCCATAGAGCGTGTCGCCCCAGCGGAGGTCGAACTCGGGCTGAACGCCGAACATTGCGCTCAGTGAGGCTTGCGGATCGAGGTCGAGCGCGAGCACGCGATAACCCTGCAGGGCAAGCCATTGGGCAAGATAGAGCGTTGTAGTGGTCTTGGCGGAGCCGCCCTTGAAGTTGACGCAGGCGAGGGTCTGGAGCCGCTCGCCCTCTCGCCGCAAAGGCAGAACCGCACGCGCCTCCTTGGGCCTCGTCTCCGCTATGAAACGGCGCAGCTCATTGATCTGACGCAGCGTGTAAAGACGCCGGCCGTTCGGAAGCATCTCTGGGACTGGCCCCTGGCCATCGAGTGAGAGCTGCCGCAGGTAACTGTCTGAAACCCCGATCAGGCGCGCAGCCTCACCCGAAGTGAACTTACGAAGGACCTTTTGTGACTCGGGCGGGAAGAGCCGCTCGCGTAACCCTTGAAGCTGGGAGGAAAGGAGCCGCGCGTGCGCCGAGACCCGGTCGTCGGATGTCGGCCCCGGTTTGGTACGGATTGCTGCTGTTGCCACGCGTAGCCCCCGAAACGGTTTTCCGGCCAAAACCGGCCAGAAACCGTCTCAAACAGCCATGCTTTCCCGATTCGGGCAAGAACTTAAAGGTTAACAGATCCTTACCGCCTGCGTGCCGATGCCGGTCGCGCCGCTGCAAGCAAGTTGGCCACGGCCAACTCGCAGTCCCTTCGCTCGCTCCGCACGTAGCGGGCAACTCGTGGGGCGGCTCGGGCTTTCGGGCCAGGACAAGCCAACTCTCTGCTCCACGCTGTGCGGCGGACCGTCATTCGACTGTGCCAGCCAAGGCCCAAGGACCGCCAGTCCCATATGAAGCCTTCCGGCACGTCGCTAAGCGCCCTGCATTGCGTTGTCCCATGTCGTGCACGCCACCGGGCACGTCCTGCCCGGAGGCCTCTTTACCGATCGGAGCGCCCCGCTCGCATGGCGCTTCCGCACTTTATGGAATGGACTGCTCCTCTTGTTCCCTCAGCGTTAGGCTGACGGCAAGCAAAGGGAGCGAAGCGATGCCGGTGACGGTTTTGAACGTTGATTTGGGTAAGAACACCTGCAGCCTCGTCGACATGGACCAGACCGGCCATGTCGTGCTGCAGCGGCACCTGAGGCGAGACAATGTCGTGTCCTTCGCGAGTTAGTTGTCTGGTCGCGGAACGTCGCTGGGATCAGGTATATTGGCCGATCGAGGAGCAGGCTTGGCGCTTCAAGCCGACCCGGCGCTCCTCCTCCAGGAGGACGCGCTGATGCTCGCGATCCACCCGAACGCCCGCACCACCCCGGCCGTGCGCGCCGAAATCGCCCGCTCCCCCGAGCCCTCCGGGGTGCTGGCCCAGCGCTTCGGCGTCTCCACCGAGACCATCCGCAAATGGCGCAAGCGCGGCCCGGCCGACTGCCAGGACCGCTCCGCTCGACCCCACAAGCTGCCCTGGAAAGCCAGCGCGGCGGAGCGCGCCGTCGTGTGCGCGCTCCGCCGCGCCACCGGCTTCCCGCTCGATGATCTCACCTTCATCGTCAGCCACTTTCTGCCGCATCTGAACCGCGACGCGGTCTACCGCATCCTCAAGGCCGCAGGCCTCAACCGGCTCACCCCTGCCGACCGCACCCGCAAGCCGCACAGCGCGTTCAAGGAGGACGAGGTCGGCTTCGTGCACCTGGACGTGACGCCTCTGCCCAAGCTGCAGGATCGGGACGGGGTCACCCGCAAGCGCTCCCTCTATGTCGCCATCGACCGCGCCTCCCGCTTCGTGCATCTGGCCGTCAAAGACGACGAGATGGCTGCCTCGGCGATCGCCTTTTTGGAGGAGGCGCTCGCGGCCCTGCCGTTTCGGGTTACGCAGGTGCTGACCGACCGCGGCTCCTGCTTCACCGCCGATGAGTTCGAGACGGCCTGCCGGCGGCACGGTGTGGAGCACCGCACGACCCGACCCTATACGCCGCGCACCAACAGTATGGTCGAGCGCTTCAATGACCGGGTACAGCGCGAGGTCTTGAGTATCACGCTCTACAGCCATCAGGATCTCGAAACCCTGCTGGCCGGCTTCACCGCGGCCTACAACGGCCGCCGTCAGCGTGTCCTGAAGGACCGCTCCCCGGACCTGGTGCTGCGCGAGCGCCTTCGGGCGAAACCCGAGCTGGCCAAGCCTGTCACGAAACCGCCCGACCCAGAAGCGCTCCCCAAAGCGCTCCAGATGGTTGCTGCTGCCAAGGAGGTTTAGCATCCAGACAACTAGGAGCCCGTCCGAGTAACGGTTTGATGCGTTGGGACTAAGGTTGAGATCTGGGCGGATGGCTCCTGCGCCACAGGCTCAGCGCGCGGCCTGCGCCAGCTTCAGGAGGTTATGGGCGGTGCAGATCATCGCCCACTCGCCGCGGACCTGATCGAGCCCACGTAGCAGGAACTGTCGGAAGCCTCTGGCCTGCTTGATCTGCCCGAACACCGGCTCGACGACCTGCTTCCTGAGACGGTAACGGCTCCGGCGCCCAGCCCGCTTCAGGCGGACGGCCATCGCGCTCATCAGGGGCATCTTCGTCAGCCTCCGGCGACCTGCTGCATCCGCCTCGCCGTGACGGGCACGGCCCGGAGCGAGATAGGCTGTGATCCGTCGCTCCTGCAGCGCGGCCAGGTTCGCCTCGGTGGCAAAGCCGGCATCTCCGGAGACCTCCCGCGGCTTGCGCCCGAGATGGGTGCAGACGCCGTCGACGAGCGGCACGAGAGCGCGCGAGTCGGCGGGGTTCGTCACGAGCCGATGCGCGACGATCACCTGATGGGCCGCATCAACCGCAATCTGGCCGTTGTAGCCCTGCACGAACCCGTCGCGCGTGGGCAGGATGCGGCTGTCCGGGTCGGTGAAGTTGCGCTGCGCCCGGTCGGGCGGACCGCCGTCCTCGCCCCGCAAGGGCCGACCTTGCCAGCGCATGCCCGACGAGGCCCCCGGCCCGTCCTCGTCCTCCGGATCGGGCGGATCGGCAGCCTCTGCCTCCAACGCGGCCTTGGCGGCGCGGATCGTCTCCAGCCGCCGCTGCTTGTCGGCCATCCAGGCCGGTGTCTCGTCGCCACGATGGTCGGTCCCATGAGCCCGATCCTCCGCCGCGTCGGCCTCGCGCGCTTGATCCAGCCAAGCCTCGACCTCGGCGGCCAGCGTCGACTCGGCCGCCTTCATCCGGCCGTAGCTCATCGCCTTGTGGCGCGAGGCGTTGGCCTTCAGCTTGGTGCCGTCCACCGCCACGTGGGCAAAGCCGACCAGCCCGGCCGCCCGGCACAGCCGCAGCACCTGCACGAACAGGTCCGAGAGCGCCGTCAGATGCCGCTTGCGGAAGTCAGCGATGGTGCGGAAGTCGGGCCGGTTCAGGCCGGTCACGGCCATGAAGTCAACCCGCTCCTCGCAGGCGCGGGCGAGCTGACGCGACGAGTACAGACCGCGGCTGTAGCCGTAGAGGAGCAGGGCCACCATCATGCCGGGATGGTAGGGCGGGTAGCCGCGCTCCTCGGTGTAGGTGTCGAGAATGGCTGAGAGGTCGAGCGCCTCGCGCACCGTATCGCGCACGAAGTGCGCCATGTGCCCGGGCGGCACGAACTCATGCAGCGAGGGTGGCAGCAGCCAGCCCTGATCGACGTCCCAGGAGCGAAACACCTTGGCCATGAGCCGAGTGAATCATCCCAAAGCGCCGCCGTCGAGGTACTTACTCGGACGGGCTCCTAGCCCGCCTTATTCATGAGGGCTGCAGTGGAGCGGTGTTTTGGGGTGTCGACGGGTGCCGGCGGGCGCCTTCCAAAACGCCTGTGAGATGCGGATTCGTCTGACGGTGCTGGAGGAACAGGAACGGGTTCGCCGGGGCGTTGCAGCCCCGGGGCTCAGGTGGGGGCTGGGCCGAGCACGCCGGCCGGATGGCGCAGCAACCCGGCTTCGGGGCAGGCGGCCGCAAAGGCCAGCCGGACCCGGCTGGCGCTCTCGCGGATGCGAGCCCCGAGCTTGAGCAGCCGCAACCAGATCGTGGCGAACTCGGCTGAGGCCCGCGGATGCGTCTTCGGGACGGCCTCACGCATGGCCAGGATCAGCCAGCGCGCAGCCGTGTGCAGCACCAGCCGCATTGGGTTGGCAGTCGCACTCTGGCAGGAGGTGCGGTCGGACGCGAGCTGCGTCTTGTGCAGCTTGATCAGGTTCTCGGCGTGCAATGCCGGCGGATGGCCCGCACCAGCCTGCGCAGATGCCCGCGGACTTCCCGCCCTGACGGCGTCTTGCCGGGCCGCAGGATCACCGCGACGGCGCGCCCGGTGACAGGGTCGTAGACGTGGATGGGCAAAAAGCAGCGCTCGTCGTGATGGGCGTTGAACAACGAGAGCTGCTGGTGGCCATGGACCACGTCGAGCGTGTCGTCGATGTCCAGGGTGATGGCGGTCGGCGGCTCGGGGGAGCTAACGCAGAAGAAATCGACCAGCACGCGCCCGAGCCGGATCAGGTCGCGCAGACAAGGCGTGTTCTCGAGGTGCGAGACGGTGGGCTGGCTCATCAGGTCGGGGCCGCTCTCCGGCAGACGCGCGCAGGCGAGCTTGAAGACGGCGCCGGTGCACAGATGGTCGAGATCGTCGGCATTCTCGTGACTGCAGGCGCTGGCCAGGATGCGGGCGAGCAGGATCTCGGTGAGCGGGTGGCGGATCCGATGTGGGTCGCGCCAGTCCGGGATTACGGCGGCGAGCCTGTCGGCGATGCCGAGCCGGCGCGTGGCCTGGGCGAGCAGGAGGACACCGCCGTCGGAGGGCAGGCGACCACCATCGAAAGCGGCTGTGAGCTTGCGGCCGCGCACCGGTGGAAACGTGAACGCGGCAGCCGTAGGGTGGGGGGCGTGGCGGGCTCGATTGGTCTGAGGTATTGACGTCAGCACCCAATCCTTAAGCCACATCAAGGCTTTACGCCACGCTCGCCGCCCTCAGGACACGGCTGTCGGAAATAAGACGGGCTAGAGTGGCGCCCGATCACGTTGAAACGTAAGCATCGTCTTCATCTCCAGCGGCCGTGATGGAGTTGCGGCACCCGGCTGGCGAGAAGCACGCGAAGGTTTGGCGGATCGCGGCCCAGAGATCCGGGATGGTGCAGGCCGCCGCACTCCGCAACAGTGCTTTCAGCTTTGCGAAGGCGAGCTCGATCGGGTTGAAGCCAGGCGAATAGGGCGGCAGGTGGCGCAGCCGGGCCCCGCCAAGAAGCCGCGATCCGTGCGCGTTATGGCGACCACGCCGTCTCACGGAAGATGCACCGCCTGCTCGGCACGTCCGGCGATAAGACCAGCCGCCACGCTTACCGGCAGCGCTGGACGGTCGAGACGGTGATGCCGATCGCCAAGCGCTGCTGGGGTGAAGCTCTCTCGGCCAGAACTGAGGCGACGCTGCACTTACAGGCGCTGCTAAAAGGGCCTGTCTACAACGTCCATCGCCTTGTCCGCCTTGGTATATACGCCTGAGACTTTCGACAGAACAAGCCGAGGTGACCTCATCTATCCCCCGAACAGGAGCCGCGCATCTTCTCAGATACCGCCCACCGGGTCCTCGTGGCCGTCGAGAAATGGAAGCGGTGGCTGCCGACCGCTGCGAGGTCGGCGATTCCCGCGCCTGGGAGTTCTCTGGCGCAGCCCGGTCGCCTCAGTCCTGAACGCTGCCGAATAGCGGGAGGTCGCTCGTACCCTTGGTCCGGCGCGACGTGCGCCTCTTAGCGACCTCCAAGCGGGCTGTCGGCGTAGCAGGGGTCCAAACCTCCGGCGTGGCCTGTCCCGTGATATCGCGGAAGTCAGTCAGTGCTTCGATCCGACTCTGCTGTGCCTGGATCGACTGCCGGTAAAACTCCTCCGACATCCGGATCGTATAGCTTACGTCCGCTTTGCGCTTCGAGCGTCCGGATCCCTCCCATTCGTCCTCAGCCATGATCTCCTCGATAATGCCGTTTCGCTTCAGGTCGTCGAGGTAAATCATGATCTGTTTCAAAGCATCCCGCAGGCGAGCATATTCGCCCATGCCGCTATAAGCCAGGATAGTGCTAGCGCGGATAGTCTGAATACGCGGATCTTCATTGCTCGTCGGGAAAACCATCGCGTGATGCAGGCGCTTGAAGATCCAGCGCGACACCGGCTTGAGCTTCATGAGAGCTTCATAGCTCACATCGTAAAAGTCGAGCCCGCGGATCGCATCTGCTACAAGCGAGTTCACGTGGATCGTAACCCGCATGGCAGCGTTTTTCTCTTCCTTATCGTTCCGCGTGAAATAAACCTGTGTGAAGATTGGACCGTTCATCACATGCGCCACACCGTCGCCGTCCTGATCGGTGTCGTACGCTGTGATGCTGCAATGTGTTTTGTTTAGAATGTCGATTGACTCTAGAATTTGAGTGTAGTTGTACTCATGGCCGTTACGTTTCAACTCATTCTGAATTTCGTATATGCCCAAATTAAGAGCAACGACTTCTACAACTTTCGAACCGATCACATTGCTTGCATTCTTCCGATGCAAGCGGAACTCCCGCTTCATCGCCGCGAGCCTGCGGATAGCAAGTTCAATAAGCTGCTCGCGATCTCCCGGATAGTCATCCAACTCCTGGCCATCCCGCACTAGACGCGCCGGGGTCATCTGCAACTGGTGAAGACGCCCGCCGACGTCGAAAGCCCGCGTGACCATCTTCAGATAGGCGCCGCTCCGCATAACATCGTGCTTGTAGAGCACCGCCCACGGAACGTGGTCCCAGAACCGCAGGATCTTCGTGACCCGCTCGTCCTGCTGCGCGAGAAAGTCGAATTGGATCGGCTGCTCAATCGGGGTCGGCTTCGATGGCTCGGTGGCGCTCGCACCCCGGGTGAGAGCGGTCGATGTTGACGGACCCGTGGGTTTCGAGCGTCGCGGCATACAGCCCTCCAGCCGTGGCAGTGAACGCGGCAGCCCAATACCTGTCAAAGGCCAATGGCGTCACGCCGCAAAAAACTTGGGGTCAGTTCAGGGTTATTGCTCGCGCCGTGTCACAACCCCGCCAAGGTCCTGCCGGGTTATTGCTCGCGCAATGAGAGGTGAGGACGGATCCAAAGACGCGAACAAAACCGAAACGTTTCCGTCCCACCATATGGGTTTCTGCTCGCGCGATTCCCAAGCCCCTACTAACGCCGGTCAGAGGTCATTGCTCGCGCGGTTGGGAGGGGGCTTGCGCTTCCCCGGCACCAACCGGGTCCGAGATCAGGCTCGCGGCTGCGTTGCTCCAGCACCAGCCTCGCGAATGCTCTCAAAATGCAATGCGACCACAGGCCGTTAGTGCCTGCGCGAGTGAAAACCCATACCGCGCGAGGGATAAACGGCCGACTGCTGAGACTTGGCTACGTTCCGGCGAATCATGCCTGAAAAACGGACTTTGTTCCCCAATTTCGTTAACCGATTTACCACCCATACGGGCAACCAGCGCAGCGCGGCTCACCGGGGAAGGGGACCGGAACCCATGCCGCGAGCAATAACCCATTTGGCGCGGATAATAACCCGGATTCGGGCCCTTGCGACTCGGGGTCATTGCTCGCGCGATCGATCGCGCGAGTGAAAACCAATACCCAACGAGCAATAACCCGTTCCGCGCGAGCAATAGCCTGGTTCACGCGGGTAATAACCAACTTCGCGCGACTTGTAGCCTTGAGTCTTCAAAGCCGAAATTTGACTCATCCGTACCAACTTTCCTTGATCAGGCAAATCGACGTATGCGCGAGAGCCCGTAATGCCGAGAATCAGTGCCCTTCTCTGCCTCGCTTGTCACGGGAAGCCCGAGGAGCAATGGACCCAGATCGCCTACGCGGGCCTGCTCGCCGAGCCGCCGCAGTGGAGCGAAAGCGACGTCGCCGCCTTCGAGGCCCTAACGCCCCGTCAGCGCTCCGATCTTGTGGTCGGGCACATGACCGATATTCCGACCGTTCGCGTCGAGCCAGCCCAGGAGCGCCGCAAGCGCCGGCAGCGCGACAACCGTCTGCGCCAGCGGCGCCACCTTGCAGGCTTTCGCTACGTGCGGAGGCACGCCCTCGACCCTTTCCTTGACGCCCGCCTTTCGGCAGGCGCCCGCACTACGCTGATCTACCTCATTGCCCGCTGTGGGCGCGGTCAGGCTTTCACCAAGCGTACCTGCCTCGTGGCGACCGACCTCGGGATCGCGCAGCGCACCGTGCAGGCTCACTACGCTGCTCTGGAGGGCGCCGGCTACATCGCGCGCTCCGCGCCCGACCCGCAGACCGGCGCGACCACCATCGTCCTCACGCACCTCGTGGAGCCTCCGATGCCTCGCAAAAAACAGGCAGGAACGGACACCCGGTCGCAGGAGGGTAGGGCGCAGGAATTTGCGCCCACCCAAGCCATAAAGGATTCTAAAACAAGGGAAAACGAAGTTTCTGATGCTTCGTCCGTAAGCGTTGCGCGAGGATCGCAGAAGACGGGGGCTGCGCTCGTTGAGGCGGCGCAGCCCCCGTCTTCTGTTCTCGGGGATAACCCCCTGGTGGGTTCCGTAGGCCAGACACGAGAAATGTTGCGCCCCGACATTGCCAGAGAAGTCCAATCGGCTCGGGCGGTCCGCCCAGCGGATACCGAGGAGCTAACGCCCTTCGACCGGGCGATGAACGAGATCCTGCTGCGGGTCGCCGCGCATCGGTCGAAAACGTCCGAGGGCATTGTCACGCGAAGCGATGGCACCCCGGCTCAGGCCGCGGTAGGGCAGGGGGCATGCAGCCCATCTCGTACGCCCGCCACCAATTCCCACCCGAGGTCGTCCAACACGCCGTCTGGCCAGGCTTGTCACGTTGAGCGTAATTTCTTGTCATTGCTGGCACCCCGGACCATAGTGGTCCGTGTGTTTCCAACGACTTAGCGGGTTGGGGCAGCGCCGTTTTGGGTTGCCAGACGACCCATGCTCGCCCAACGTGACAAGCCCCTCATCCCAAGCCGTTCGTGTGGACCAAAACCGCCGACGAGATTCTGGCCAACGTGGCGCGTTTCTGCGAACAGATTGCTAACTCAAACCACTAGGAGACGGCCTGCACGATGAGAGGTGCCTCGAAGTGGCGTCCTCGGAAATCGCCGCGGGCCTGTCTCTTCAGCTTGAGGGCGAGGGCGGTGAGGATTGTGGGCCGGCTCCGAAGTCAAAGCGGCAAGCTGGGCGGGTATGCCTGACGGCCCGTGAAGCCGGCCCATTCGTGTTTGCGACAGGCCCCGGCAGCGCCGGGGCCCCTGGTCACGATCGTCCGCTCCCGGTCAGAAATCGCGCTGCACGCGCATGCGGACCTGGAACGTGTCCTGGCTGACGACGGTCGGGGTCGCCAGCACCGCCGCCAGGCTCGGCCCACCGGCCGCCCCCGCACTCGCCAGCGTGGCGCTGCTCGCCTTGTTCGGGTTGATCACCCGGCCGCTGCTCACCGCCGAGCGGGCATAGAGGCCCTCGACACCGATATCGAGGTCCTTGACCGGCGACCAGATCAGGCTCGCGCCGGCCACGATCTGGTTGGTGTCGCGCAGCACCGGGCTGATCGCCAGAGCCGCCACGCCCGCCGCCGTGGTCGGCGACGGCAGGCCGTTCACACCGAACAGGGCGCTGTTGAAGCGCGCCGCCTTGTTGTAGCTCATCTCGCCGTAGCTGCCGTAGAAGGCCGAGCGCCACTGCGGCGTCCAGTAATGCAGGTACGACGCCACCACCGTCCAGCTGGTGGACAGGCTGAGCTGGCCGGTGACCGGGTCGACCACCGCATCGGCATAGTAGGTGTTGAACAGGCCGGCGGCCGGGCTGCCGGTCAGCGTGTAGCTGCCGTTATGGGCGGAGTAGCCGGTGTAGGTCTGCGCGCCTTCACCGTAGGCGCCCTGGAGGTAGAGGGAGTCACCCACTGCGATGAAGGGCAGGTTGAGCTTCAGGCCGCCCTGCACGGCCCAGCCATAGGCGTTCGCCGGGCGAGCCGCGGGGTTCGCCACCGCCGGCAGGAGCGCCGTCTGAGCAGCCGTCAGCCCCACCAGCGTGGAGGTGTTGCCGGCGTTGATCTCGTGGACCGCCGCCGAGAGCTGCGCCGAGCCCCAGGCCGCATCGTAGCGCAGCGCACCGACGAAATCGGGCATGCGCGAGCGCTGGATCACGTCGGCCGCGGTCACCGACACCGGCACCCCGGCCGCGTTGGTCACGAGGACGGGCGCGAAGTTGGCGCTCACCGCCTGACTGCCCGTGAAGCCCGTCGAGCCACCCCCGAAGACCGGCGTCCGGCGGAGGTTCGGGTCTTCCATCGAGATCGTCGCCGAGAAGCCCTCGCCGAAGGTCGCCGTGTAGGCGAGGAGGTTCGTCGAGTAGGTGTCGGAGCCCAGCGAGACGGCGATGATTTCGAAGTCGTGGGCGTAGAAGTCGAAGAACGAGGCCGCGCGCCCGGCGGTGAGGCCGGCGAACTGGATGAAGGCCTTGTCGACGTTCACGTATTGCTGGACGCGCGCAGCCGTGTCGACGCCGGTCGCCGCGAAGGCGTTCCAAGGCGCTCCTGGGGGGTCGACCTAAAGGGGCCGGTGGCGCTGGCGAGATCGAAGCGGACGAAGGCGCGCAGGGTGCCGTAGCCGGTCTGGGTGCGGGCGTCGATGTTCAGACGGCCGAGGCCGCGATAGCCGACCGTGTCGCTGCGCAGCACGGGCTGGACGTAGATCGCCTCGAAGCGGGCGCGGCCGCTGACACGCAGGCAGGTATCGGTGCCGGGGATGTAGAAGAAGCCGGCGCCATAGGCCGAGCAGACCCGCACGTACTCAACCGGCGCCGCCTTCTTGACCGGCAGATCCGCTGCCTGTGCCCCCGCCACGACCGTCAGACCAGCCGCGGACCCGAGGAGCAGACGCTTCACGGCCCCGCTCTCGCGCAGCGAGATCAATGTATTTTGGGAGACCCTGTTCATTGTGTTTCCTCCTTCACTTTGGGAATCACCGACACATGACCCATGGTTTCTGTCTTGCCGCCCAGGACATGGTAACAATTTAACTTCGGAGTTCCGCCCGCACCGGTTCGCTGAAGGACGCGACGATGAAGACGTCAGCGCCAGCTGCCGCAAGTAATGATCCGACGAACACTGGGCGGATGACGGAACGGAACATGATGAGAGAACCAACCGTCGCGAATACGCTCAGTTCACTTCCGATTGTCGTGCGTCGATTGTTCAACACAACTTCGATTCCAGGGCTGGCAAGCCACTTGCAATGGGTTGCCAACCCCCGCTGGTAGTTCTGATATTTCTCTCAATACAGTGTTGAATGATATTAAGTTTGCATAGTTTGTTCTCTGGCAAATTACTATGATCTTTGCCTCACATCTATTCAGCATTCTGATTTCATCGAACGAAAACAGCCTCCCACATGTGCGATGTCCGTCCTTCATCAAGCTGGACGCAGAAAACTCGTCCCTTGAATGGTTGGACGCAGAGGGGCTTTTTCAAAAGCGCCGATTCGGGTGCAAATACTCGATTGACTAACGCCGAGCGGTGGCGGGGCAGATCTCAAGCGAACTGTTGATCAGTCGACGGCCAACCGCCGGCCCGCCTCGGTGAGATCGTTAGACGGGCAAAATGCCGCTCGAATTCCGAACGTTCGGGCGGCGGAGGCGCGGATGCCGCCAAGCGCGGCGACAGAGAGGCCGGCAGAGAACCGACCTGCCGCCTCTTGCGGCCTCAAGCTGCAACCTTGTCAAGCCCGGCCGCGCCCGCCATGTTCCTCAGTGCCGCGAGCCCCATGTTCTGGTAAAAGAACGGCTCGCGCATGAGGCTATCTTGCTCCGCCTCGATCACCAGCCAGCCCGAATAGCCCTGTTCCGCGGCGATCCGCAACACCGGCGCGAAATCGACGCAGCCCTCTGGATCCCCAGGCACGGTGAAGACGCCGCGACGTACCCCTTCCAGGAAGGAGAGATTTTCCTCGCGCACCTGCCGCATGATCTCAGGCCGGATGTTCTTGCAATGGATGTGGGTGACGCGATTCATGTATTTCTCTGCGACCGCCGCCGGATCCGCGCCACCAAAAGTACAGTGGCCGGTGTCGAGCAACAGATGCGTGTGCGGCCCGGCCATGGCCATGAAGCGATCGATATCCGCGCCGCTTTCGATGATCGTTCCCATGTGGTGATGGTAGCCCATCTTCACGCCCCGATCGGCCGCGAAGCGCGACAATTCCTCGTATCCGGCGGAGAAGCGCTCCCATTGGGGGTCGGTCATGATCGGGCGGTCGTTGACCGGCACCGCGGCATTGCCGTGGACTGTGTTGGAGCATTCGCAGGCATTGATGTGGTCGCCACCCGCCGCCTTCGTCATCTCAATGAACCGCGCCAGCGCGGTCTTCTCCGTGTCAATGTCGTTGACCAGAAGATTGGTCGAATGCCAGCCGGCGGCATAACGCAGCCCGTATTCGGCCAGCCGCGCCTTCAGCGCCATGCCGTCGTCGGGCATCTTGTGACCCTTCTCGATTCCGTCGAAGCCGATTTTTCGGCAGTCCGAGAGACAATCGTCCAGCGTCAGATGTGCGCCGATGCTCTGGTCGTCGTCATTCGACCAGGCGATGGGGTTGGTACCGTAGAGAATCATGATTATCCTGTCCTCAGGGCCCGGACCTTCGGTGCCGCTCCCCTTATGTTCCGGAATTCGTGAGGGGACGCTGGGGCTTGGCCCCATGGGTGCGAGCCTCCCCGTTCCTCGCCCGAGAGCAGAAGCCGTTCCACCATGAACGGATTCTGCTCTTAAGTCTTTGAGTTTACCGTATTATCTGCGACGAACCGGGATCCTCTTCGTCGGAAAATGCTCTAGATTTTTGATGTGTCGCAGGTTTTTTCGGAAAACCGCAAGGCACTGTTCCGAAACCTGCTTAGGGCCGTGCTGCGCTGCCCTTATGTCTTGGCCTCGCCTTCCAGAAGCCAGCGATGCGCCGGATCGGGCTCGAAGCGCCATTGGCGCAAGGGGCCCGCCATGACATTGAGATAGTACATCTCGTATCCATGGGCGGCCGCGCAAGGGTGGTGACCGCGTGGCACCAGCACCACGTCGTGATTGTGCACCGCCATGGTCTCGTCGAGGCTGCCATCGTCGGTATAGACCCGCTGGATCCCGAACCCCTGCGCCGGGTTGAGGCGGTGATAGTAGGTCTCCTCGAGATAGGTGATGCGCGGATAGTCGTCCTCGTCATGGCGGTGCGAGGGATAGGACGACCAGTGACCCGCCGGCGTGAATACCTCGGTCACCAGCAGGCTGTCGCAATAATCCTCGGCCTCCATAGCGATGTTGTTGATGAAGCGGGTGTTCGACCCCTGGCCGCGCCGGGTCAGCGTGATGCCCTCGGGCCCGATCCGCCGCGCCGCATGTCCGCTTTGGCCCGGCGCGAGACAAACGCCGATCGTGCAGTCGGTGATGGCGACGGCAGTCCAGTTTTCGCCATTCGGGATGTAGAGGCAATGCGGCGGCGTCTTCTCGAACACGTCCATGCGGTCGCCGAGCTCGCCCCAGTCGTTGCCGGCAGCCGTGACGGCGGCCTTGCCCTCGACCATGACGAGGATCGCCTCCATGGCGCCGGTCGCCTCGCCCACCGTCTCGCCCGGCCGCAGCCGGTAGAGCGAGAAGCCCACATAGCGCCAGCCCGCCGAATGCGGCGTGATCTCGTGCACCTTGCCGTGCGCACCAAAGGGTCGGCGTAACAGGTTTGCCATCATATGATCTCCGTCGGCCACGGCTTGGACCAGTGCGCCTGCGCTCGTCCGGCCTCGTTCCGGATGGGCCCGACGCGTCGGGGCGCCCCGATCCCGTCAGTCGAACGTCCGCTGGAAGGCGGCATGGCTGTCGTAGCGTTCGCGGGCCGCGCGCAGGGCTTCGGTTGTCCCCACTTCGGGCACGGCCACGTCCCACCAGGCCCCACCGACGCCGAGGCTGCTCTCGGCCTCGGTGTCGATCAGGATCACGCGCGGGACCTTGCGGTCACGGGGCCGGGCCAGTTCCGCCTCCAGCCCGGCAATGCCGGCGACCTTCACCGCCTCGGCGCCCATCGCGCGGGCGTGCGCGACGAAATCGATCTCGGGGAAGGTCTTGTGGCGGCTGTCCACATACATGTTGTTGAAGGGCGCGCCGCCGCACTCGATCTGCAGCCGGTTGATGCAGCCATAACCGCGATTGTCCGTCAGCACGATGGTGAAGGGCACATGCATCATCGCCGCCGTGGCCAGTTCGGAATTGGCCATCATGTAGCTGCCATCGCCCACGAAGCAGATGACTTCCTTCTCGGGCACGGCCAGCGCGATGCCCATGGCGCCGGCCACCTCGTAGCCCATGCAGGAATAGCCGTATTCCATGTGGTAGCCGCCGGGTGCCGCGCGCCACAGCACCTGCAGCGCGCCGGGCATGGTGCCGGCCGCGCACATCACCACTGTGTCGGCGCCCGCATAGCGCTGCACCGCCCCGACTACCTGCGCGTCGGTGGGCAGATCGTTCGGGTTCTCGCCCTGCGGCGCCGCCATCACCCGGTCGGCCGCCTTAAACCAGGCCGTGCGCAGGCTCGCATCCGGCCCCGCGAACCGGTGACCTTCCAGCCCGGCGGTGATCGCCGTGAGCGCGATCTTCGCATCGGCAACTAACGGCACCGCACTGTGCTTGGCGGCGTCATAACCGGTCAGGTTGACCGAAACGAGTTTGCGCTGAGGGTTGCGGAAGGCGGCCCAGCTGCCGGTGGTGAAGTCCTGGAAGCGCGTGCCCGCGCCGATGATCAGGTCGGCCTCGGCACAGATCCGGTTGGCGCAGTCGCTGCCCGTCACGCCGGGAGAGCCGAAGTTGAGCGGGTGCTGCCAGTCGAGCGCGCCCTTGCCGGCCTGCGTCTCGACCACCGGGATGTTGTGCTTTTCCGCGAAGGCGGCGAGGTCCTGATCGGCCCCGGAATAGAGCACGCCCCCGCCCGACACGATCACCGGCTTCTGCGCCGCGCGGATCATCTCGATCACGGCCGCGAGCTCGCGCCGGTCCGGTTCCGGGCGACGGATGTGCCAGACCTTCGGCGCGAAGAACGCCTCGGGCCAGTCGTACGCCTCGGCCTGCACGTCCTGGCAGAAGGCCAGCGTCACCGGCCCGCACTGGGCCGGGTCGGTCATCACCTGCAGGGCGCGCGGCAACGCCGTCAGCAGGTGCTCTGGCCGGGTGATCCGGTCGAAATAGCGGCTGACCGGCCGGAAGCAGTCATTGGCCGAGACCGTGCCGTCGTCGAAATCCTCGATCTGCTGCAGCACCGGATCGGGGCGCCGGTTGGCGAAGACATCGCCCGGGATCAACAGCACCGGCAGGCGGTTCACATGCGCCAGTGCCGCCGCCGTCACCATGTTGGTGGCCCCCGGCCCGATCGACGAGGTGACGGCCATCGCCTTCCGGCGGCGCTTGGTCTTGGCATAGGCGATGGCCGCATGGGCCATCGTCTGCTCGTTCTGGCCGCGCCAGGTGGGCAATGCGTCGCCGATCTTCTCCAGCGCCTCGCCGATTCCGGCCACGTTGCCATGGCCGAAGATCGCCCAGACCCCCTCGATGAACCGCTCGCCTTCTTCGGTCATCTGCACCGAAAGCCAGCGCATCATGGTCTGCGCCGCCGTCAACCGCACCGTCGTCATCATGCCTGCTCCCGTCCGGCCGTTGCACTCGCAAGGCCCTTCCCGGCATCCCAGACTGCGCAAAGCCGCGCATAGCGGCGCACCATCTCCGCAACCGCGTCCTCATCGCCGATCCGGCCTGCCAGCCAGTCGCGCGCCACCTGGCCGAAGATGGTCCGCCCCACGGCAAAGCCTTTCACGAGACTAAACCCGGCCGCGATCCGGAAGCTCTCGGCCAGCTCCGCCTCGGGCGCATCCAGCCCCAGCACGACGATGCCGCGCGTATGGCGGTCGTGTTCCTCAATGGCCGCGCAAGCCTCGGCCCAGGCCACCGCGCTCGCCATCGGCTCCAGCTTCCACCAGTCCGGGTAGATCCCGATCTCGTAGAAGCGGCGGATCAGGGTTGCGGTCGTGCGGTCATCGACCGGCCCGACCTTCGAGGGGATAATCTCCAACAGAAATTCGAGCCGCTGGCGGCGCGCGGCATGGAAGAGCCGCGTCACCACCGCCTCCTGCTGCGCCCGCATCTCCAGGGTATCGTCCGGATGGCAGAAACACAGCACCTTCACCACATGGTCGAGCGGCCATTCGGCCAGCCCGCCGTAGTCGGGACCGAGCTCGGGTTCGAGCGTCAGCGGCCGCGAGCCCGGCCACTCCACCGGCCGGCCGATCCAGAGGCCGGTTCCCGCGGCGGCCTGCAGCGCGTCCCGTCCCAGCCGGTCGTCGCACAGGATGCCATAGCCTGGCCGTCCATCCTGGACTTCGAGAGCAGCCTGCAGGCACAGTTCCTTGAAGGCGCCGATCTTCGCCGGGCTGGCGCCCTCCATCACCTCCAGCTGCATCCGGTGATCGAAGGCGAAGACCCGCATGGTCGACCAGTCGCCGTGGCGGTTGGTGGACCAGTGAAGCTGCTCCAGCGCCGCGTCATGGCGCAAAGCCGGCGTGACCACGCCGCGTTCGAGGAAGAATTCCAGCTCCGTCAGCGAGGGATAGGCCGGCGTGCAGCCATGACGGCTGACCGCAAACGCCCCGCAGGCATTGGCATATGCCAAGGCCCGCGGCCACGGCGCCTCCTCGAGCCATCCCTTGATCAGGCCCGACATGAAACCGTCGCCCGCGCCGAGGACATTGAACACCTCGATCGGAAAGCCCGGACCCATCTCGCCCTCATCGAGGCTGTCGGGGATCTCGCCGGTGAAGGCCACGGCCCCCGCCGCCCCGCGCTTGCAGACTAGCACCGCGGAGGAGACGGCGCGCACGGCCCGCAGCGCGGCAAGCGTGTTCGTATCCCCACCGGCGATGTGGAACTCCTCCTCGGTGCCGACGATCAGGTCGAACAAAGGCAGGTGGCTTTGCAGTTTTGCCGTCACCGCCTTGCTCGCGATGAAACGACTCTCGCCGGCATCATGGCCAGCGAGGCCCCAGAGGTTCGGGCGATAGTCGATGTCGAGCGCCGTGCGCGCGCCATGCGTCCTGGCGAGCCGAAAGGCCTTCAGCACGGCCGCCTCGGTCCGCGGGTGGCTCAGATGCGTGCCGGTGGCCACGACCGAGCGCGCCTGCGCAATCAGGCTCTCGTCGATATCGTCCTCGCACAGCGCCATGTCCGCGCAGTCGCTGCGGTAGAAGATCAGCGGAAAGCGCTCCTGGTCGCGAATACCCAGCAGCACCAGCGCGGTCAGGCGCTCGGGGTCGGTCTTGACCCCGCGCACGTCCACGCCCTCCTTGAGCAGCTCCTCGCGAATGAACCGCCCCATATGCTCGTCGCCGACCCGGGTGATCAACGCCGACTTCAGCCCCAGCCGCGCCGTCCCCGCCGCGATATTGGTCGGAGACCCGCCGATATACTTCTGGAACGACCGCATGTCCTCGAGCCGGCCGCCAATCTGGGTCCCGTAGAGGTCGACCGACGAACGGCCGATGGTGATGACATCCAACGTCTTCATCTCTGCCTCTCCGTCGCCTGCCCACCCTGATCAGGCTTTCCAGTATGTCCCCACGTAGCGCTTCATTTCCGCGAGCATGAAGCGGGCGCTGTCCTCCGCCCGGTCCTCCCAGGCGAACACGCAGTTCGACAGGACGCCATCGAATTTCATGTCGGCGAGCGTCGAGAAGAAGAGGTCCCAGTCGATCTCGCCCTGGCCGATGTCGAGATGTTGGTGCACGCGGACCTTTGCGCCGGGCGGGTTCACGATGTAACGCAGTTGCGAAGACTTGTTGTGGTCATAGGTATCGGCCAGCCGCACATGCGCGAGGTATCCCGCGGTGGCGCGCAGGTTGGCCACCATGTCCGGCCCGTAGAAGAAGGTGTGCGGCGCGATGAAGGACGCCTTCACCATGGGCGAATTGATCGTCTTGATGATGTCGATTGCGGGCGCCACTTCCTCGACCCAATGCTCCGGATGGGCCTCGAGCGACAGCACGATGCCCTCGCGTTCGAGGATCGGCACGAGGATGTCCATCGCGCGGAAGAACTGCCCCTCGCAGGTCTCAGGCCGATGCAGGCCGGACCGGTCGTTCAGGCTGCGCTCGGGCGAGCCGCCGCGGCCGAACTCTGACACGAACATCGGGCATTCCATCTCGACAGCGATCGCGATGGCCCGCTTCCAATTGTCGATCGCAAGCTCCCATTCGTCCGGATAGGGGCTGGCCCAGCGATACATCGGCTGCAGCGTCGCCAGTCCCACGCCGTGATCCTTGAGCGCCTTCTTGAAGCTCCTGATCCGCTCCGGATAGACCTTCGGCCGCGTCCACCATGCCAGGAAGTCCGGGCGAGGCGACAGCTCGATGGAGTCATAGCCCAGTTCGGCTGTCTTCCGGCAGGTTTCCTCCAGAGACAGATGGCGGAACATGTGCGGGTCGAGCGTGTATTTCATTCGGCAATCCTCCTGTCGGTGATCCCGGCTCAGCATTGGTGCGACAATCCGGGGCGGTCGGTTGCTGCCGCAGCGCAAACAGAGCAGCGGCTCTCGCGCGCGCCTCGGCCGGTTACTTGCGGTACTCGGCCAGGTTGTCCTTGGTGACGAGTTCGAACGGCACCCAGATCGCGTCCTCAGCCTTTTCGCCCGCCGCCATGGCGACGGCGGTCTGGACCGCGACCTCGCCCTGCCTGGTGGCGTTCTGGAACACGGTGACGTCGAGGTCGCCCGTGGCCATGGCGGCGAGTCCGTCAGGCGTTGCGTCGATGCCCGCAATCACCACGTCCTTCATCGCCACACCCGCGCTCTTCAGCGCCTGCGCGGCGCCGATCGCCATCTCGTCGCTGTTGGCGATGACCGCGTCGAACCTCATGCCCGCCGTCAGCCACGAGGCCACCAGATCTTGCGCCTCGACACGCATCCAGTTCGCGGTCTGCTTGTCCAGGATGTGGATCGGGCAGTCCGGCGTTCGAAAGACATCTACGACATCCTTCGTGCGCACCAGCGCCGAATGATTTTCGAGCGGGCCCATCAGGATCACGGCCCGGCCCTTGCCCGCGAGCATCTTGCAGACGGCCCTGGCCTGCATCGTGCCTGAATCGAGCTCGTTCGAGCCGACGAAGGCGGTGCCTTTCGGCATTCCACGGCCCAGCTCCGCCGGCGGATGGTTGACATAAACCAACGGAATGCCGGCGGCCTTGGCAGCCCGGGTGATCGCGGCGGTGGAGTCACCATCGACCGCGTTCACCACAATGGCATCGACGCGGTTCGCGACGAAGTTCTGGACTTGGCTCAACTGGCGGGACACGTCGCGCTGAGCGTCCTCCAGCATCAGCTCGACGCCTTTGGTTCGCGCGGCCTCACCCTTCATTCCGTTCAACAGGATGGTGAGGAACGGGTTGTCGAGTGACGTCATGCTGACCCCGATCCGGCCCCCCGCATAGGCGGGGAGCGCGCAGGCAGTCAGAGCCGCGGCAAGCAAAAGTCGCTTCATGGCCAGTTCCATTTCGTCAGACCAGCTGCCGGCCCAGGCATGGGCCGACGCCTTCTTTTTGTTGGTCCCGGAGCGCTGCTTTCAGAGAGAAGCGGACACGAAGTCCATGCTCCGCTTCGCTGCGCCTTTGGGATCCTCAAGCTCATGAACCTCGGTCGCGAAGGGTTCGAAGCTGAAGGGACCCGAATAGCCCGCCGCGATCAGCCTTCTGATCTGGGGGATGTTCTCCAGACGGTCGGCGCCGTCGACGAGGACGCGATGCGCATCGAGCATGTCGGCGACCGCAACGATGGGGTCGGTCACGCCGGAGATGTGCACGAGCCCCGTCCACTCGGGAAAGAATTCCGTCTCGCCGGCGAGATGATGGTGGAACGTGTCGTGCACCAGCCTGTAGGTGTCCGCCCCATCGGCCGCCCTGATCGCTGCAATCGCCTCCTTCTTGGTGCGAAGAGAGGAAACCGGGAAGCCGAGCGGCTCGACAAGGCCGGTCAGGCGGTGGTCCAGAAGGATGGGCTTCATCGCCTTGAGCGAGGCGACGAGGACGTCGAACGCGACGGCCTTGCCCTCATTGAGCGGGCACATCACCAGAGCCTTCGCGCCGCAGGCCGCCGCATAGGCAGCGAGCTTGGCGGCGCGCTTCGCCATATCGTCCGTCCAGACGTTGAACGGATAGAGCGCTTTGATCGAAATGATCGACACACCTGTCTTTTCGGCGGCGGTCCTTACCTCTTCGGGCGCAACGGTACCGACGACATCAGGCAGGTCGTTGCGGATCTCGACCTCCGTCGCGCCGAGCGCGCGGGCAGAAGCGAAGAATTCCTCGAGCGGGAGCTTCGGCGCAAGAATATGATTCAGTGCGAAACGCATGACATCACCTCAGTTGTAGAGCGAAGGACGGGCGGGCAGGGTGATGGCGACGGCCTCGCCTGCTCGCTCCTGCGCCTCGACGCATGCATCCGAGGTGATCGCCGCCACATAGCCGTCCCAGGAGGTCGGACCGGAGGCGGTGCCGGCGGCTGCGGCCTTCAGGAAATCCTGCAGCTCGACGTCGTAGGAGGCGATGAAGCGGTCCTTCCAGTCGGTCAGGATCGCGTTCTGACGCTTCGCATCGAGGCGCATCTCGACGGCCATCGGCTCAGGCAGCCTGGCGATGCCGTCTTCACCCACGACCTCGCATTGGATGTCGTAGCCGTAGTGGCAGTTCACGAAGATCTCGACGTCGATCAGCACGCCCTTCTTCGTCTCCAGCACCACGACCTGCGGATCGCGCAGCTTGGCGTGTGAACGCGCAGCTTTGCGCGGGAAGAGGACGCGGGCGGAGACATAATCGTCGTCGAGGAGCCAGCGTAGCACGTCGATCTCGTGAATCAGCGTGTCGTGGATCGCCATCGGCGTGACGTATTGCTCCGGCACGGCCGGATTGCGGTGCGCCGCATGGACCAGAATCGGAGCGCCGGTATGGGATTTCACCGCCTGTTTCAGCGCAATATAGCCCGCGTCGTAGCGGCGCATGAAACCAACCTGCACCAGGCGTTTGCCATGCGCCACCTCGGCATCGACGATCCGCCTTGCGCCCTCTGCTGTCGTTGCGAGCGGCTTTTCGCAGAAGCAGGGTTTGCCGGCAGCGATTGCCGCGAGGACATACTGCTCATGAGTGGCACCCCACGACGTGACGAGCACTGCGTCCACATCGGGCGAGGCGATCAGGGCCTCCCCCGTTTCGAAGAGTCGGGCATCCCGGGCGATCTCCGCCCTGACGGCCTCGGCCGAGGTCGCGTTGACGTCGCTGAGCGCGACGACCTTGCCGCCAGATAACACCTGCTCGATCCGGCGCGCGTGTTCACGACCGATCGCACCTGTGCCGATTATACCAACTCTGACGGTCATCCTGGGATCCTTGCTTCCGATACTTGTTGTTCCACGATGTACGGCGACCTGTCAGCGTCCGTACAGTGAATTTGTGTTAGCGAGTGCGAGGAAAGCCGCGGGCTTAAGCGCGGGCTTACGCTTTCTTCACCCGCTTCTTCTGTCGGTACACATCGGCCGCCACCGCAGCGATGATGATCAGGCCCTTGATGATCTCTTGGTAGAAGGCATC
Source organism: Methylobacterium nodulans ORS 2060 (assembly GCF_000022085.1). NCBI lineage: Bacteria > Pseudomonadati > Pseudomonadota > Alphaproteobacteria > Hyphomicrobiales > Methylobacteriaceae > Methylobacterium > Methylobacterium nodulans. Next base: position 38,838 of record NC_011887.1, read on the forward strand.
GACGCGTAGGAAGGTGAAGCCCGAGGTCATGGTGCCCAGGATGATCGTGCCGATCACGGTTCCGGTGATGCGGCCGACACCGCCGGACAGTGAGGCGCCGCCGATGACCGCCGCCGCGATGGCATCGAGCTCATACATGGTGCCCATGCCGGCCTGCGCCGTCTGGGCGCGAGCTGCGGTCACGATGCCCGCAAGACCGCCGAGCAGCCCGGCGACGCCGTAGACCTTGATTAGGTGCCGGTCGACCTCGATGCCCGAGATGCGCGCCGCCTGCTCATTGGCGCCGATCGCATAGGTGAACTTGCCGTAGCGCGTGTAACGCAGCAGGACGTGAAAGATGACCGCGACCGACAGGAAGATGACGACTGGCCAGATGCCCGATCCAATGACGCTGAATTCGTCCGTCAGCCCCGAGACCGGCTGCCCTTTGGTGTACCACTTGGAGAGGCCGCGGGCCGATACCATCATGCCGAGGGTGGCGATGAAAGGTGGAATCTTGGTATAGACGATCAGCATGCCGTTGATGACGCCGGCGAGAAGGCCGATCGCCAGGCCGACCAGAATCGGCACGGCCACCGGAAGATCGGTCATCGACGGATAGAGCACCTTGGTCCAAGCCGAGGATTGCGCGTCGCTTGCCGCGACCATGGCGCTCAGCCCCACCACCGAACCGGACGACAGGTCGATGCCACCGGTGATGATGACCTGGGTGACGCCGATCGCGATGATGCCGATTACCGAGACCTGCAGGATCAGGATCGTCAAACGCTGCGGATTCATCAGGAAGCTCTGGCCGACGACAACCCAGCCGAGAAGCTCGAAGACCAGTGCGATGCCGATGAGGATCAGGAGAATGTTTGCCTCAACCGGCAGACGGCGCCTGGTCGCAACCGGAGCTGCGACGGCCACGCCCTCCGCAGATGAGTTATTGACGAACATTTTATCCCCTCCCTTTTTTTCGGAACTACTTTGCCGCCAGTTCCATGATCTTGAGCTGATCGGCCTCGGCGCGGTCCAGTATTCCGGTCATGCGGCCTTCATGCATCACCATGATGCGATCGCTCATCCCCAGCACTTCGGGCATCTCGGATGAGATCATCATGATGGCCACGCCATTCCTGGCGAGTTCGACCAGCAGCTTGTGGATCTCGGCCTTGGCGCCGACGTCGATGCCACGCGTTGGCTCATCGAGGATCAAGATCTTCGGCTTGGTCAGCAGCCAGCGGCCGATGAGCACCTTCTGCTGGTTGCCACCGGAGAGGTTCTCGATGCGCTCCTGCAGGTTCGGCGTCTTGACCTTAAGCTTTTCACTCATCGTCGCGCAGGCACCGGTCAGGGTCTTTTCGAATACGAAGCCGCCCCTGACGAAATCCTGCTGCAGCACGGCGATCTGCATGTTCTCCAGGATGTCCAGGATCAGCAGACAGCCGGTCTCCTTGCGGTCCTCCGTCAGCAGCGCCATCTGATGGCGGATTGCGGTGCTGGGTGAGCCGATATTGACAGGCTTGCCGAGGATTTCGATCGTGCCGGACGTTGCCGGTGTCACCCCAAAGATGGTCTCTGCAACATTCGACCGGCCCGAGCCGACGAGGCCGGCAATGCCGAAGATCTCGCCTGCGCGGATGTCGAAGGACACGTCCTGAAAAACTCCTTCGAGGGAGAGGTTCTTGACCGACAGCACGACGTCGCCGATGGGCACCTCTTCCTTCGGGAACATCTGCGTGATCTCGCGCCCGACCATCATGCGAATGATGTCGTCGCGCGTGACCTCGCTCGATGGATGGGTGGCGATATAGCGGCCGTCGCGGAACACCGAGAATTCGTCGGCGATCTCGAACAGCTCATTCATCTTGTGGGTGATATAGATGATGCCTTTCCCTTGAGCCCGCAGCTCGCGGATGATCTCGAAGAGATGCTCGACCTCGCGCTCGGTCAAAGCCGAGGTCGGCTCGTCCATGATCAGAACATCCGACTCGTAGGACACGGCCTTGGCGATCTCGACCATCTGCCGGTTGGCCACCGACAGATCGCGGACCTGAACCTGCGGATGGATGTTGATGTTGAGCCGCCGGAACAACTCGGCAGTCATCTCGTTCATCTTGGCGTGGTCGACGAGGCCGAGCCGATTGAGCGGCTCTCGCCGGATCCAGATGTTTTCCGCCACCGTCATGAACGGCATCAGGTTCAGTTCCTGATGGATCATGGCAATGCCGTTTTCGAGGGCATCGAGCGGCGACTTCAGCTCGATCGGGGCGCCCCGCAAATGGATTTCGCCGCGGTCGGGCTGGTAGATGCCGGCGATGATCTTCATCAGGGTCGACTTGCCGGCGCCGTTCTCGCCCATCAGCGCATGAACCGTTCCACGCCTGAGCTTGAACTGGACGTTGTCGAGCGCCAGAACTCCCGGGAATTCCTTCCGGGCATTCTCGATCGTCAGCAGATACTCGGAATTGGGGGCGGCGGCGCTATCGCGGACAGCCGCCATCGTCGATGATCTGATCATCGTGGGCTTCTCCTCCGGAGGCGATTTCCTCAACGAGGCGCAGGCATCCTCGCCCGCGCCCGACGACCCCGTTGTCTCGGGATCAGTTCTTCGCTCGGTAGTTTTGGAGATTTGCCGGGGTCACCAGCTCGAACGGCACGAAGACTTTCTGCTCGACCTTCTTGCCTCTGGCGAGCTTGAGCGCCGCATCGAGCGCACCCCGGCCCTGGCCCACCACATTCTGGAAGACCGTCACATCGAGATCCCCGGCCGCCATCGCGGCCAGCGCATCCTGGGTGGCGTCGACACCACCGACGATCATCGTCTTCATGTCGACGCGGGCCGCTTTCATCGCCTGGATCGCGCCGATCGCCATCTCGTCGTTGTTGGAGACCACTGCGTCGAACTGGACGCCGGCGGACAGCCAGTTGCTCATCAGATCGGCTCCCTGAGTGCGCGACCAGTTAGCGGTCTGCTCCTCGACGATCTTCATGAACGAGCATTCCGGCGTCGCGATCACCTCGTGCACGTCCTGCGTGCGCTGGCGCGCCGCCTGGTTCGACAGCTCGCCCATCATCACGACGATATTCGCCTTGGTCTTACCGGCCTGCTTGAGCAGACGGCAAATCTCCTTCGTCTGGAGCGTCCCCGATTCACGCTCATCCGGCCCGACGAAAGCCTGCTTGGGCGGCAGCTTACCCAGGTTGACGGGGAGACGGTTGACGTACACCAGCGGAATGCCGGCATTGGATGCGATCTTCGATATCGCTGCGGTCGCGTCGGTGTCGACCGGGTTGACGATGATGGCGTCGACGCCGGCCGCAATGAAGTTCTGGACCTGGCTCTGCTGCTTGGCGACGTCGTTCTGGGCGTCCTCGATCTGCAACGTGACGCCGTTGAGCGTCGTGGCGTAGTTGGTCATGTCATTGCGCATAACCGTCAGAAGATTATCGTCGAAGAGCGACATCGAAACACCGATGTTTTCTGCCAAAGCGGAGGACGCTATCGACGACATCAAAACCGCAACCAACAGAATCTCTTTCACTCTATTTCCATCCCTCCATTGTTGTGCGGAATCTTGTTCACGCGTTTCCTCGTTTAGGTCGTTTTGCAACCCGCGAACACTCATCGCCGTCTCACAGTATCCCTGGCAGAGGCGCACGAACTCGCCGCGCAAACGCACGTCAATCGCATGCGCGGCTCAAAGAAAGGCGCCGTTCAAAGTGTGGCGGTATGAATGCCCGACTTGGCAGATCCGAGGCTTTCTCCCTGCTGGCGACTTAGGAGATGCCCCAAAAATGAGCGGCCTCACAACCTCCATTGCCTTGGGGCATGGCGAAAATCTCTCAACTCGCGAAGAGGGTCAATGCCGGCAACTGAAGCTTGTACGTCAAATTTGATAGATTCGCATCTTTTGGCATGATGGAATCCAATCAGAGGCTCTCTGGTGTCCAGAGCTCAATCGGCAGGAATCGCTGGCCGGGATATTCCGCCATCCCGTGTTCGATCGCATGAACCATCATGGCTACCAGATCCGAACACAGCGTCGGTAACGGCGTCGCCATGACGATTGAAACAAATCGGTCCAAAAGCCCCTGTGTAGACTCCGGAGTCAATTCATTGACGATGCACGCGACGTCGTCTGGCTGGCGGACCTCACGCAATGCTGCAACCGCCCCTTCCATCCCGCCGCCGGCCACGTAGATTCCAACCACGTCGTCATGCCGCGCCAGAAGGCCGAGCGTGGCTTCGCAAGTCAGCTGGCGCGTCTCGATGTTGACAATGCTGTCCAATAATTCGAAATCGGGCGCGAATTCCCGGAAATAGCTTCGAAAACCGGTTTCTCGAAGCGCATGCCCATGATACCGATGCCCGCCGATGAAAATGACGATCTTGCCGGGGCGACACGCCATCTTCGACATCAGCCAGGCAGCCGATCTGCCGACGCGCAAGTTATTAGTACCGATATAGCTTTCGCGAACGCCCTGCGCGAAGTCCGACAGCAAAGAAAATGTCGGTACGCCGACGGCCCGCAATTCCGCCACGGCTGCGGTGGCATCATGATGATCAAGGCCGGTCGCAGCAACGGCCTGCACCTTGCCTTTCATACTTCGAATCAGATCAGCCAGTTCCGCCGGAGCCGCCGACTGCACGAACCGGATCGTGGCGCGCAGGCGCTTGTTGGGTACGGCGCCTACGGCCTCCTCAATCTGCCGGGCAAATGTCTGATAAAACGCGTGACGCTCCTTCTGCAGAATGAACCCCAAATGATATTCTGGCTGCTCCGCCAAGACGCGCGCACGAATGACGTTGGCACCATAGAAGCCGATCTTATGCGCTGCCTCTAGGACGCGACGCGCAGTCTCTTCCCGCACGCGATACCGACCATTCAGAACCCGATCTACGGTTGCCACGCTGACGCCCGCAGCCTCTGCCAGATCTGCGATCGTTGGACGCCTCATGTCGGGAACCTCGCCATCCTATCATTGGAATGATCATGATCGATCATTCCTATCCGTCATAAAAGCGGAAAAATGAGTAATATCTGTTGCGGGAGTTCACATGGACGGAAAAGGTCAATATCCTTGTAGAGCCATTGCGTCTCAAGTGGTTGGTCGGATCGCAGGTCTGAGCCCGCTAGAGCGCTCCCCGCCGAAGTGGGGGCCGTTTCAACCGAAACGGGCACAGCTCTAGCCGGTCGCGTCGTCGGCGAGGACCCATGCCGCTCCTGAGTTCGGGACAGGACCAGTCGAATTTCGCGAACAGTATCCCCGCTTCAGCCCAAGGCTGCCACGTGTTACGTAGCCACCTCAGATGCCACAGCCTGGAAATCAGTCTAGGTCGAAACTCCAAATGGCAGCCCAGTCCCCACGCGTCCGTCACCTGAATTGGAATCTGCTGCGGACCTTTTTGGTCATCGTCGAGGAGCGCAGCATCACCAAGGCTGCAGAGCGCCTTCACCTGAGGCAGCCGACCGTCACGGCTTCGCTCCAGAAACTCGAAGAAACGCTCGGGACGCAGCTCATCCTGAGGGACAGCCGCCGCTTCGTTCTTACCAGCCGCGGCGAGGCCCTGCGCAAGGAATGCGTCGAGATCCATCAGCATGTCGAGCGGATCGGTGAGCGGCTCTCGACCGACGAGGACGATCTGTCCGGACTGGTCCGGATGCTGATCGTCACCGAGGTGATGCTGCCGACGCTGGATCGCGCCCTCGGCCTCATGCATCGCCGCCACCCCTCCGTCACCCTCTCGATCGACGTGGCGAACAGCCAGGAGATCGCGCGGGCCGTCGCGCAGCGCACCGTTCCCTTCGGGCTCTGCCTCCTGCCCAAGCCCCTCGCGGCCCTCGAATGCCGGATGCTGATGCGGGAGGAGTTCGGGATCTATTGCGGCCGCACCCATCCGTTGTTCGAGCGCCAAGACGTGACCCTGGAGGATCTGCGGGCGGAGCCATTCGTCGCCTTCACCTGCGGCCAGCCCGGCGGTGCGCTCGAACCAATGGTCGCCCTGCGAGACGGGGCTGGGCTCGGCGCGCGGACGGCCGGGGTGTCGTCCCACCTCGGCGAGGTCGCCCGCATGATCGCCGCCGGGATCGGGATCGGCATATTGCCGGTCACTGCGGCGGAGCGGATGGCCGACAAGGACCTGCTCTGGCGTCTGCCGGTGCTCGAGGGTCAGATCGGGGCCGACCTCTACTTCCTCCGCAATCCGGAGATGGCGCTCGACCGGGCCGAAAAGGCGTTCCTCGACCTCTTCCTGAGCCTCGTCCCCGATCCGGAGGGGCCGGCGGAACCGGTCTGGGTCTGATCCGCGCCTGAATAGAACCTGACCTGCGTGGCAGCCCCACCGGCCCTCATGCTGAGGTGCTGGCGATCGAAGATCGCACCGCAGCGGGCCTCGAAGCACCCCGGACCGGTATTCCCGGCATGAGGGCCGGGTGGGACCACCGTTCAGGGGTGCTTCGAGGCTCGCTGCGCTCGCACCTCAGCATGAGGAGCGCGGCGGCTGCCATCGGGGGCGGCTTGCGGCCGGGATCCGCCAAGGTCGGCCCGGCCGGTGGCGAACTCACACCACCTCGGCTCGGCGCAGGACACTCTGCAGGAGGACGTTGACGCCGGGCTCGATGTCGTCCGGCGTGACGTTCTCAGCCTCGTTGTGGGACAGTCCGCCCTCGCAGGGGGTGAAGATCATCGCGGTCGGGAGGTGGTCGGCGGCGTGCATGGCGTCGTGGCCCGCTTCGGTCAGGAGGTCCATCGTGCTGTATCCGAGCGCCTGAGCCACCTCGCGCACGAGTCCGACGCAGCCCGGATCGTATTGCATGCCGCCATAGCTCCACTGCTCCCGGATCGAGACCTTGCAGCCCGAGCGCTGCTCGATATCCGGGATCTGCGCCTTGAGCGAAGCCAGCATCTCGGTCGCGACCGCGTCGTCGGGATGGCGGAAGTCGCAGGTCATCTCGACCCGGTCCGGCAGGATGCCGAGCAGGTTCGGCTCAACCCGCAGCCGCATCGTCGTCGACTTGCCGCCGGTCTCGTGCCGGCTCCAGCCGATGTCGTCGACGGCGAGCGTCACTCGGGCGGCCCCGACGATCGCGTTGCGGCGCTTGGGCATCGGCGTCGGGCCGACATGCCCGGTCTCGCCCACCACCTCGACGACCATGCCGCGGACCGAGAAGGCGCCCGTCACGACCCCGACCTGACGCTTCGCCTCGTCGAGATGCGGCCCCTGCTCGATGTGCAGCTCGAACAGGCTGTCGAAGGCCTCGGGCGAGAGGCGGTCCGTTCCCCTGAAGCCGATCGCGTCGAGGGCCTGCCCCAGGGTGATGCCGTCCTTGTCGGCGCGCCCGTGCGCAAAGTCGAGAGACGCCCGCCCGGTGAAAACGGCGGACCCGATCATCGGCGGCTCGAAGCGGGCGCCCTCCTCGTTGGTCCAGTTGACGACCGCGATCGGGCGGCGGGTCGTCACGCCGTGGTCGTTGAGCGTCCGCACCAGCTCCAGCCCGGCGAGCACGCCGAGGATGCCGTCGAACCGGCCGCCCTTGATCTGGGTGTCGAGGTGGCTGCCGACGAGCACCGCCTTGGCGTCCGGATCCTGCCCGGCCCGGAACGCGAAGATGTTGCCGATCCCATCGACGCGGACCACGCAGCCTGCCTCCTCGCACCAGCGGATGAACTCGCGGCGCACCTCGCCGTCCTCCTCGGTCAGGGCGAGCCGCCGCAAGCCCCCTCTCGGCGTTGCGCCGATCTCCGCCGATCGCATCAGCGACGACCACAGGCGGGAGATGTTCGGGCGGATGTTGCTGCTGCGGCTCATCGGCGGACCTTGTTTCGAGCGGGGCGTCGATCACGGCCGATAGCGGCTCGCCCGCCAGCCGTAAAATACAAACGACCTATGTTTGATATAGCCATCTCTCGCGCCATCTCCTGCATGAAACGTTCGCAATTGCCGCACAGAATAGCAAATGTCGGCGGCGAGTCCGGCTATTCTTCACATCGAAATTTCCTATTTGGCAGCCGTCGGGCGGTAGGCAACATTCGGCTCCATTCCTCACACCGGACCTGACGTCAGGCCGCGGCAGCGGCCGCGGCGTCGCGCGCGGACGCCCTGGAGCCATGGACGTGACGATGCCGAACGCAGGCGGTGGGCCGGAGAGCCGCTACCGCGCCGACGAGAGTCTCGCGGCGGGCCCGCCCCTCGTGCTCTGTGCCGCGGAGGTCGCGGCGGCGCTGGACCGGGAAGCGCTGATCGAGGCCCTGGCGGCCGCCTTCCGGGGCGGCTGCGAGGCGCCGCGGCGCCACCACCACGCCATCCCGATCCCGGGCGAGCCCGACGCGACGCTGTTGCTGATGCCGGCCTGGAGCGTGGGGCGGCATTTTGGCGTGAAGGTGGCGGCGGTCGTGCCGGGCAACAATGCCCGCTTCCTGCCCGCCGTGCAGTCGCAATACCTCCTGTTCTGTGGCCGGACGGGGCGGCTGCGGGCGGCACTCGACGGCAACGAGCTGACCAGCCGCCGGACGGTCGCGGCCTCGTCGCTCGCCGCGCGCTTCCTCGCGCTCCCGGGGGCCGGCCGCCTCCTCATCGTCGGCACCGGCGAGATTGCCCGCCACGTCGCCGCGTCTCACGCGGCTTTGCGCCCGATCCGGTCGGTCGAGGTCTGGGGGCGCAGCCCTGCGAAGGCACAGGCGGTCGCCGCCGACCTCACCCGCGCGGGCGTCAACGCCAGCCCGGCCACCGACTTGGCCGAAGCCTGCGCCCGAGCCGACATCATCACCTGCTGCACCCTCAGCCGCGAGCCCCTGGTCGAGGGTCGCTGGCTCCGGCCGGGCACCCATCTCGACCTGATCGGCGGCTTCACGCCGGCGATGCGCGAGGTCGACGATGGGGCCGTGGCCCGGGCCACCCTCTTCATCGACACCCCGGCGGCCCTGCACGAGGCCGGCGACCTCGCGATCCCGCTCGCCCGCGGGATCATCGCGCCGACGGCGGTGGCCGGCGACCTCGCCGATCTGGCGAGCGGCCGCCACCCCGGCCGGACCTCGGTCGACGAGATCACGCTGTTCAAGTCGGTCGGCGCCTCGATCGAGGACCTCGCCGCAGCCATCCTGTGCGTCGAGCGCCACCGCGCCCGCCCCGCATCCGTGTTCCCCACCCCAGTCGAGGCGAGACCCTGACCATGGCCACCACAACCACCCCCTCGATCGTGGCCGAGCCGCCGGCGGTGGCAGAGCCGCACCGGATGCGGCGCATCGCGATTGCCAGCGTGATCGGCACCACGGTCGAGTGGTACGATCTCTTCGTCTTCGCCACCGCCTCGGCGCTGGTGTTCAACAAGGTGTTCTTCCCGAGCTTCGATCCGCTGGTCGGCACGCTGCTCGCCTTCGGCACCTTCGCGTCGGCCTATCTGGCGCGCATCGTCGGGGCAGCCCTGTTCGGCCATTTCGGCGACCGGCTCGGCCGCAAGTCGATGCTGCTGTTCTCTCTCGTGCTGATGGGGGTTGCGACCTTCGCGATCGGCCTGTTGCCGAACTATGCCGCGATCGGCATCTGGGCCCCGATCCTGCTGCTGTCCTTACGCGTGGTGCAGGGGCTGGCGCTCGGCGGCGAGTGGGGCGGCGCGGTCCTGATGGCGGTCGAGCATGCGCCGCGCCACCAGCGCGGCCTCTACGGCTCCTGGGTCCAGATCGGCGTGCCGGCCGGGACGCTGCTCGCCAACCTGGTCTTCCTCCTCATCAACGCGGTCCTGCCCGCCGAGGACATGCTCGCCTGGGGCTGGCGCATCCCGTTCCTCGCCAGCATCCTGCTCGTCCTGGTCGGCGGCTATATCCGCCTCAACGTCTCCGAGACGCCGTCCTTCGCCAAGGTCAAGCGGGCCTCCGAACAGGTGAAGGTGCCGTTCGCCGAGCTGATGCGGAAGTCCTGGAAGACGGTTGTGCTTGGCGGCGTCGCCACGATGTCGACCGGCTCCTCCTTCAACCTGATCGTCGCCTTCGGCCTCAGCTACGGCACGCAGAACCTCGGCTTCACCCGCAACACCATGCTGGCGATCGTGCTGTTGTCCTGCGCGGCCTGCGTGGCGCTGCTGCCGTTCTTCGGCTGGCTGTCCGACCGCTGGGGCCGCCGCCCGGTCATCGTCGGCGGCATCCTCGCCGAGGCCCTGGTCGCCTTCCCGCTGTTCTGGCTGATGGACACCAAGACCTTCGCCGGTGCGCTGGCCGGCTACCTCCTGATGATGATGGCCTTCGCGGCGAATTACGGACCGATCGCGACCTTCCTGGCCGAGCTGTTCGGCACCCGGGTGCGCTACTCGGGTCTTTCGATCGCCTACATGCTGTCCGGCGTGCTCGGCAGCGCCGCCACCCCCTTCGTGACGACCTGGCTCCTTGCCGCGACCGGCCAGGGCTCCTCGGTCGCCTGGTACATGATCGGCTCGGCGGTTCTGTCGGCTGGGGCGCTGATGCTCCTCGTCGAGACGGTGCGGCGCGACCTCACGGACGCATCCTGACGTCCCCGCGCCACCATCTGGAGAACTGACGATGACCCTGGACCGGACAGGAACGAGCGAGGCGATGCACCGCCTCGCCGCGGTCGAGACCGCGACGATCGGGCATGTCCTCAGCCACGGCTTCATGGATCCGGCGATCCAGGGCCTGGGCGGGGAGGCCCGGATCTGCGGCCCGGCCGTCACGGTCGCCCTGCCGCCGGAGGGCGGCGCGGCCCTGGCCTGGGCCGTCTCGACGGCCCGGCGCGGCGACGTCCTGGTCGTCGACCGCCAGGGGGACGCATGCCACGCTTGCTGGGGCGCGGTGATGACCGAGGCGGCCCTCGCGGTGGGGCTTGCCGGAATCGTCATCGACGGTCCGGTGACCGACGCGGCCGCGATCCGCGCGAGCGGTCTGCCGGTCTGGTGCCGGGGCCGCTCCCCGCTGACGATCAAGCGCCGACCTGGCGGCCGCGTCGGCGGCACGATCCGCTGCGGCGGGGTCACGGTCCGGACGGGCGACCTCGTCCTCGCCGACGAGAACGGCGTGCTCGTGCTCGATCCCGAGCGTGCCTTCGCCCTCGCGGAGGAGGCGCTCACTCTTCAGGAGGGCGAGCCGGCATTCATCGCCCGCCTCCGGCGGGGCGAGCGCCTCGCCGACCTCTACGGCCTGACGCGCGAGGACCTCGACAGATGAGGGAGATCTTGGAAATTCCGGTGATCTCCGAGGCGATCCGGGGCCTTGGGGCGCCGACCTCGGCCCTCGTGCGGGCAGGCGACCTCCTGTTCACCTGTGGGATGCCGCCGATCGACACCCGTACCGGCCGGATCGTGACCGGGCCGATCGAAGCCCAGACCCGCGCCTCGCTCGACGCCTTGCGCGTCACCCTCGACCATGCCGGGTCGTCGCTCGCGAAGGTCGTCAAGGCCACAGTCTACGTCACCGATCCGGTACTGATGGGTGGGGTGAACACCGTCTACCAGGAGTTCTTCCCGGACGGATGGCCGGCGCGTACCTTCGCGGCGATCAAACCGTGGCCCCTGCCGTTCGACATCGAAATCGAGTGCGTCGCCTGCCTCTGAGTGAGTGACTCGGCGTCACGATTACCTCAACCTCAAGCTCGACGATCCGACCTTCACCGCCCCGATCGGGCGCAGCAGACCCTCCTCGTGGCTCGCGGCGAGGGCCGGCGGGTAGGGGCCGAGGAACAGGTCGCCGAGCGCCTTTCTGAGTCGGTAGGTGAGCCAGCGCTGGCGCAGGTGCTCGGGTCGGTCGTGCAGGATATAGCACCGCTGACAGAGCGCCTTGAGGTTGGCGGGTTCGTGGCCTTGTCACAGGAAGCTGTGGCAGGTGGCCGAAGGCCGGAGTAGGGCAGGGGGCTTCACGCTCAGCTGCCGCGATGTCGAGGAACTCCTGGCCGAGCGCGGCATCAGCGTGGCCTACGAAAGTGTCCGGTGCTGGGTCATGACGTTCGCGCCTGCCTTTGCCCGCAACTTACGGCGGTTGAGGCCGCGGCCTGCGAGCACATGGCATTTGGGAGATGGTGGTCTCGGTCCAGGGCCGGCCCTATCTCTGTGGCGGGCCGTGGATGCGGAAGGCGAGGTGCTCGATCTCCTGGTTCAGTCCAAGCGCGGCAAGAAGGCGGCCCTGAAGCTGCTTCGCAAGCTGATCAAGAAACAGGCTTCGCCCCAGAGAAGCTGGTAACGGGCAAGCTCCGCTCCGATGCGGCCGCGCACCGAGACCTCGGCATGAACGCCCATCAGGAGCAGGGTCTGCGCCAGAACAACCGGGCCGAGAACTCACATCATGCAGTGCGATGACGAGAGCGCAAACAGCAGGGCTTCAAGTCGCCGGATCAACCCAGCGGTTTCTCTCGATGCAGGCAGCCGTCCAGAACACGGTCTCCATTCAACGTCACCTGATCTGCCGCCGCACGCTGGCCTGTTCAGGGCCGAGGCCGCAGACGCATGGCGAGTGGCCACTGCTGCGGCCTGAGATGAGGCGGGTCCTGCCGTTCCTGCGACCGCATCCCAGTTCCCGTGACAGCTCCCGGGGCAGGCATCGCGGCGGCCTCACCAGCTCGAGCGCTCCCGATTCCGTATCGTGAAATTCACCTGGGCTGCCGTCAGCGCTACCTCGCCTTCAGTCAGATCTCGTACTATGTAAATGTCGGTGGCGTTCCGCTGTCGCTGCTCTCATGGCAGAGCCGGATTGCTGCTCCTTTGATTCGAATCACGAATACTTTTAGCGAAAACAAATTTTCGCCGGAAGTGGAAACGAGGCATCCCACAAGGACAGACTGATAAGCCGAAGGATACCCAATGACAGTCCGAACCTATTTTGCCTCGCTTGGAGGACTGCCTCCCCAGACGCAGCTTCTGACCGACCGAGCCACGTTCACGGAGGCCTATGCCGTCATCCCCAAAGGGGTCTATAGCGACATTGTCACCAGCTATCTGCCATTTTGGGAAAAAACACGCTGCTGGGTCATCGCGCGTCCACTCTCCGGCTTTTCGGAGACCTTCTCCCAATACGTCATGGAAGTGTCTCCCGGCGGCGGCAGCGACAAACCGGAACTGGATGTCGGTGCCGAGGGTGTCCTGTTCGTAGTGGACGGAGAGCTCACCGTTACTCTCGGTGGTAAAGACAATTTACTAGCGCCGGGGGGCTATGCCTACATACCTCCGGCCAGCGATTGGCAAGTGCGCAACCAGAGTGGCCAAAAGGTGCGGTTCCACTGGATCCGCAAAGCCTATGACTATGTCGCCGGCATTCCTGCGCCCGACCCGATTTTCGCGAACGAGCTCGACATCGTGCCGAATCCGATGCCTGACACGGAGGGCAAATGGGCAACCACCCGGTTTGTCGATCCCTCGGACATGCGCCATGACATGCACGTCACCATCGTGACGCTCCAGCCGGGAGCCGTCATCCCCTTCGCCGAAACGCATGTGATGGAACACGGGCTCTACGTCCTGGAAGGCAAGGCCGTCTATCGGCTTAACCAGGACTGGGTCGAGGTCGAAGCCGGTGACTTCATGTGGCTCCGCGCTTTCTGTCCGCAAGCCTGTTACGCTGGCGGCCCGGGCAATTTTCGATATCTGCTTTATAAGGATGTCAACCGGCACATGAAGCTCGGCGGTGAGTTGCGGCGATGAACACGATCGTCGCGCAGCCCCTGACCCGGGAGGCCTTCTCCCCTTACGGGGAGGTGATCGATACAGAAGGTGCCGACCACTTCCCGATCAATAACGGACGCTGCGAGCGCTATCACGCCCTGGCCCGCACGGACGCGATCGGTCCGGGCGCCCGTGTAATCATCAGCATCTTCAAGGGGGCACCCTATACCCTGCCCTTGAAGCTGCATATGGTCGAACGCCATCCTCTTGGCAGCCAGGCATTCATCCCGCTATCGCCCCGTCCGTTCCTGGTCGTCGTCGCGCGTGATGATGGAAATCGCCCTGGCAGGCCTCAGGCGTTTCTTACGAGACCAGGGCAGGGAGTGAACTATCCGCCCAATGTGTGGCACGGCGTGCTGACGCCAATTGGCGAACCACAGGACTTTCTCGTCGTCGACCGGGCGGGAGACGGCAACAATCTCGAAGAGTTCTTCTTCCCTGAGCCGTATGAAATATGCTTGCCCTGAACCTGGTCACACGCCCTGCTCTTCGAGCTTATACACAGTATCAACAAGTGTCCACACAGTGTTTGTTGCAGGCGCTCGTCGCGATCGACCGCACCAGCAAGTTCGCCTTCGTCAAGCTATACGAGAGAGCAACTCGCCGCGCGGCCGCCGACTTTCTCTCCGCCTTGCAGCGGTGCCGTACACGGTACATACGGGGCTGACCGACGACGGCACACAATTCGTCGACAACCAGTCGGTGAACGAGGAAGAGGATGCGCGCGCATGCCGAGACCGAACACAGAAGGCGCTGGGCTGAGCTTGACAACTTGAAGCCTTGTTGGTTGCGCTTTCGTCGGCGCACCGCCTGATGTGAGTTCTCGGCCCGGTTGTTCTGGCGCAGGCCCTGCTCATGGGCTTGTCACGTTCGGCGGTTTTACTTGCCAAGTCGTCAGCCCTGGTTGCGGTGGATCACACGATTTCAAAGGCTTGGCGGGCCTGAGCGGTCGCGCTCCAGCCCTCAAAGCGCATTCTACTTGGCCAACGTGACAAGCCCCAGTAATGATTGGCGCCCTTGACCCAGCTTAGCGCGTGGCCTGAGAGTACGAGGCATGCCGTCTCGCTCAACCTACCTCATCTTGGCCGTCCTGGCTTGGTGGGCAGCCGCCGAAGGTCCGGGTCCGGTGCTCGCGGGCGGTGGGATCGCGGCGCCGCAGCAGACTTCGCCTTCCCCACAATCACGGCAGAACAGCACAGAAACGTACATTGTGTCGTTTGGGCTGTTCGGCGGAGAGAGCGTCTTCGAGAGCGAGGCACGGGGAGCCGCGCGGATCCTGCGGGAATGGCTTCGAGCAAGGCCATCGCCGCTTGTCAGCTTCAACAGCAAGTGGGGCGGTGCAGCGACAGCACGGACCCTCGCTGCGGCCCTTCGGACCGCTGGCGCAGCGATGGATCCGGATAATGGCACTCTCGTGGTGGTCTTGACCTCACACGGCACTCCCGAAGGTCTCGCCATTGTGGCGGGAACCACTAGCGACACCCTCACACCACCGGATCTACGCAGAATGCTCGACGCGAGCGGGGCGAAGTACCGCATCGTGATTATTTCGGCCTGCTACTCGGGCGTATTCGTGCCCGCGCTCGCCGATCCTCGAACGCTTGTGATCACGGCCGCTGCTGCCGATCGCCCATCGTTCGGCTGCCAGGATGGTGCGAGGTGGACCTATTTTGGGGACGCCTTCTTTAATCGGTCTCTGCGCAGGGCTCCAGACTTGGAGACCGCCTTCGAGGGCGCGCGGCGGCTCGTGACTGCGCGGGAGAGGCGCGACGGGTTTGAGCCGTCACGCCCACAGTTGGCTGGGGGATCTGAAGTGCTGGCCCTGCTTGCCCGCCACAACCGGCCCGCTCGCTCAGGATTTGTCCGGTGAGGGCCGACGAACGGGTTGCTCCCACATGATCGGGCTCATTTTCCATTAACCTTGGCCTTAATGCGGCGCTTTGGTGATCTCCGCCATGTCCGATGGCAACGCGAGCAATTGCCGTTCTGCAAAGCTACTCTGCAGTGGCATCCCGGTGTATAAGTGTTTGCCGACTGTGGCCTCACCCGGCGGTGTGACATGGTGTGCGAAGGTCTAGAGAGAGATACTGAGCGGTCGAACAAGGTAAAGCTTATTCCTGAGAACACGACAGCTCGGCCGAGGTTGGGCCTACAGAACGCGGTCTATGACCTGCCCCATACCCATGCGCCAGGGACTTAATTCCCTCTCGGGTTGAATGGGGTGCGCTCGTTTGGGGAGGGTTGACCAATGACGCAAGCAGCCTCTGAACTCGACTTCGAAGCGGCGCTGCGGAGCCCCAAATCCTGTTTCGCGGAACCGCAGGACGTTGTTGCGCATCCGGCACTGTCGCGGGAGATGAAGCTCGCGATCTTGCGCGAATGGGAACAGGATGCGCGGCGCTTATCGGCGTCCGAGGGAGAAGGGTTTTACGGCGGCGAGGAGAGCATGCTCGGACGCGTGGAAGACGCCATCAACCTGGTCAGAAGACAAGCCTGAAGTGGGCATTGTCACGGGGGAACCTGAGCGGAGCGCAAGATCGTCAGTGTGGCGCCTTGCACACGCAACGCAGTCGCTGAGCGCCATGCGTCTGCTGGGCATTGTCACGGGAACCTGAGCGCGGTCACACCCGATAGGCGCAGGGCATCAGCACGCCCGACCAGTCGCCTCGTATGATCTCGTGCTGCGGATGGACACCGAAGGGCGTGAGGGTGTCCCACCCCAGCTCGGCGGCTTGTATGCCGAAGTCGTCCACGAACCGACGGCAGTTCGCGAGGGTCTCGCCCCATTCGTCTGGCCTGAACCCGGGGCACGGCGGCTGGCCCGGCGACAGGCTGGCGAGCCCGCAGCTCCATGCGAGGACGGCGGGGGAGGGGGCGCTAAGCATGGCCGAGTCGGGCATGGCGGGACGCTACCGATGAACAGCTCACCGCGCGAGATGGCTGCGCTCAGGCTGTTGCAGCAGGTGGGGAGGGCGAGTCCATGACGACAGTGCCGCACTCGCCCCTGACCTCATAGCGAGCGGGGTATCCCTCAATCCGGAGGGCGCGAAAGGCCACCTCGACGGCGATCGTCATCGGGGCCTGAGCTGAAATCTGGGTACCGCTATGGAAATGGCAGAAGGCCCCGCCGCAGGGCGAGGCCTTCTCAATGTCGCTGTCTCTGTTGATCCGGGAGATTGCCCGGCCGCCTCGGGTTCTGCCTCCCAGCCCCGAAGGCGTAGGGGCAAAATAGGAGGCAACCTTGAACCGTCAGCTAAGAAGCGCGGTGAACGGCAGGGCAACAAACCTTGACGAAGCGGTGCCAACCTTGGACGCCTTACTCTGAGGCGGCAGCCCTGCGAGGACGCCCACGTCCTTTCTTTGAGCCAGCGGGTGCGCTCCCCTTAGCTTCGTCTGCCGCTCGCTTCTCGGCCATCTTCCGGCGCAACTGGCCGAGGCCCAGGCTCTTGGCGAGTTCCGAGCGCTGAGCCGCATAGTTTGGCGCCACAATCGGATAGTCACCCGGCAAGCCATACGTCTGGCGGTACTCGGCCGGAGTCAGACCATTCTTGGTCAGGTGCCGCTTCATCGCCTTGTAAGGCTTACCATCGATGAAGCTGATGATGTGGTCTGGTGTGACGGACTTCCGGATCTGAGCGGCAGTCAGCTTCGGCGTCTCTTCCGCAGCAGGCGCGGAGGGTTTGCCCAACTCACCAAGCGTCTGGCCCGCAGTCGCGATCAGGGCCGGCAGGTCAGCCGGAGGCACGATGTTATTCGACACGTAAGCGGAAATGATCGCGGCGACCAGTTCGATTGTATCTGCCCCTGGCTGCGATGTGCTAACATCTGCTTTGTCGTTCATGGATGAAATCTCCGAAACGATGTAGTTTTAACGCGATTTATTTGACAGTCAATATTGCGAGGCGATAACCTGCAGTCGAACTTATGGACTAATACTAAGTTGGGATGTCACCCGAACTGGTCTCACGACTACGCAGGTAGTTCCCAGCAAGCCCGCTTTAGCCGCTGCGGCCAATATAGCCGCCGCACGCTTCTCCTAGGCCACTTGCGCCGGCCCAGTCCTGCCGCCTTGGCGAGCTTGGAACTGGCCCCGCTGTAACATGGAGAGGGGCGAGCGTGGGTTGGTGCGCATCAGGCGCGCTCCTCACCTGTGAGCCCATGACGCGCGAGCCGAGTCCTCAGCCTGAATGCGAGTGCAGCCCTGAAGAGTGCGCGAAGCGCTGTGCGAGGCAATGAGCCAGCCGACCATGCGCTTCGTGCCGGTCAAGACGGCCGAGCAACAGGCGGCGCTGATGCTGGTGGGCCTGCGCGATCGCCTCATCCGCCGTACCCGGCTCGCCACCGCGATCCGCGGCTACGCCGCCGAGTTCGGATCGCGGGGGCCACGGGCCTCGCACACGTGCCCGCGCTCGCACGAGAGGTGTTTGCCCTGCAGCAGGCGAGTCCGCGCAGGTTCAGGCCAAGTCAGGCCAAGCTTGCTGTGGTCGAGGCCAAGCTCCTGGCCTGGCATCGCGCCGACGAGCGCAGCTGGCGTCTGGCGCAGATCCCCGGCGTCTGCCCGATCGGGGCGACCCTGCTGACCCTGAAGACCCCGGCGCCCGAGGCCGTTCCGGTCGGGCCGGCAGTTCGCCGCCTGGATCGGCTTGACCCAGGCGACGGCTGCGGCCCGAGGGAAAGCCGGTCCCTCCGCTGCTGCGACCACAGCTGAGTTCCTGTGACAGGGCCGTACAGCTCTTTCCGCCAACCCATCACCGAGCTCCTTTGCGGAGGGCGCCGGCCGTTCGGAAGGTGGGGGCGGCTTCCTTGGCGCCTCCACCTCTGCTCGAGTCACTTCTTTTCAGTCAACTTGCTGGCTTGGCCGGATGGCTTGTTTGCGTAGGTGTTATGATCGCCACGGCCCGTCAGCCGGCCAACCATCTTCTTGACTGAATCGGTGATGTCGTGGGTCATCTCAGACATCGACTTCATGGTAGCCTCACGTCCTACCAGCGCACAGGCGGCGCCGTATCAACAACGCTAACGGGCAGCTTCGCGTTCGAGGGGATCACCATCGCTTGGCGGGATTTATCGCCGGATGGTGCAGGCGGTGTTGGTGTACTGCAGAGCGGAAGCAGGTCAGCTGAGGCGGTACAGGGGGCGGGGGCGGGACAGGGCGTCTGCAATCTGAGCAGCACCGCGCTGGGCGCTCAGCAGACTGCCCTCTCAGCTACGCTCTATCGGCAAGTCCGGTGGCGAGTTGCGCGGTCGACCATCATAGCCCTCAAGCCACTGCTGACGCTGCTCTGATTTGGCCGGGTATGGGCAAGCGTCTCGTGGCTTGCCGCGCTGATGAGCGCGTACTCCCTCCGATACCGGGTCACTCGTCGGCTTCTTTGAATCCGAACCGCTCATCGCCATGGCTGTGCTCCACGCTGCAACCACGCCGCAGTGATGAGCTACGCACCACGGCAGCCCTGCTTGCCATTTTGGTCTGGCCGGTCTCGCTCGTCGTTCTCGAGAGCGCAGTGCCCGGGCGTGCCCTGATCAGCTGGGTCCGTTGCTCCCGGCGAGTTTGCTCTTTCGCCATGCGGATTCGGCCGGCGCTGCTCATCGGCACGGAGCCCGACCGCCGGGTGGAGTGGATCGTCGTCGAGCTTGGGATCCGTTGGTTTGGTCAAAGAAGACCTCCAGCCATCAGGGTGTCAGAAAAAGAAGGCCGTCCTCGCCCTCCTGTTCCGTGACCTGATCTCGCTAAGCTGCGAGCCGTTACCGGAAACGGGAGTGCGCCTCGCCAAGTAGCCGGAGCGGGCGCGCGCTCACGCAGTCCTGGCCGCCAACCACGAGAGCCAGCACGCTTCGATATAGATCGTCTACAGCTGCATCGCTTCCGGGGTTGCGGGCGACAAGGTCCTGGACGTCGACAGGGACTGCAAGCACCGACAGGTGGCCATGTTCGAGAAGATCCAGTTTGTCGCAGTGCCTTGAGCGTGGGTCCGTCGATTGACTGGTTGCTGCCGGCTACTTGAGGGGCAGATCCTGTGGGCCGAACCGCAGAGCTCTTTCACTCGGTGGTACAGGCGGGACAGGCGGTATTCGAAGGGGATTGCCAGTCTCAGGTGGTACTGGGCGGGGTACAGCGTGGTACCAGCAGGATTCTGCCCAGTCCCACCCAGTTCCTCGCCGGCACCACCTCATCCAAGATGTTCCCCTTCGAGTACCACCCGTACCACCTATACCCTTCAGGGTAGGCAGGTTCTTAGCTGAAGAAAACTTGGTTCATCGGCAGGACAGAGCAGCTGCTAGGATGAAGCCGGACAGAGTTCCGCGAGCCGATCCTCTAATCAGCCCAGCGCGAAATCAGCCAGTCATGTCAGCGGCTGCAATGTGTCAGCCCCGGACCGGCGGCGAGAATGGCCTGGGCTGGGCGGCCAGCTTGAGCAGTGTCATCGCAGACGTACAGCTCGGAAGCAAGTTGCGAAACCGGCCAATGACCGTTAGCACTCCAGGACGAGGAGTGCTAAGCTTTTTGGCGGAGAGGAGTCCGCCTCTCTCAAGCGGCAGCACTGACAAGCCGCTCACCCCATTAGGCAGGAAACTGGAGGCCCCATGACTTTTCGTCCGCTGCACGACCGTGTCGTCGTCCGCCGCATCGAGGCGGAGGAGAAGACCAAGGGCGGCATCATCATCCCGGACACCGCCAAGGAGAAGCCGCAGGAGGGCGAGATCGTCGCCGTCGGCCCGGGCGCCCGCGACGAAACCGGCAAGCTCGTCCCCCTCGACGTCAAGACCGGCGACCGCGTGCTGTTCGGCAAGTGGTCCGGCACCGAGGTCCGCATCGACGGTCAGGACCTGCTGATCATGAAAGAATCCGACATCATGGGCGTCCTCGCCTGAGGCGGCCTCCCACGGACTCGTGAACTTCGCCCTTTGAGGCTGCCCATCTGGGGCGCCTTGGGGCTGCAATCTAACAAAAAGGATCTATCCGATGGCTGCCAAGGACGTTCGTTTCTCTTCGGACGCGCGCGAGAGGATGCTGCGCGGCGTCGACATCCTGGCCAACGCCGTGAAGGTGACGCTCGGCCCGAAGGGCCGCAACGTGGTGCTCGAGAAGAGCTTCGGGGCGCCCCGCATCACCAAGGACGGCGTGACGGTCGCCAAAGAGATCGAGCTCGCCGACAAGTTCGAGAACATGGGCGCCCAGATGGTGCGCGAGGTGGCCTCGAAGACCAGCGACGTCGCCGGTGATGGCACCACCACGGCGACCGTGCTGGCCCAGGCCATCGTCAAGGAAGGCGCCAAGTACGTCGCCGCCGGCATGAACCCGATGGACCTCAAGCGCGGCATCGACCTCGCCGTCGCCGCCGCCGTGAAGGACATTACCGGCCGCGCCAGGAAGGTCGCCTCGTCGGAGGAGATCGCCCAGGTCGGCACGATCTCGGCCAATGGCGACAAGGACATCGGCCAGATGATCGCCCAGGCGATGCAGAAGGTCGGCAACGAGGGCGTGATCACGGCTGAGGAGGCCAAGACGGCCGAGACCGAGCTCGACGTGGTCGAGGGCATGCAGTTCGACCGCGGCTACCTGTCTCCGTACTTCATCACCAATGCGGAGAAGATGATCGCCGAGCTCGAGGATCCCTACATCCTGATCCACGAGAAGAAGCTGTCCTCGCTCCAGGCCATGCTGCCGGTGCTGGAGGCGGTGGTGCAGACCGGCAAGCCGCTGCTGATCGTGGCCGAGGACATCGAGGGCGAGGCGCTGGCCACGCTGGTGGTCAACAAGCTGCGCGGCGGGCTGAAGGTGGCGGCCGTGAAGGCGCCGGGCTTTGGCGACCGCCGCAAGGCGATGCTGGAGGACATCGCCATCCTGACCGCCGGGCAGATGATCGCGGAGGATCTCGGCATCAAGCTGGAGAACGTGACGCTGCCGATGCTCGGCCGGGCCAAGCGGGTGCGGATCGAGAAGGAGACCACCACGATCATCGATGGGGCCGGCGAGAAGGCGGACATCGAGGCGCGGGTGGCGCAGATCAAGGCGCAGATCGAGGAGACCACCTCGGACTACGACCGGGAGAAGCTGCAGGAGCGTCTGGCCAAGCTCGCGGGTGGTGTTGCGATCATCCGGGTCGGCGGCTCGACCGAGGTCGAGGTCAGGGAGAAGAAGGACCGCGTAGAGGACGCCCTTCACGCCACCCGCGCTGCGGTGGAAGAGGGGATTGTCCCGGGCGGCGGCACCGCGCTGCTGCGCGCCAAGGCGGCCGTAGCCGCGCTTAATAGCGACAACTCGGATGTCCAGTCTGGCATCAGGATCGTCCTGAAGGCCCTTGAGGCCCCGATCCGCCAGATCGCCGAGAACGCGGGCGTTGAGGGCTCGATCGTGGTTGGCCAGATCTCCGACAACACGGGCTCCGAGACCTACGGCTTCAACGCCCAGACCGAGGAGTACGAGGACATGCTCCAGGCCGGCATCGTCGATCCGGCCAAGGTGGTGCGCACGGCCCTGCAGGATGCAGCTTCGGTTGCCGGCCTGCTCGTTACGACTGAGGCGATGGTAGCGGATGCGCCGAAGAAGGAGAGCCCCGCTCCCGCGATGCCGGGCGGCGGAATGGGTGGCATGGGCGGCATGGACTTCTGAAGTCGGCCACCCTCAAACCGGTCGGACAGGCCGCCGCGAGGCGGCCTGTCTATCTCCGAAATGGAGTTCGAGCTCGGTTTCCTCCCATTCTCGGTCTGCCCCATTAGGGTCAGTGGGCGAGACGAGCCAGAGCCATAGGTCACGCTCGCCGACCTCGATGAGACTGACGAAGCCACGGTCCCATCGGGCCGTCCACAAACGACCGACCTGGTGGACAGGCCCGATGATCCGTCCCTCTCCGCCAGGATGATCTCTCCGAGCGACCTCGCTGCGGAGGCGCTGCTCGGGTGTTCCCGCAGGCCGCTCCTTCAACTCCATAGAGAGAGCAAAGTCCGTTGAGCAGCGCCGGCCTTTACAGTCGATCTCACCGACAGGCTTCGCCTCCTGCAAGGGTCCGTTGAGTTCGATGCTGAAGCTTGGCGGAAGGCAGACCGAAACGGGAGCTGCGGCCCCGGGCGTTGCGATGAGCATTAAAGTGAGGACCAGCGCGCTCATGATCAGCCCCTTGGGCGATTCCGTCTGCAGCGGCGTAGGTTTTGCCCATGCTTGATCATGGCCGGGATCCGATGCCGCCCGGTATACGCGCGTCCTCAACCAGCCGCTTGGTCGTACGGTCGGACAGCCGCCCGACTCATGGTTGCATAGTAGTACCTCGCTCGCCGCGGCCAACGGATTCGCTGCCGAGGTCCCGAGGTGGCTGCTGAGGCCTATTTCCGATTGGCCGATTTCACGGCAGCGCTAACCATGTCCTTCGTCGATGGTGCTGCCGCAACGGTCTTCGGCACCGGTTTTTTCGGCTTCTTGGCTTCGCGGTTTCCGCGTTTCTTTTCTGAGGCCATGACCAACCTCCTCGTATAGCGAGCCATTATTGCATGGTTGACCAAACAATGGGACTGAAGTTTCAGAGCCCAGCGAAAGCCGGCCTTATCGGATGGGGAGGCCCATTCTACAGGAGCAGTGATAGCGGCTTTCGACCTTCTTCAGCCAAGCGGTCGAACGTGTATGTTCCTGGTGCCGGCGTTGTTACGCGAAGCGGTGGCGGGCGAACTGAGGCCAGGGTAGGGCAGGGGGCATGCAGCTCGTCTCGAGCGCCCGCCACCAGTTTCCCGCCGAGATCGTCCAGCACGCCGTCTGGCTCTATCTCCGCTTCACCCTCAGCTACCCCGTCCAGAACACGTTTTACGCTCAACGTCATCTGATCTCCCGCCGCACGCTTCGCCTGTTCAGGGCTGGGGCGGCGGACGCGTGGCAGGCGGCGACCGCCGCAGCCTGAGAGAAGACACGACCTGCCGTCAGTGCGCGCTCACTGAGGTACGCGAAGCTCAGTAACCTCCAACCGACTGGCCGGAGCCGGTTTCTGGGTCCCTGCGGCCGCAGCTCAATCGGGCAAGGCTTATGGGGATGAGTGCGAACGATTGGTGTTTCTGAACGGTTTCGGCAGTGATAGCGTAAGAGGCACCACACGCCCGCCGGGGCGTGCACGACTAGAGGAATCATTGCCTTGCGCAAACTCGCTTTATGATTGTGCGGTTCTGCTGATAAAATTGCTGTGCTGCATGTCAACAATGCTGCCGTTTCAAGGCGCCTGTGCTCCCGCACCGCGGTCGTAAGAAGGGCCAAGATAGAAGATGTGCAATCCCGCGATCGGGCCAGGGTATATGTGAATTGAAATGCGATATTTGACTTGTATAGCAAAGAAAGTTATCTCTTTACAGAGTGCTCTATTTAATTGGATGCGCGGCAACCAGTTCCATAGCGAAGGTTTCGACCATAAGTTTTATCGTGAATTTTACCGTGATCTGAGTGGAATGCACGATCCGCGCTTGCTTGCGAAGCACTATGCTGAACACGGCCGGACAGAGGGACGATTTCCCAATGAGGCAGCGATGCGCGACGCTCTGGCGCGCCTGCCGGCGGACTTCAATCCGGAAGGGTATCGTCGCCACAATCCTAATCTCGGTGATCTCTCGGACGATGCGGCGCGCATCCATTATGCCACGATCGGGCGGCTTGAAGGCTTTGCCTATCGGTCGGATCAGATTCCGGGTTTCGATCCCGACCACTTCCGCGAGATCCATCCTGCATTCGCCAGCGCAGACGACGCCACCTGCCAGGCCGCTTGGCAGGCAGAGGGCGGACCGAACGGTCCACCTGGCACACAGGTCGAGCATCTCAGGCGCCTCGACCTGCCCCTCAGAACCTATCCTGCCGCTTTCCCGTGGCGATTCTATACCCGCCTCTATCCCCGCGCTGCCGCTCACCGCTGGGCAGCCCTCGCCCACTTCCTGCGCGAGGGCTTCGCCGAGGTCGGCACTCAGATCCCCTACGGCGAGGATGCACCGTCATTCCTGATCGCTCTGGGCGACCATTTCGCTCATCGGAATGATCCCGCAGCGGTCCAGGCCTACGAACTCGCTGTCGCGCTTGGGGCTACGCCCACGGTGGCGCACCAGAAGCGGTTAGCTGAGGCCTACGGTCGAGTTGGTGCCTGGAGCGCGGCTCTCGACCTCTACGCGCATCTGTTCGCAAGCGGGATATGCGAAGAGGCCATCATGCGCTGTTTCGTGAGCGCAGCCGCGGCGCGCCAGGATTGGCCGCGTCTTTTCACGCTCCTGCCCCAGGCACTCGCCCAGACGGGCGTAATGGGCGACACGATCGCCCGCGAGGCCACTGAAACCTACTTCGCTCATCGCAGCCGTACCGCGCGGGCTCTCTACGCGGATCATCGCCGGGCGGAGGGTGACGCCGTGCTGGCCGAGGCTGTCGAGCGAGTAGCAGACTTGATGACTGCGTGCGGGTCATCTCGTGCACGGACCGCGCCAGAGCGGCCAATGATCGCGATCCTGGCGGATAGGCTTCCGGATCGGGCGCGTCATCGCCTCGATCAGCGCGTCGCACTCCTCGGCCGGATCGGTTTCGAAGCGCGTATCTTCGACCTCGGTACGGTTCGTGCCTTCGAGGAGGCGGTGCCCGCGGCCACGGCAGCGATCCTGGTGCGGACGCCCGCATGGCCCACGGTCGTGCAGGCCCTCGTGTGTGCCAAACGCGCGGGTGTCCCGACCCTCTACGAAACCGACGAGCTGATCGTCGATCCGCGCTTCGCCCCGCCGCCGCTAGAGGCCTTCGCCGGCCGGATCGGCGAACGGGTGCATCAGGATCTCGTGTTCGGGGTGGCCCTCTACCGCGCCGCCGCCAAGCTCTGCGACTTCGGTCTTGCGCCAAACCGGGTGCTTGCTGCGCACCTGGACGGGATTGTCGCAAGGGGCCGCAGCTTCATCGTTCGGGACGCGATAGTGCCGGAGGCGCGGTCGCCTGGAGTGGGGGAGCAGGTCCGCCTGTTTCTGCACGCGCCGCAGTTGCAGGACGTGCGGGCGACGGAGGCCGCGGGTGCGGCGCTGCTGGAGGCATTCCGGCGGGAGCCGCGGATTGCGTTGACCACGGCCGGCTTCGTCACGCTGGACGAGGCGTTCGCGCCCTTCGCAGATCGGATCAGCCAGCACGGTCCCGTGCCGGACTGGGAGGAGGCACTCCGGGGCAGTGACCTGAACCTCGTGCTGGCGGACGAGGGTGAGGCAGCGGCGTGCGTAGCAGTGACGGGCTGGCTCGCGGCGGCGCGCTTCGGAATTCCGACCCTGGCGAGCGCGACCCGCGCCTATTGCGAAGACTTGGAGGACGGGGTTGATGTCCGACTCGCCAGCAAGGAGGCGGAGTGGCGGGCCGCTCTCTCGGCGCTCATTGCTGAGCCCAATCTGCGTCAGGCGCTCGGTACAGCGGCTGCACGAAGCGCGGGGAGCAGGTATACGGAGAATGCGGCCGCTGAGGATTGCCGTGCGATGATCAAACACGTCGGGAAGCTGCGGCAGCAATGACCATATGGAACTGGTTCAATTGGACGACTCTGCGCCGTAATCTCGCTCAGCGTCTTGATCCGGATCGGGCGCGAGCGGGCATCTCGACTCTCGCCGCTCCTCCTTCGCCCGCGGGCGACACGGTGGACGTTCTGTTCGAACGCCTGATTTCCGCGGCCGCTGCGACGTCGCGGACACTCGCCCTGGATGGATCCTTCTTCCGCGAGATCGGCCCCGTGGTGGACGGCGACAGCTTGGAGGCCCGCTCAGCCGAGGACCTGCTCGCCGCCGCTTACCGCCCCGGTTCGCGGCTCCTCGACTTCGGCTGCGGAGCGATGCACGGCCGGTCCTTCATCGAGTCGCTCGGCTACACGTGGCAGGGAGTGGACTACCTCGACGGTGTCTCGCCGCTGGTCCGGGATGAAGTGGCGCGTCTCGGCGAGGCCGTGCAGCTCTATGATGGGCGGGTGCTGCCCTTCGCCGACGGCGAATTCGACGTCGTCTGGGCCATGGTATCGCTCCACCACGTCCAGCACATCGACATCAGCTTCAAAGAGATCTCCCGCGTGCTCCGGCCCGGCGGCAAGCTGATCGGACAGGTCGCCTACCTGGAGCAGATGCAGGATTTCGGCACCTTCAACTTCACGCCCTACGGCCTGAAGGTGGCGGCGCAAAATGCAGGCCTGCGCCTCGCTCGCATCGACCCGAAGCACGACGCGTTCGTGTTCCTGTTGCGGCGCCTGATCGTGACGCTCACGGCCAGCGACGAGACCCCGCTCAATCGCATGATGGGACCGGAAGGATTCGTTCATCGCACCCTGATCGAGGCCGGGCGGCGCCTCGGCCTCGATATCCGGACGACCAACCTGCTTCGGCTGCTGTTCTGCACGCATTTCGTGTTCGAGATTGAGAAGACAGCGGATGGAAGCGTGAGCAGCAGCGGTTTCGGATCGGCCGGAGTGGGATGACGGCTCCGCCTGTAACGCTGATGCGACCGGTCACGTCCGGCCGGTCTCGGGAGACGGCGGCTCTCGCGTCCATACCTGCCGCGCAGGCGCATCCCGCCCGACCGGCGGAGCGGGTTGGATGGGCGCGAGCGGGCGATGATCCGGTTCAAGCGGTCAGGGCCGCCGAGGCCCTCCGGGACGCCGGCGATGTCTTGGAAGCAGCCGCGATCCTGACGCAGCTGTGCCGGTTGTTTGCCCACCTGCCCTATGGCTGGCGCGAACTCGCGGTTCTCCGCCAGAGGGCGGGCGACGCCGAGGGAGCGGCGCGCGACTTCGCGCGAGCGCTGGCGGCAGATCCGGGTGATCTCCACACCCTGATGCAGTCCGTGCGCCACTCTGCGGGAATGGGCCGGCTGGATGAGGCGCAAGCCTGTCTGTCGGCCTTCGTGCCTCGCACGCCGGGCCAGGTGCGCCGGGCGGAGCGGCTGGAGCAGCTGGTCGCCTACATGCGGCGCCATCCCGAGACGGAGGCCATGCTCCTCGCCATGGCGATCCGGACGAGCCCGCGCCACCTCGGCATCGCGGCCGTGGAGGCACGCATCGCTGCTGCGCTGGAGGAGCGCCGTCCCTTCTCGCTGATCCGCCTTGGCGACGGCGAGGGCGCCTGGATCAGCGACCCGGACGAGGAGGGCGGCCGCTTCCGCAGCCTCTATCGCAACAACCGCAAGCGCATCCTGCGCACGTGGTTCGGGAATGACGACCTGATCGACCGCGCCGATTTCCTCGCCTTGCGCGACCGGTTCCTGGCCACCATCCCGACAGCCTCGGTGGTGGGGGTAACCTATCCGGAGCGGATCCGGCACGAGTACGGGATCGCGAGCCTCGATGGGGTGCCGAGCTGCACCAACGTATTGCGCCACGTCTCGCCCCTGCTGCACCGGGAGGGCGTGAGCGTCTGCACCCACGACATCCACCTCGATCTGCATCTCTCGGGCGCCCTGCAGCGGCTGATGACTTCAGGGCACCCCGTTGGCCTGATCTCCTGCCACCCTCAGCTCGCGGGTGCGATCTCCCGGCGGTTCGGCACGCGCATCGCCGCCGCGCTGCTCATTCCGGAAGAGAAGCGGTTCGCGCCGATCATCGGTGCGACCGGGATGCAAGGCGCTCATTATCCGGAAGCGTTCGGGCACGTGATGGCACGCCTGCGGCAACGGGATTGGTCCGGGATCTTCTGGCTCGTCGCGGCCGGCTATCTCGGCAAGCTCTACTGTCATGAGATTGCAGCGCGCGGCGGCGTCGCCGTCGATATTGGGTCGATTGCCGATGCATGGTCCGGCAAGGCGACCCGCCCGGGGCTGTCCAATCTTGACCCATATCGCCTATGAGGCCGTTGGCGGCCGCGTCTGACCGCCCCGACGGACCATGGCCTGCCCGAACGAGATGACCCCGAGCCCAGCGATCACTGCCGAACAGGTTCTCAAAAGCCTTGCGGCGCGCCGGCCGATCGACCTGGCGGTGGCCGTCGTCACGGCGCACCCCGACGATGAGACGATCGGCCTGGGGGGCGTCATGGCTCATCTCCGGAATTTGACCTTGCTTCAGCTCACAGATGGCGCGCCCCTCGACCCGGCCTTCGCCGCCGCAGCGGGCTTCCCGACGCGTCAGGCCTACGCGGCGGCACGCCGAAGCGAGCTGGTCGATGCGCTCGCGGTTCTGGTCGAGGGTCGCGTGGCCCGCCAGGTCTTCTACGAAATTCCCGACGGTCGCCTCGCCGACCACTTGGACGTGGCGATCGAGCGGCTGGTCGAGGATCTCATCTGGGTCGATGCCGTCCTCACCCATCCTTACGAGGGAGGCCATTTCGACCATGACGCGGCGGCCTTCGCGGTGCAGGAGGCGTGCCGGCAGCTGGCGCGCCGCGGCGATCACACACCGGCGCGGCTGGAATTCACGAGCTATCACCACATCAGGGGTCGGCTGCGCACCGGGCACTTTGTCGATCATGTCGCCTGCCCGGAGATCGTCGTCCCATTGCTGCCAGAGGCGGCTCGCCGCAAAGAGGCGGCCTTCGCGTGCCATCGCAGCCAGGCGAGTAATCTCGCCGCTTTCGGGTACGGTCCTGAGCGGTTCCGGCCGGCACCGACCTACGACTTCTTCCAGCCTCCTGCCGGCGGTGAAGTCATGTATGGAATAGAGGTGTGGCACGGCCTGCAGCGAGCCTTTGCATCCGCTGTGCATGCCTGAGAAATCGATCAAGCGTCCTGATTGTTTAATGATCGAGCGGCAGCCAAGCTTTGTGCTCGGGGGTCTGCTGGGTCTCGCGCTCGGGGCAGGCGTCGGCCTGGTGACCTATCCCGGCCTGCTGCGCATCCCGGCGTGTCCAACCTCGTGACCGGGTTGGCCCTCCTTCTGGCGAGCGTTGTCGCCGGCGCGCTCTGGGACGTCATGGGCTCATCGGCCAGCTTCCTGGCCGGCGCGGCGTTCGGCGTGCTGGCTTTGAGCGGACTGCTGGTCATCAAGCATAAGACAAGCCGGTTTTTGCTCGCCGATCCGGCGCATTGAGGTCTCCACCGGGGAGTTGCTGGCACGTATGTGCTGGAGGCCTCATCGAGAACCAAGCGATGAGCTTGGTTCATGATCTTGGGCCGGCGTGCTCGACGGCGGGAGTAGTGGCGATGAGGGGGCACTTGTTTGACCTCCCGGGCATGTTTGGCCAAGCTGCCGGCCCGGAATGCTGGCGTCGTCGAAATCGGTCCTGGGGTAATCCACCACACGTCATCGCTGGTGCCGCCGTCACTCCCGCCGGCGATGCCCGCTCGTATCGCTGGATCGAGCCTTGTGCAGGTCGGTCCCTGGCGATCAGCGGCACATGTGATGGTGGACGAAGGCCGGCGTGAAGACAAACGGCCACGTGGCCGCCGCAAGGACGACGCGTGTGGCGCTCTGCGTCTGTGTCTGGGCAGCCAGATTGATGCCCAGGTAGGCGGCCGTCAGCAGGTAGGAGGCGACAAAGCCGCGCAGAAATCCGGTCATGGGCGCTACACTGCCCGGGTCACCGGGCGCCTCTTGCTGGTCTGACCGCAGCCGAAGCCCACTGGAGCAAACCGAACATGAGCGCGGGCCAGGTGCGGGACTGCGGTCCTGGTTCGTCCATGCTCTCCCGTGAGGTCTCTCCCTCGCCCCGCGCCTGATCCGCCGCGACATGTTCCGCATCCATGATGGCCTGGGCGATCCTGACCACGAGGTCGTGGCGCGCACCGGCAATCGCTTGCTGATCTTCCGCGTGGATCGCCTGCGCCAGCTTGCATCCGGCCTCATCGACGATCTGGTGGGCGAAACGGATCGCATCGGCATGGGGTTCATAGGGCTGCGCCATCAGCAGATCTCCTGATGCACCGTTCTCACCATACCCGGGAGCGTCCGTTCGCCCGGACGTGGGCTTAGAAAGCAGCCGGGGTGCCAACCGTTCCGGACGTCGCCGATCGCCGAGCCGGCCAGAGCCCGCTCCAGGCCCCTCTGCAATCGCAGTCCGGTAGGGCTGCCCCTTTCGCACAATTGCGGACGAACGGTGTTTCTGAATGGTTTCGGCAGTGACGACGTTAGATGCGCCACGTGCCACGGGAACGTACCATCAGGGAGATTATTGCCGTGCAGAAAATCGCTTTAGGGTTGTGCGCTACTGCTGCGCTTCTGGCTCTGCCCAGCACTGGCTCCGCTCAAGGCTTCTACTTCGGGCCCGGCGGGGTGCAGATCGACGATGGGCACCGTGACTACTATGAGGAGCGGCGCTATCGGCGAGAGCGGGGCATGTGTCGCGAACTGCGTCAAGCCTGCCTCTACAAGGAGGAGCTCGGCGAAGAGGGCATGGGCAACTGTCGGCGGTACCGGCGCCTGTGCACCTGACCCGACAGGGCGCGGCCGGGCTGGATGGGAAGACAACGTGCCCGGCGACCTGTCGCGGCGCTTGCCCGATCATGGTCGGTTCGCGCTGACCTGCGCGAGCGCGTGGTTGCCGCCATCGAACAGGGCGCCTCGCGCCGCCAAGCCCTTCGGCGGCAGCCCCGCCAGTGCCATTCGCTGGCACGAGAGCTTTGCCCAAGAGGGCCGCCTCGCTCCCAAGCCAAGGCGTGGGATTGGGATTGCCCCGTTTTTGTGGTTCTTCCGCACTTTGCGTGGAACGGTCGCGGTGACGCGGGAAGCGCAGGCTGATTCACGAGGCGGATGATCCTGTCCTCATCCCTGCCGGGCTGCACGATCGAGCGGGTCTTTCGCCACACCGATCACCTTGTCGTCATCGCCCATGGCCGCCGTTGTCATGGTCGATGTCCGACCTGTGGCACGCCCAGTTCCGCCGTTCACAGCCGCTATGATCGCCGTCCGGCCGATCTGCCGAGCATGGGCCAGCCTGTGACGCTGCGCCTGCGTATCCGACGCTTCTACTGCCATCATCCCGCTTGCCGCCGCCGCACGTTCGCCGAGCCTCTTCCGCGGCTGATACCGCCGCGAGCGCGCCGGACCCGCCGCCTCGCTCAGGCCCAGACCCGGATCGGGCTTGCAGTCGGCGGCGAGGCCGGCGCGCGCCTGACCGGCCACCTGGGGATGCAAACCAGCCCCGACACGATCCTGCGCCTCGTGCACCGCCTCCCGTTGCCGAGAGCGAACGCGCCGCGCGCCGTGGGCATCGACGACTGGGCCATCCGCAAAGGTCGGAGCTACGGCACGCTTCTCGTCGACCTCGAACGGCGATGCCCGATCGACCTGCTGCCCGACCGCTCAGGGGCGACCGTTGCCGCATGGCTGCGTCGCCATCCCAGCATCCAGATCGTCGCCCGCGACCGCTCGACCGAGTACGCCCGAGCGGCCACCGCGGGCGCGCCGGCCGCCCTCCAGGTCGCCGACCGATGGCACCTGCTCCTCAACCTGCGCCAGGTTCTCGAACGCTGGCTTGGCCGCGTCCATGGCCGGCTGCGACAGCTCCCTCCTCTTGCGAGTGGTGACGGACGACAGCCAGGGGAGCGCCCGCGCGCCTATCGCCGCAGCGCAGCCGAGATTGCCGTCAGCCTCGACAGCCGCGCCCGCCGGCTGGCGGCCTATGAGGACGTGCGCCGACGCCATCTCGCTGGCGAGACCCTCCTGGCGATCGGCCGCGCCACGGGTCTGGCGCGAGCGACCGTGCGCAAGTACGCCCAGGCCGAGAGCTTCCCGGAGCGCGCGATCCGCAGACCCAATCCCTCTCGCCTCGATCCCTACCTCGCCCATCTGGAGCAGCGCATGGCCGAGGGCTGCGAGAACGCTATGGCGCTCTGGCGCGAGATCCGCCGCCAGGGCTTCGCGGGAACCCATCGGCAGGTGCACCGCTTCGTCGCCGAGCGGCGCACGGCTCGCAAATGGCTGTCGCAGCCCGCCTCGACGAGCACTGAGGCGATCAGACCCTCACCCATCGCCTCACCCAAGCAACTGGCCTGGATCCTGGTGCAGCCCCTCGCGACACTGCAGCCCCGCGCCGCGGCTGACCTCGCCCGCATCCGGCAGGATCCTGAAGCCGCACGGATCGCCGATCTGGCGCGGCGGTTCACGATGCTCGTGCGTGCCTGTGGCCTGGGCGGCGACCGGCCGGCGGACCCTGCCAGCGAGCTCGACAGATGGCTGCTCGAAACCCGGAACTGCGGTGTCGCTGCGCTGGAGACCTTCGCGGCCGGTTTGGCGCAGGATGGGGCGGCCGTTCGGGCGGCGCTGACGACGTCCTGGAGCAATGCTCAGGCGGAAGGGCAGATCAGTCGGCTGAAGATGCTCAAGCGCACCATGTACGGTCGCGCCAGCTTCGCACTCCTCCGTAGCCGCATCCTCATCGCTGCCTGATCCACGCAAAGTGCGGAAGAACCGTTTTTGTGGACGGTTAGGAGGCTTGGCTGACCAGGGTGTCGGTTGCGGGTTCTGGGCGGTACTTCTCTTCCGGTTTGCCGATGCGGCCGATCAATAAGCCAAGCCAGCAACCGCGCCCTTGCGCGGGTGAATTGACAGATCTTCATTATCCTCGCCGTTCTCGAGGTGCTTGAGGATCGGGCAATGCGGACGATGGTCGCCTTCGCAGGCATTGACGAGCATCGTCAGCGTATGCTCGATGTCCTGAAGACCCTTGATCTTCCTTTCGAGCTCGTCGATGTGGGCCTGCGCCAACCGCTTGACCTCGGCGCTCTGCCGGGATTCATCTCGCCACAATCCCAGCAGCTCATTGATCTTGGCGACGGAGAAGCCGAGGCCGCGTGCGCGGCGGATGAAGCGCAGCATGTGCACGTCGACGTCGGAATAGTCGCGATACCCGGAAGCCTTCCGGTCGGCCTGCGGTATGAGGCCGGTCTGCTCGTAGTAGCGGATCATCTTGGCCGAAACGCCGGACGCCTTGGCTGCCTGTCCTATGTTCATGAGTAATCTTCCTTCGCGACACAGCCGGCCCGAAACGGCCGGCTGCTGCCGTTGTCAGTGCGCAACCTTGAAGCGGCGGAGCCGAAGCGCGTTGCCCAGCACGAAGACGCTCGACAGGGCCATGGCTCCCGCGGCGAACACCGGCGAAAGCAGGATGCCGAACGCGGGGAACAGCACGCCGGCCGCGACCGGAATCAGCGCCGTGTTGTAGGCGAAGGCCCAGAAGAGGTTCTGGCGGATGTTGCCGATCGTCGCCTTGGACAAGGCGATTGCATTCGGCACGCCCTGCAGGCTGCCCGACATCAGCACCACCTCGGCCGCTTCGATGGCGATATCCGTGCCGGTGCCAATGGCGAGACCGACATCGGCCTCGGCGAGGGCCGGAGCGTCGTTGATCCCGTCGCCGACGAAGGCAACCTTGCCGTACTGGCTCTTCAGCCGGCGAACCGCCTCCACCTTGCCGTCGGGCAGCACCTCGGCGACGACCTCGTCGATGCCCAGGCGAGCCGCGATGGCCTTTGCCGTGCGCGCATTGTCGCCGGTGATCATCGCGACCTTCAGGCCGAGATCGTGCAGGGCCCTGATCGCCGGGGGCGTCGTCTCCTTGATCGGGTCCGCCACGGCAATGATGGCCGCGAGCTTGCCGCCGATCGCCGCATAAAGCGGCGACTTGCCCTCGTTGGCCAGGCGTTCGGCGACCGTGGCGAAGCCGGCCACGTCATGGCCGAGCTCGGCCATGTAGCGGTCGGCGCCAATCTCGATCGGCTTGCCGTCCACCGTCGCCTTCACGCCGAAGCCGGTCACGGATTCGAACCCGGAGACCATGGGCAGTTCCAAGCCCTCGTTGTGAGCCGCCTCCACGATCGCCCGGGCGATCGGGTGCTCCGACTTGGCCTCGACGGCGGCAACCAGCCCAAGCACGGCCTTCCGGTCGAAACCGATCGCCAGCTCGAGATCCGTCAGCGCCGGCTTGCCCTCGGTCAGCGTGCCGGTCTTGTCGACCGCGACGACCTTGGAATCCTTGAGCAGCTGCAGGGCTTCACCCTTGCGGAAGAGCACGCCGAGCTCCGCGCCGCGGCCGGTGCCCACCATGACGGAAGTCGGCGTTGCAAGGCCCATGGCGCAAGGGCAGGCGATGATCAGGACCGCAACCGCGTTGACGAGCGCGAAGGTGAGCGCGGGCGAAGGCCCGAAATACAGCCACGCCGCGAAGGTCAGCGCCGCCACGGCCATGACTGCGGGCACGAACCACATGGTCACCTTGTCGACCATGGCCTGAATCGGCAGCTTCGAACCCTGGGCTTCCTCGACCATGCGGATGATCTGGGACAGGACGGTGTTCCCCCCGACCGCCGTCGCGCGGAAGGCGAAGGCGCCCTTCTGGTTGACCGTGCCGCCGACCACTTCGCTGCCGAGGGCCTTCGAGACCGGGATCGGCTCGCCGGTGATCATCGACTCGTCGACATAGCTCTCGCCCTCGGTCACCTCGCCGTCGACGGGAATCCGTTCCCCGGGCCGGACTTCGATGATGTCTCCGGCGGCTACGGAGGCGATCGGCAGATCGACCGTCTTGCCGTCCCTGCGCACGCGCGCCGTCTTGGCCTGAAGTCCCACCAGGCGCTTGATCGCCTCGGACGTGCGCCCCTTGGCGCGGGCCTCAAGGAGACGGCCGAGCAGGATCAGGGTCACGATGACCGCGGCCGCTTCGAAATAGACGTTGATCGTGCCGGGAGGCAGGAAGGCGGGGGCGAATGTCGCGACCAGCGAATAGCCATAGGCGGCCAGCGTGCCGACGGCGACCAGCGAGTTCATGTCGGGGCCGAGACGCCACAGCGCCGGCAGCCCCTTTTCGTAGAAGCGGATGCCGGGGACGAACAGAACGAGCGTCGTCAGCGCAAACTGGATGTACCAGCTCCACTGCATGCCGATCGTCGCGTCGATAGCGCCATGCACGCCGGGGATGAGGTGAGACCCCATCTCGAGAACGAAGACCGGCGCTGTCAGGACCGCGGCGATCGTGAAATCGCGCTTCAGTTCCCGCCGCTCTGTTTCCTTCTTCTCGGCTTGCTCGGCCGTGTCGTCCTGACCGCCCGCGTTGACCGCCTTGCCGATCACCGTCGCGCCGTATCCGGCCTGCTCGATGGCGGCGATGAGCGCGCCCGAGTCCGCCGAGCCTTCAATCGTGGCCCGCTCGGTCGCCAGGTTGACGCTCGCTTGCGTGACGCCCGGCACCGCTTTCAGGGCGCGCTCCACACGCCCGATACAGGATGCACAGGTCATGCCCTCCACCGAGAGCTCGATCGAGGACGCCGGAGCCGAGAATGCGGCAGGTACGGAATAGCCGGCATTCTCGACGGCGCCGACGAGCTTGCTGCGATCAACTGGCGCATTGGTCGTGATGCTCGCGCGCTCGGTCGCTAAATTGGCCGAGACCGTCTCCACGCCGGGAATGGCCTTCAGGGCCCTCTCGACACGTCCCACGCAGGATGCGCAGGTCATGCCCTCGATGGGCAGTGAGATTGACGCGGAGGAAAGGTCCGCAGGTCGAACGGGGGCATTCATAGCCGCCTCCTTTCTCGTTCGGGAATTTTGCGTTCCGGCAGAAGATCGGGCTTCCAATCGTGGGAAGGTCAAGCCCCAATTTGGCACTGATCGGGGAAAATGCTGTCCGACAGGGCTTGTCACGTTGGTTGGGCGCTGGCTTGCGGAGGGCTGGCGCGCAGCGTAGCCGGGTCGCATGACCGTGCTCTCGTACTCCGGCTACCGCTTCCCGCGTGACATCATCCAACGCGCTGTGTGGTTGTATCTCCGGTTCACCCTCCGCTTTCGCGACGTCGAAGAACTCCTGGCCGAGCGGGGGATCACAGTGACGTACGAGAGCATCCGACGCTGGGTTCTCACCTTCGGTCCGACGATCGCACGCGGGCTGCGAGCCCGCCGCCCCAAGCCGCACGCGCGATGGCACCTCGACGAGGTGTTCGTGCGCATCAGCGGCACGCAGATGGACCTGTGGCGGGCCGTGGACGCCGAAGGCGAGGTGCTGGACGTGCTGCTCCAGACCAAGCGGGACAGGCGCGCGGCTCAGAAGCTGATGCGCAAGCTTCTGAAGAAGCAGGGCATGGCACCGGAGACCTGGGTCACGGACAAGTGCCCGGCCTACGGAGCCGCGCTTCGTGAGATGAAGCTGAGCCGAGTGGATCACGTCCAGCGCAAGCGGGCGAACAACCGGGCGGAGAGCTCGCATGTGCCGGTGCGACGACGAGAGGCGAAGTTGCAGGGCTTCGAGTCGCCTGGCTCAGCCCAGCGGGTCTTGTCGATGCCCGCGGCCACCTACAACACCTTCACCGTTCCTCGTCACCTCGTCTCGGCTCGCACGCACCGGCTCTTCCGAGCCGAGGCGTTCGCGATGTGGCGCGGTGCGGCGGGCGTGCCGGCCTGAAAGGGGCCAACGTCGGTTTTCATGCGGCTATTCCGACAACGTGACAAGCCCTTCGGGGGCAGTGGGAAGCCCCAGCGCATCATCGTCAGCTCGCGTTCGCCCTGCCCCGAAGCGTGGGGCTGCGCCTCCCGTCGTACCCGGCGTTGCCCGTCAGAAGCATCAAATCCGACGCCGCGCACAAGCGCCCCGGGAGGACCCGGGGCGCCGTTCGGCCAAGCGGCCAGATTTGATCGGGGTCTGGGGACGCTTCAGCCGAACCGTTGTCGGCCACCGACTACCAGGTGCCGAACTTGTAGTTCAGGCCGGCGCGGACCACCGCGAACTCGGTGTCGCGGCGGAACTGACCGGCGTTCACCACGACCACGCCCGGGCTCGCCGTCGTGATGATGGCGCCGGCGTTGTTCACCGCGAAGGCGCCGTTGAAGCGCCGGCCACGGTCCAGGTTCACGTACAGACCTTCGACCTTCACCGTCACCGAGCTCGACCGGAAGAAGTTCAGGAACGAGTCGGTGGGCAGGGCGTACTCGACGCCACCACCGGCGGTCCAGCCGGTCTGGAAGTCGTCGTCGTTGGGCAGGCCGAAGTCGCGGCCGCCGCCGCTGCCATAGGCGAAACCGCCGGTGCCGTAGATCAGGGTGCGATCCCAGGCGTAGCCGAGCCGGCCGCGCACCGTGCCGAAGAAGTCGAGACCGGCGAGGCCGGCCGGGTTGAACACCCGCTGGGCGGCGATCGGGCCGGTGGCGATGAAGCGGTTCCGGTCACGGCCGAAGTCGACGTACTGGGCGTCGGCCTCGAGACCGATCACCACGCCCGCGCCCGGCGTGAACTGGTAGTTGTAGCCGATCTGGCCGCCGCCGGTGAAGCCGTCCAGGTTGCTCTCGTTCCGGAAGGCGATGACGGTCGGAACGATGACGAGGCCGGTGGCCGGGCCGACGCCAATCACCGTGGGCCCGCGGTTGGGACCGGTGTCGAAGCCGTAACCGGCGTTGAAACCGGCGTAGAAGCCGGTCCAGGTGAACACCGGCACCGGCGTGAACACCGGCGGCGGGGGAGGCTCGCGGCGCGGCAGGTCGGCAGCAGACGCAGCGCCCGTCAGGAGGGCGGTGGCCGCGCTGGTGAGCAAGAGCTTTCTGATCATCTGGTCCTGGTCCCTTTCGCAGGAGCTGCAAGTTCCCTCCGTGGGAGTTGCAAGACGATCACAGCGTTGATTGCCAACCTCTGGCTAGTGCAGCTGCGCCACGGTGACCATCAACCGAGACAACAACGACGCGCATCAGCCGTCGTGGGCAACTTATTTTTTGTAAGTTGCCGTAATAACACACAGCGGTTAGGATTATAACCATAAGAAACTCCCCACGAGCCTTGCGGCTGTGGGGGAGTTTTGAAGCTACTCGTTCCCAGGACCAGTGGGGAAAGCTTCATCCATATCAAACCAGCTTTCAAACCCGAATGCAACCACCTAATTGCTTTTACACTTGTCTAGATGCAGGGATGATGACGAGTGTGGCGATTAACCTTCTTAGTGGCCGTATCTGGGATGAGGCTAGGTTCGTACAATGCCGGCGATGCCTGAATTCACCCGGTCGGCGCTGGTGCCGGCTGATCAGGCAATCCTGAAGGCCGCCCAGTCCGTGCGCTCATGGCAAGGCACATGAACTCCGCTCCCGCGCGAGCTGGCAGCGTTTGCCGACGCTGGATCAGCGCCTCGATACCCTGCTCTGCCGAGCGCTTGAGGTGCTTGGCGATCCAGCCCAGCTGATACGGCCGAAGCTGCCACGTAGACTACGGTGATTACTCCTGCATCGTCGCTCCTGTGGCTCGACCGGCAGTGTATCAAGCTTGGCGCTATCGGCAGCTTCATTTGTTAAGCTGGCGATGCCGACGGCGAAGTGTTCACGTGAGAGGACGGCTTCGAGCGCACCTCGCCGGTCAAGGCCTTCCCAATGGCTCCGGCCCTGGGGCCTCATTCCGGCGAGCATCGCGAACCTCCTCGTCCGCGCCCGCGTCAAAGGCGAGCTGGCCGACATCTCTTCGCCAGGGCTGAGACGCTGCTGGCCGTCGTGATGCGGCGCCTCCGGGCGACCGGGAAGGCCGGCCTTAACTGAGACGGTCGCGGGCTGGCTGCTCGTGCGCTACTCCCGGGTCACGGTGGCGGGGGTCCGCGCATGAAGCGCCTTTGGATCCGCAGAGTGCGCTGATCAGAACGCAGCGGCCGGACCGATAGGCTGTTGGCCCGGCCGCTGTCACGGCACCCGACCTCGCTGGATGGGGCTGGAAGGGCAGCGTGACAGCCGCAAAGATACCGCCAAGACTGACCGGGACGGTTAACGCGGATAGGATGCCCGCCCGATCAGCCCTCGCTCTCCTCCCCGGCCTGGGGGGCTTGTCGCAAACTCGGGCTCGGGCTGCAGAAGGGGCTACCCGCCCCCGCTTTCACGCTTTGTTCGCGACGGGAAGCCCGAAGCAGTGCGCGAGCAGCTGGTTCTGCTCCCGCACCGTCCATGCGCCCAAGAACCCGAAGCCCTTGCGCCGCCACAGCCTGGCTTTGACGCCCTGGATCGTGCGCCGCGCCGTCTTGAACGACCGGAACCCGCCCACCCGCGGCATCGCCCGCTTCACTCGGAAGGGGTCGCTCGCGATCCCTTGCTGCAGGGGCTTGCTGACGTGATGGGTCGGTGTCCGGGGCAGCAGGCCCGCCTTGCGGCTCTCGGCGATCGCCGGCGGGTACGGGCCGGCCCCATTGCGGAACAAGCGCTTGGCGGCATCGAGGTCGCGGTTGGCCGTGAGCAGGACGTCGACCGCCTCACCGGGCTTGTCGATGGCCCGGTCCGGGGAGCGCCACTGGCCCCGGACGCGGATGTCCGTTTCGTCCACGCGCACCGAGCCGCAGGGCGGCTTGCGGAACCGGCGCAGACGACGCTCGATGGCCGGCGCGTCGGCGAGCACCCAGCGGGTGAGGGTGGAGTGGTCGACCGTGAGGCCCCTCTCCAGGAGCATCTCCGCGATGTCGCGGTCGCTCAGCGCGTCGCGCAGGGACCAGGAGACGGCCTGCACGATGAGGGTGGCTTCGAAGTGTCGGCCCCTGAAGTCGCCTTGGGCCTGTCTCTTCAGCGTGAGGGCGAGGGCGTTCAGGATCATGGGCTGGCTCCGGAGCGGAGCGGCAAGCTGGCCGGGTATGCCTAACGACCCGTGACCGCGGGCCCGTTCGCGTTTGCGACAAGCCCATCCGCCTCGTGGGGGCGATGGCTGCGCGCCTGACGCACCTCGGAAGGCGGCTCGTCGGCTGAACGGGCCTGGAGGAGGCAACTCTCCTCATGCTGAGGTGCCGCGGATGGGATTTGATGCTTGCAGTTCCGGTTCGCCTGCCCCGGAAAATCTGGCGATAGAGCAGAGACTCGGCATTTCCAGCGGCGACTCTGCATTGCCGGCAGCCAGTCACATGGCCGGCAAGTCCTGCCCCGGCCTCGAACGCGACGACAGAGAGCGGCTCAGACGCTCCATGTACAGGTAGACGACCGGCGTCGTGAACAGGGTCAGCACCTGCGACACGAGGAGGCCACCGACGATGGCGTAGCCCAGCGGCTGGCGGATCTCCGAGCCCGTGCCGGTGCCGAGCATCAGCGGGGGCTTGTCACGTTGGTTGGGCGCTGGCTTGCGGAGGGCTGGCGCGCAGCGTAGCCGGGTCGCATGACCGTGCTCTCGTACTCCGGCTACCGCTTCCCGCGTGACATCATCCAACGCGCTGTGTGGTTGTATCTCCGGTTCACCCTCCGCTTTCGCGACGTCGAAGAACTCCTGGCCGAGCGGGGGATCACAGTGACGTACGAGAGCATCCGACGCTGGGTTCTCACCTTCGGTCCGACGATCGCACGCGGGCTGCGAGCCCGCCGCCCCAAGCCGCACGCGCGATGGCACCTCGACGAGGTGTTCGTGCGCATCAGCGGCACGCAGATGGACCTGTGGCGGGCCGTGGACGCCGAAGGCGAGGTGCTGGACGTGCTGCTCCAGACCAAGCGGGACAGGCGCGCGGCTCAGAAGCTGATGCGCAAGCTTCTGAAGAAGCAGGGCATGGCACCGGAGACCTGGGTCACGGACAAGTGCCCGGCCTACGGAGCCGCGCTTCGTGAGATGAAGCTGAGCCGAGTGGATCACGTCCAGCGCAAGCGGGCGAACAACCGGGCGGAGAGCTCGCATGTGCCGGTGCGACGACGAGAGGCGAAGTTGCAGGGCTTCGAGTCGCCTGGCTCAGCCCAGCGGGTCTTGTCGATGCCCGCGGCCACCTACAACACCTTCACCGTTCCTCGTCACCTCGTCTCGGCTCGCACGCACCGGCTCTTCCGAGCCGAGGCGTTCGCGATGTGGCGCGGTGCGGCGGGCGCGCCGGCCTGAAAGGGGCCAACGTCGGCTTTCTCGCGGCTAT
Source organism: Methylobacterium nodulans ORS 2060 (assembly GCF_000022085.1). NCBI lineage: Bacteria > Pseudomonadati > Pseudomonadota > Alphaproteobacteria > Hyphomicrobiales > Methylobacteriaceae > Methylobacterium > Methylobacterium nodulans. The sequence continues at coordinate 80,169 of NC_011887.1, forward strand.
TCCGACAACGTGACAAGCCCGGGCGATCAGCTCGTGAATCTTGGGTTCGAGTTTGCCGCTCTTGGTCGCGCCGTTCTCGATGATCGTGAGGCCGCGCAGCACGTCAGGGCTGAGCTTGGCGAACTCGCCAACGCGACCTACCAGGGCGTCGCGATAGGCGTTCCAATCCTGCATGTTGTTCATTGTCATGCCTCCTGTGAGTTGGGTTCGGGTCGTTAGAGTGAGTCAGCTCGATCCCTCAACCCGTGCCGTCAGCGACATGGGAACCCCTATCTCGCTGACGGCTGGGTTCATTCCGAAGCGCGTCGTTCGGGTGGAGATCCGGCTACTGCCGACCGGCCGTCACGCCGCCATCGACGGGCAGCACGGTGCCGGTGATCCAAGCGGCCTGGTCGGACGCAAGGAACAGGATGGCCTCAGCCACGTCGCCGGGCTGGCCGTTGCGACCAAGCGGGTGGAACGCGTTGAAGGTCGGGAGCACGTCCCTGACCTGCTGCGCCGACATGAAGGTGCTGTAGACTGGCGTCTCAATGACGGCCGGGGCCACGGCATTGATGCGGATCTTAAAGGGAGCGAGTTCGATCGCGAGATTGCGCACCATCGCGTGGACCCCCGCATTGGCGGCGGAGTAGGCGGCCGACGGGGTCGCCCCGATCGCCTGGATTGCCCACATCGAACCCGTCTGGACAATGGCCCCGCCCCGGTCCTTCATCGCCTTGGCCGCAGCCTGCGCGGTGAAGAATTTCCCCTTCAGGATCGTATCGAGATACCAGTCGTAATCTGCCTCGGTCAGCTCGAGGAACGGCTTCGGGTTGAACACGCCAGCGTTGTTGACCAGAACGTCGAGCTGGCCGAACCGGGACACGGCGGCCTCGACCAGCGCCGCGCCGGTGGCCGGGTCAGCGATATCGCCGGCTGAGACAACCACGTTCCGGCCGCTCGGGTCGATTTCGCGGGCGGTGGCTTCAAGCTTGGCCACGTCGCGCCCGTTAATGACGACCCGGGCGCCTTCGGCCACAAAGCGTGCTGCCGTCGCCTTGCCGATGCCGGAACCGCCTCCGGTGATCGCTACGGCTTTGCCTGTAAACCGTTCCATCCATGTGGCCTTATCTATCGGTAGGTAGGTGGCTCAGACCTAACCCATGTGCATCGGCCCGGCAAGGCCTATCTATCGGTTGGTAGACAGGATCGATGTTGTGCGTCATAGGAATAGGATCATGGATACCGCCCAAGCCATCATGGACGCTGCGGAGCGTCGGATCCGATCTGCCGGCTACAGCGGGTTCAGCTTCCGCGAGATCGCAGATGAAATCGGCATCAAAAGCGCCAGCGTGCACTACCACTTCCCAACCAAGGAGGCGCTCGCGGCTGCCGTGACGCGGCGCTATAATGACCGGATTGCCGCATCTATCGACGCCCAGATCGCCGCCGGTACCGCGCCTGTCGAGGCGTGGCGGCACGTCTTTCGTGCGGCGCTGGCTGACGGCGCACGGATGTGCCTGTGCGGCGCCCTGGGTGTCACATCGGGCGATCTGTCGGAAGAGGTAGCCGCCGAAGTGCGCCGCTTCTTCACCTACGGTGTGGACAAGCTGAAGGCTGGTGGCCTCTCGGAAGCGCGGGCCATGCAGGTTCTTGCCACACTGGAGGGGGCGATCCTGATCGCGAGCGTCCGCAGTGATCCTGCATTTTTTGATCTGTCTACTTCGGATCTGTGACCCGACCCAGCCTCGACAATCAACGGTGTCTAAAAATCGTATGGACCGCCCCGTCTGCAAGGGTGTCGCCGAACGGCGATGCCGGTCTGCATCAGCGGATCCGGTCTCAGGGCAGCGCCCTGGCCAAGATGGAGATCCGCGCGCCCGCGGTCTTCATCAACGACACGGTGTCGAGCACCTCATCTAGACCCAGGATCACCCTGACGCCGGTCCGACTGCGTTCTCAACGCGCAAGTCGGCGCGCGGGCACCATGGGGTTTAAGGACGAACGCGGCGACGATCTGGCCAAACGCGTCACACCGACACTGGAAGGGAGTCGCTGCCCTACCGCCGCGACAAAGCCTGACCACCCTTTTTCAACAGGCCCAGCGCGCTGGTATGGCTCCGACCTCGGCCACTCCTCGCGCCGTAGCCGGAGGGCGCTCCCTGCGCACACCCGCACGCCGGTGACTTCTCGTAGGTTCCCTCGGTATTCAGGACGTCGCAAAACTCGCGGACAGCATCTGCCAAACTTTTTCGGCGTCGCGTCCACATGATGCTAACCTGCCGAACGACAGCAGGATTTAGATCGAGGACAGGCCAACCCCCAGCACAGCCTCTACCCTGAAACGCCGCGGTGCCAAAGCCAGTCGCCGAAGTTGCGCTGAGAGCAAAAGCTTGCTGCGCGCCGGTATGTACGTTGGCTCAGGGACGGGCGCCGAGATAATTTCGGAGTGCCTCATGACTTATCTCCTCGAACTAGACCTGCGGTCATCGGGCGGAAGTATAAATCCCGATACTCGAGGTGAATTGACGAAGCTTTGAGCAACCAGTTGACGCGCCCTTCAATTATATGCCATTGATGTTGCAACCGCCGGGCGCAAAGCATCAGAAAATATTCAAGGTACGTGATTCGCTCATCGACCGGAGCGTTCTCATCCACCAGGTAAAATAGACTGTCGTCTGCGTAGCACCATTCATTATCGATATTGAAACGCTGCATTTGAAAGAGAGATTGCTTCCTTAGTTCTACCGCGGTGATACTATGTGCGCGCGAAACCACTTTGTTGATCTCTTCATATCGAACCTCATCATATGAGAGTACAAGGTGATCTATCACAACGGCCGCCAGGAAGCCCGCGATGTTATCGAAGAAAGAGTCAAGATCTTTCGTCGAAACACCGTTGAAAACAATGCTACATGTATAACGGTTCGCGAAAGCTGCCGGAGGCGTGCGATCCATGGTCCATTCACACTTAATCTGACGGTCGGAGTGTATGCACGCCGGCGAGCGAGGGTCATCCCAAATGGTAAGGCCGCCTCTGAGCGGCACACCCTGCAGGACGTGGTCACCTGCATTCGCGAGGACGGCACGGTCGACGAGACTGGACCCCGGCGCGAATACAGGCTCGTGCCACCCGCCGAGGTGGAGCGGCTTTCCAAGCCCCACCCCGACGCAATGCGGGTCAGCCATCAAGGTGGGAAGCGGGCGCGGGGAGTGACAAAGGTGGATCGTACGCCCGGATGGGCGGCAAGTTGCCATCGAAGCGCTCTACTTCGACCGTCGTAAGCTGCCCTGTGCAACCCTGAGCCAGTGCCGAGGTGCCCACGTCTTCGGTCAAAACGTTGGGATTACCGTGCACACACAGAGTTTTTTCCTCGGTTGGGTCTGCCGGGTCGTACCAGGCACCTGTAGGTAACTGAATCACTCCCGGACGGATGTCCTCCGTCAAGGCAATCGCAGCGAGGCAAGCACCCCTTTCATTGAACAGGCGCACGATGTCGCCATCGGCAATTCCGCGCTCGGCGGCGTCCTTCGGGTGCATACTTGCGATTTCACGCCCACGATGCTTGCCGCTGCCGCTGTGCCCGCCGAAGTCGAGCTGACTATGCAAGCGAGTGCGGGGTTGGTTTGAGACCAGCACCAGCGGAGCCGACTCGGTCGGAAGGTAACCTGATCCGAGCCAAGCCGGGTGGCCTGGACAGTCCGCCTCACCGAAGCTCGCGATTGTCTCCGAGAAGATCTCCAGCTTGCCGCTCGGAGTTTCCAAAGGAGAGGCCAGAGGATCTTCACGGAAGGCGCGAAGGTTTCCGCCATCGTCCGGACCTTGCGGAACAAGGATACCGCTACTCTCCCAGAAATCCTCGAAGCTCGGCGCGGGCAGGTTCAGCTGAACCAAACCCAGCCGCGTCGGCTCGTACAGGTGTTCGAGCCATTGACGGACAGTGCGGCCTTCAGTGAAAGCGTCGCGCGCACCGAGCCGCTCCGCCAAATCGGCGAAGATGGCGAAGTCGTCACGAGCTTCGCCATAAGGCGGCGCGATCTGCCGCATGGGCACTAGCAAGGGGTCGTTGGAACTACCACCAATGTCGTCACGCTCAAGCGTCATCGTACAGGGCAGGACGATGTCGGCGTGACGCGCCGTTGCGGTCCAAGCGAGTTCATGCACAACGAGTGTGTCGACCGCGGCGAAAGCTTTCTTCAACCGGTTCAAGTCTTGGTGATGGTGAAACGGATTCCCTCCCGCCCAGTAAATCAGCTTAATTTCCGGATAGGTCAGAGTTTTTCCATTGAAGCGATAGGCCTCACCAGGGCCCAGCAGCATATCAGCGATACGAGCCACCGGTATGAACTCTCGGACGCTGTTCGATCCCTGGGATAAGGTGGGCAGCTTGACCGCATTTTTGCGGCGTCCGTAGTAAGCAATGGCGCCGAGCGGGTAGGCATACCCGCCTCCGCTCAACCCAATCTGACCAAGTGCTGCAGCCAGGACCATACCCATCCATACCGGCTGCTCGCCATATCGTGCACGTTGCAGCGAGTGCGAAACGACGACCAGGGCCCGTTTGCCGTGCAATCGGCGGGCTAGAGCCATAATCGCATCTGCCGGGACACCGGTTAAAGGTGCGGCCCAGTGCGCATCCTTGGGAATGCCATCAGCTTCACCAAGGAGATATCGCTCGAAAGTTGGCCAACCGACCGTGTAGCGCTCCAAGAAAGCTCGATCGTGACGCCCTTCCACGACCAACGTATGCACCATGGCCATCATTAGTGCCGTGTCGCTCGCGGGAATCAGCGAAACCCACTCCGGCCGCGCCTCCTCTGGAAGATCTGATGCTAGTGGACTGACCAAAATGAATTCGCAGCCGCGAGCCGCCGCACGCTGCATAACGCCGCGCTCAACGTGCTTGCTGATACCGCCACCTGCGACCATGCTATTCTTTAACGCCATCCCTCCGAAAGCGATTACTATCTCACTATCCTTCTCGACCTGTTCCCAAGTTACATTATGTTTGGCCAATTCTTCGTGGTTGCCGAGAATGTGGGGGATAAGCACCTGGGACGAACCAGAGGAGTAGCTGGTGACGGATCTGACGTAGCCGCCACAAGCAATGTTGAGAAAACGGTGGATCTGGCTTTGGGCGTGGTGAAATCGGCCAGCGCTCGACCACCCGTACGACCCCCCAAAAATGGCCTCAGGCCCGAAGCCATCCCGTACCCTGACGAGTTCGCGGCCCAGAAGGTCGAGCACCTCCTGCCAAGCCATCGGGACAAACTCGTCTTGGCCGCGCTTCTCGTCGGGACCTGGCCCTCTTTCGAGCCAGCCTCGGCGCACCATCGGTTGCGCGATCCTTGCACGATGACGGAGCGCTCCCGGAAAGTTCTCGATGATCTGATTCGGGTCGGGATCACCCTCGTACGGGCGCACCTCCAGCTCGCCGTCGATCATACGCGCCGAGAAGACACCCCAGTGCGAGGAATGAGGCTTGAAAGGCACCTCGGACTCCCTTTCGGGATTGCCGAACCGCGAGTCACGCATGGGAAATGTCCTCCGAAGTATGCTCGATGATCGCGCTCACGCCGCGAACCGGCGACGATGGGCCTTGCGGCGGAAAACCGCAGCAAAGGCCGCCTCAAGTTTTGGCAACGCCGAGTTTGACACTCACGCAGCACGGAACGTGGAAATCAGCCGGTTTATCGCCACGTCGACTGTCGAACGAGGGCATCCAAGATTCGCACGCATGTAGCCCCTGCCTTCAGCCCCGAACTTCTGACCCTTGTCGAGCCAGACTCTGGCCTTTGTAAGCATTAACTTATCGAGCGTCTCTGCATCCAAACCCAGACCACGACAATCCATCCAAGCTAGGTAGAGCGAGTCCGCAGGAAGAACCTTGATCTTTGAAAGACTATTGTTAATTGAACTTGCGAAATGGTCATGATTTGTCCGGAGATAGATCAACATCTCTTCCAGCCATGGCTCGCCTTCACTATAGGCTGCCTCGGTCGCGACCATGCCCAACACGTTCACACGCGGGTAGACGTTACGATTGTACTGCCTAGCGAATTGATTGCGAATTCTAGCATTTGGGATGAATATATTCGCACATTGTAGACCTGCCAAATTGAATGTTTTGCTCGGAGCGGTGCAGGTAATGCTATTTTGCGCAAACTCCTCACTGATGGAGGCAAATGGAATATGCCGCTTCTCAGGATTGATAATGAGATCCTGATGAATTTCATCAGAAAGCACTAGAACGTTATGGCGCAGACAGATCTCCCCCATCACCCGAAGTTCGGCTTCGGACCATACATTGCCTGTCGGGTTGTGGGGATTGCTCAGAATAAAAAGTTTGGTGCCTTCTCCGATTGCAGCCTCAAAGATGGATTCATCGAATCGATAGCCGTTCTCCCAGCGGAGCAAGGGAGCGAGTGCCAACTGCCGACCGTTTACCAACACATCGTCATGGAAGTGCGAATAGACGGGCGGCTGGATCAGTATCGAATCGCCTGGGCTTGAGAAAGCTTGTACGGCCGTCTTAAGCGCGGTGATGATACCGGCTGTCTGCGTGACCCACTCTTCCGCTATCTCCCATCCGAACCTTCTGGCCTGCCAGTCCGTGACCGCTTTCATGTAGCCGTTGGTGGCGCCAGCTGGGTAGCCGAAAACCCCATGCTTGATCGCGTCTTGCAATGCGTCGATGACCGGAGCCGGTGCTCTCCAATCGGTGTCGGCCACCCACATAGGCAGTGGTCCGGCCGCCACTTCTTCAGGAGCAAGCAGCTTCTCGCTGTAGGTCCACTTCAGCGAATTTGTATCCCTGCGCTCAATGATTTCATCAAATATCGAACCGTCAATAACCTTTGAAACAGGGCTTCCTGATCTCGCGGCGACATTCTCCACAACTTGCTTCCTTCTTCGTGGCTAGGCAACCTACCGTGTGGGCCGATCGCCCTTCACGACTGATGCAAGCGCGCAGATGATACGACGTATAATTCGCCGATCGAGGTGGATCCTACCGAAGTCGATGGGCGGGTCCGCACTGCTGGTGGACGAACCCCCTGTATGTCTCCAACCCAATGCCCACGGCCGCAATGCGTCTCGGCGGCCGAGCCGATGCTCGCGGACTGCATCGCGCAGATCCGTCAGGCAGGTTGTGGGAGGAGGCTCTCACGCTAAGCTGACTTCGGAGATTTCCATGCGCTTTTCGGCGTCCTTCCTCAAGGTCATGCCGAAGCCCGGTGCTGTAGGGACAGCCAGGTGCCCATTGACGGGCTGAAGGTCCTCCTCGAACAGATCGCGGTTGCAGGATTTCAAGGCGAAGGTGTGATGCTCATGGATTTCGAGGTTCGGAATCGCAGCCTCGACCTGAAGCGCGATTGCGGTAGCTAGAGGAGAGCCGCAGATATGCGCTTGAAACCCGACGTCGAATGCGTGCGCCAGATGCGCGATCTTGATGCCTTCTGAAACGCCACCGACCAATCCCATATCGGGCTGGATCATATCGATGGAGCCGGCTTGGAGGTAGGGCAGGAAGCCCCAGCGCGTGTAAAGCCGTTCCCCAGTCGCCAGCGGAATCGGCGAGCGCGATGAGACTTTTACGAACGCCTCGGGGCTATTGGAGTGAGTTGGCTCTTCCATGAAAAGGATGCCGAGGTCGGAGAACAGTTCGGCCAGTTGAAGAGCGCCGGCTGTCGACGTGAGCGAATTCAATTCGAGGATGATATCGGCATCGGGCCCGACACCATCCCGGACAGCCTCCATTCGCGCGCGAGCCAACTTGCGAAATTCGGGGGTGAAGACACCGCGATTTCGTGCGCGTTGACCATCTGGAGCGACGTAGATGGGGCTGACTTTGACGCAGTCGTAGCCCTGTGCTCGCGCAGTTTGCGCGGTATCACGATATTCAGACGGACTGTTTTTCAGGACGCTGATGTCTTCCCACCCGAACTGCATCTGACTGGCATAGCAGCGCAGCGGTAGCGGCGTCTCCGCTCCGAGGAGGCGGTGGACTGGGAGACCTGCTGCCTTCCCCTTAATATCCCAGAGCGCTGCGTCGATTGCGCTCATCGCCCCGAAAACGACCGGCCCTCCACCTTCAGCCCAGAACGAACGGCGCAGCATGTGCTCCCAGATAGTCTCGGTGTCGTTCGGGTCCCTGCCGAGGACGAGGCGCTCGCCGATGATACGGATCATCGGGGCAGCGGCCGGGGTGCCAGTGCCATAGGCAAGCCCAACCTCGCCCATGCCGGTGATTCCTGCGTCCGTATGGATACGCACGAAGACCGGCCGCCAGGAGGCGATGCCGCACTGGCCCGAGAGTTCGATCTCAAGCGTTTCGATCTTGATGATCTTCATCATGCTGTCTCCGAAGCGGGCGCCCTGCCCGAGCCGATCTAGGAGCCCGTCCGAGTAACGGTTTGATGCGTTGGGACTAAGGTTGAGATCTGGGCGGATGGCTCCTGCGCCACAGGCTCAGCGCGCGGCCTGCGCCAGCTTCAGGAGGTTATGGGCGGTGCAGATCATCGCCCACTCGCCGCGGACCTGATCGAGCCCACGTAGCAGGAACTGTCGGAAGCCTCTGGCCTGCTTGATCTGCCCGAACACCGGCTCGACGACCTGCTTCCTGAGACGGTAACGGCTCCGGCGCCCAGCCCGCTTCAGGCGGACGGCCATCGCGCTCATCAGGGGCATCTTCGTCAGCCTCCGGCGACCTGCTGCATCCGCCTCGCCGTGACGGGCACGGCCCGGAGCGAGATAGGCTGTGATCCGTCGCTCCTGCAGCGCGGCCAGGTTCGCCTCGGTGGCAAAGCCGGCATCTCCGGAGACCTCCCGCGGCTTGCGCCCGAGATGGGTGCAGACGCCGTCGACGAGCGGCACGAGAGCGCGCGAGTCGGCGGGGTTCGTCACGAGCCGATGCGCGACGATCACCTGATGGGCCGCATCAACCGCAATCTGGCCGTTGTAGCCCTGCACGAACCCGTCGCGCGTGGGCAGGATGCGGCTGTCCGGGTCGGTGAAGTTGCGCTGCGCCCGGTCGGGCGGACCGCCGTCCTCGCCCCGCAAGGGCCGACCTTGCCAGCGCATGCCCGACGAGGCCCCCGGCCCGTCCTCGTCCTCCGGATCGGGCGGATCGGCAGCCTCTGCCTCCAACGCGGCCTTGGCGGCGCGGATCGTCTCCAGCCGCCGCTGCTTGTCGGCCATCCAGGCCGGTGTCTCGTCGCCACGATGGTCGGTCCCATGAGCCCGATCCTCCGCCGCGTCGGCCTCGCGCGCTTGATCCAGCCAAGCCTCGACCTCGGCGGCCAGCGTCGACTCGGCCGCCTTCATCCGGCCGTAGCTCATCGCCTTGTGGCGCGAGGCGTTGGCCTTCAGCTTGGTGCCGTCCACCGCCACGTGGGCAAAGCCGACCAGCCCGGCCGCCCGGCACAGCCGCAGCACCTGCACGAACAGGTCCGAGAGCGCCGTCAGATGCCGCTTGCGGAAGTCAGCGATGGTGCGGAAGTCGGGCCGGTTCAGGCCGGTCACGGCCATGAAGTCAACCCGCTCCTCGCAGGCGCGGGCGAGCTGACGCGACGAGTACAGACCGCGGCTGTAGCCGTAGAGGAGCAGGGCCACCATCATGCCGGGATGGTAGGGCGGGTAGCCGCGCTCCTCGGTGTAGGTGTCGAGAATGGCTGAGAGGTCGAGCGCCTCGCGCACCGTATCGCGCACGAAGTGCGCCATGTGCCCGGGCGGCACGAACTCATGCAGCGAGGGTGGCAGCAGCCAGCCCTGATCGACGTCCCAGGAGCGAAACACCTTGGCCATGAGCCGAGTGAATCATCCCAAAGCGCCGCCGTCGAGGTACTTACTCGGACGGGCTCCTAGATGGACGTCCAAGACCAGCGGCATACGCCGCGTCCTAGGAGGCCGGCAGTCGCAGCAGTTTGGTTCAATGCCTCAGTGTGTCCAGACCGCCGAAGGCTTCATTCTTAACCATCCAAGCACTACGCCACGGTCAATGTCCTCGAAGAATTTGACTTAAGAATTGCTTGAGTCGATCAGTCTGCGGATCTTCGAAGATTGAAGCTGGGGATCCAGCCTCGACGATTTCGCCGCGATCCATAAACACGACGCGATCCGCAACCTTCCGGGCGAATCCCATTTCGTGGGTGACGCAAACCATGGTCATCCCATCCTCAGCGAGGCCGATCATCGTGTCGAGAACCTCCTTGATCATCTCCGGGTCGAGCGCGGAAGTCGGCTCGTCGAACAGCATGATTTTGGGGCGCATGCACAGTGCACGCGCAATGGCGACCCGCTGCTGCTGGCCACCGGAGAGCTGGCCGGGATATTTCTTCGCTTGCTCCGGGATTTTCACCCGCCGCAAGTAGCTCATGGCTAGCTCCTCGGCTTCGGCCTTCGGCATCTTTCGTACCCAGATCGGCGCGAAGGTGCAGTTCTCCAGAATCGTCAGGTGCGGGAATAAGTTGAAGTTCTGGAAGACCATACCGACTTCGCGGCGGATCGTGTCCAGAGCGCGTAGGTCATCCGTGAGCTCCGTGCCATCTACGATGATTCTACCTTCCTGATGCATCTCGAGCCGGTTGATGCAGCGGATCATGGTAGACTTGCCGGACCCGGAAGGGCCGCACACGACGACGCGCTCCTTCTGACTGACGGTCATGCTCACGTCTCGTAGAACGTGCATTGCGCCGTACCACTTGTTTACTTTGTCAAGAATGATGGCTGGCTGTTCGCAGGTCGCTGCGTTGGCCCGGTCGATTGTCGTTGCCTGGCTCATGGTGATCCCCCTTACCGCTTAGTGCTACGGCTGAATCCCTGCTCCAGCCCGCGGCTGTAGCGGGCCATGACGTAGCAGAAAGCGAAGTAGATGGCCGCGAGCACGAGATAGACCTCTGTGCTGTAGGGCTGCCAGACGAGGTCGGCCATCGCCACCTTGCCTGCGGTCAGCAGGTCGAACAGGCCGATGATGAGCACGAGCGAAGTGTCTTTGAAGAAGCCGATGAAGGTGTTGACCAAAGGCGGTATCACGAGCCGCAGGGCCTGCGGCAAGATGATGAAGGCTGTCTTGTGCCAGTAACCAAGTCCAAGCGCGTCGGCCGCCTCGTACTGTCCCTTCGGCAAGGTCTGCAGCCCGCCCCGGACCACTTCCGCGAGATAGGCCGCGGCGAACAGGATCACCGCTACCTGCGCCCGCAGTAGCTTGTCCGGATTGAGTCCTGCCGGCATGAACAGCGGGAACATCACGCTGGCCATAAAGAGAACTGTGATCAGCGGCACGCCGCGGATCAGCTCAACATAAACCGTGCAGAGAACCCGGATCGCCGGCAGATTAGTTGCTCGACGGCCCAGTGCGACCAGGATCGAAAGCGGAAAGGCACAGGCAAGACCGAATGTGGCTAGGATCAGCGTGATCGGAAGTCCGCCCCAACTATCTTGTGGTACGTAAGTCAGTCCGAAGACTCCACCCCACATCAGCACTCCGACGACCGTAAGCGTGGTGATCCAAATTAAAATCAACTCCTTGCGCCAGAACTGGCGCATGGCCGATACAACATACAGGCCGATAAAAAGTACGATGACGATTGCCGGCCGCCACTGCTCCTCGTACAAGTAGCGGCCGAACAGGATAAACCGATACTTCTCGCTAATGACAGCCCAGCACGCGCCAATCCCTTTCGCATCGCGGCAGGCGGCAGTGTCGGGACCGGTCGCGGTGTTCGGTACGGACCAGACGGCATGCAGGATGGCCCAATTCACGAATTCGGTTGCCCATCGTGCCAGCAGAATGAGCAGCACCAATGTCACGATCGTGGACGGGATCGAGCTGAACAGGTTCGTCCGCGCCCAGCCCAGTGGTCCTGCGCCGGCCGCCAGCGGTGGGGCGCGCGTGATCGGGGCTGCCGGAATGCCGGCGATTGATGGTACCGGGTCGCCGGCAGCTTCCGAAATCTTGGCGGTGGTGGTCTGCGACATGGCTCAGCGCTCCACGAGCGCGATGCGCCCATTGTACCAATTCATGAATAGGCTAATCGAGAGACTGATCACCAGGTAGACCAGCATAACCATGGCAATTCCCTCGATGGCCTGCCCAGTCTGATTGAGCGTCGTATTAGCAATGGAAACGATGTCCTGGTAGCCGATCGCCACCGCGAGCGAGCTGTTCTTGATCAGGTTCAGATATTGGCTTGTCATCGGTGGGATGATCACCCGCAGAGCTTGCGGAAGCACGATCTTGCGCAAGATGATGCCGCGCCGTACACCGAGTGCCGCGGCGGCTTCCCATTGGCCCGTCGGCACGGCCAGGATGCCGGAACGAACGATCTCGGCGATGAAAGCCGCCGTGTAGATCACTAACCCCATGGTGAGCGCGCCGTATTCCGGACTGATCGTCCCACCACCGTTGAAGTCGAATCCGCGGAGCTCCGGCACATCCGCCACGAACGGCGCTCCCAGTCCCGCCCAGACTGCCACCGGAAAGCCGACCATCAATAAGATCGCCATCGGCCAGACCTTCGGACGGGTACCGATCCGCTCCTGCCGACGTGTCGCGGCGCGCGACCACGCCCACGTCCCGACTGCGCCCACTGTCAGTGCCAACAGTGCCCACCAATACGGCTCATCCCACTCAACGAACGGGATCTTCACGCCACGGTTGGATAGGAACACGCCCGGGACTGGATGGAAGGACTGTCGGGGCGCTGGCAGCGCCTGCAGAATTGAGTACCAGAATAGGAGTTGTAGCAGCAGAGGCACGTCACGGATGATCTCAACGTAGACCGCAGCTAGCTTGGAGACGAGCCAGTTCCGCGATAGACGGGCGATACCGAGCAGCGTGCCCCAGAGCGTGGCCAGCACCACCCCGACCACAGCCACTTTCAAGGTATTGAGCACCCCGATCAGCAGCGCGCGCCCGTAGGTGCTGACGGCGGGGTCATAGTCGATCAGATGCTCTCCGATCGGAATGCCGGCGGTGCGGGAAAGAAACGCGAACCCGGTTGCGATGCGGCGCTGCTCAAGATTACGATTTGTATTGGAAATTAGAAACCATGCGACCGCCGTCACCGCACTGAGGATCACGACCTGCCAGACGATGTTGCGGAACCTGGGATCAGACCATGAGAAGTTCAGTTTCTTGCGGGGCGCTGCCCGGACAGGATGCAGGCGGGGATCGAGGACGGCACCGGACATCGTCACCTCACGAAGGGATGGGGCGATCTACGACAGGTCGAGCAGGCAATGGCGCCTTCCGCTAGGCCGGCGCGGCCCTGTCGCGCTCCCCCGGTCAAGCCCGAAGGAGACGCAGACGCGACCCTCAGCGCATCGGTGGCGGATAATGCAGGCCGCCCTTGGTCCAGAGCGCGTTGATGCCGCGCGAAATCCCGAGCGGAGCGATATTGCGCTCCCAGATCTCGCCGAAATTGCCAACCGACTTGAGGATTTTGTACGCCCACTTGTTATCAACACCCATTGCCTTGCCGAGATCACCCTCTAAGCCGAGCATGCGGCGAATCGTTGGGTCCTTGGAATCCAGCATCTGGTCGACGTTCGCCTGCGTGACACCGCTCTCCTCGCCCTGCAGGAGTGCGATCATGGACCAGCGCACCAGGTCGAAGAACTTCTCGTCGCCCTTGCGGACCATCACGCCGACCGGCTCCTTGCTGATAACCTCAGGCAGCAGGACGTAGTCGTCCTTCTTCGGTCCCTGCTGGAAACGGAAGGAGGCTAGTGCTGATATGTCCATCGAGTAAGCGTCGCAACGGCCCGAGATGAACGTATTCTGGGTTTCCGCTGGGTCCTGAATCAGGATCGGCTTGAACTTCATGCCGTGCTCGCGGAAGTAGTCGGCGACCGCGAGTTCAGTACTGGTGCCGGGCTGGATGCAGATCGTGGCGCCATTGAGTTCTTTGGAGGACTTTACACCAAGTGACTTGTTCACCATGAAGCCGGTGCCGTCAAAGAAGTATACGCCCGCGAATTCAAGGCCGAGATTGGCCTCGCGGCTTAGCGTCCAGGTCGTCGAGCGCACGAGGATATCGATCTCGCCGGACTGCAACGCCGTGAACCGATTGGTGACGGTCGTGGGCACGTAGCGGACCTTGTCTGCCTCGCCGAGGGTCGCCGCTGCGACCGCGCGGCAGATGTCAGCGTCGATTCCGCGCATCACGCCCCGGCTGTCGGGGAGCGAGAAGCCGGCGGCGCCCGCGGTGACGCCGCAGACAAGCTGGCCGCGAGCGCGGATATCATCGATAGTCTTGGAGCCGCTTCCTTGCGCCCACGACGGGTCAGCAAAGGCGGCGAGCGCGCCGAACAGGATAGCCCCAGCGAGAACGCGGTTCATCTATACCTCCCTAGAAAATCTTCTGGTTATCGCCGCCATCGACCGCCTGTGCCTCGTGGGCTAGATCGACTGGTGGCGAGCCTCGCTGGACGCGTAGCCTTCGTTGGCCACTCCGCCCGCACATGTTTGGCTCCGAGCCCTCAATGGGTTCTGCTCAGTGCGTTTATACGCATGGTAGTGCGTCTGTCTTTCGACTAGCTGACAATCTTCATCGATTACCGGACACGAGTCGACGCGCCCACCTATCATCCCGTGCTCGACGAACAATGCCGGGGAGTGCTGCCCAGTCTGCATCGTTGTCGGTTACCACGGCGTGGCTGCAACACTTCCCGCGCTTGAAGCAGCTGAGGATGCGTTAAATTGCCTGAGCAGAGAGTTTCCTCGCTGCTGGAGCAAGATCTGACCGCGTTGCAATCCGATTTTGCGCTGGGCCTTGATGATACCGCCGCGCCTTTGCTCTGATCCGTTCATACGAACCATGTTGCGCGGAGATGCGGGTGTCGAGGAGCACGGGGCAGCACAAGCGCGCGGCGGTATAAGCCGCATTTCTGCGACGAACCGAAGTCAGCTTGGTCGGACGATGCGCTGGCTGCAGCCTTTCGAACTAAATCCTGAAGCTTGGCGAAAAATCTTCTCGACCGAGTTGAAGTCTGGTGAGCTTCTTCCCTACGCTGGTGCGTTTCCGCAGCAGGTTGGAAAACGGCGATGCGCCGCATGTCCGCGCACGTAGGCTTGTGGGCTACATCCCATTTCGGCACGGAACGCGTAGATAAATGCTGATGTTGAGTCGTAATCGAGTTCAATTGCCGTGCGTGTCACGTCTAAGCCGCCACCCAGCAATTCGATCGCTTTGAAAAGTCGTAGGAGACGCCGCCAAGAGCGCAAACTGATACCCAGTTCCGCTTGGAAGTGGCGGGCCAGGGTTCGCCCCGACATGCCGAGTTCTTTTCCCCGTTCCTCGGGCCCGCGTGGATCGCGAGGGTCGGCGTATACGGCCTCGCATATTCTTGCCAAGGGTCCTCTGCGAGGCC
Source organism: Methylobacterium nodulans ORS 2060 (assembly GCF_000022085.1). NCBI lineage: Bacteria > Pseudomonadati > Pseudomonadota > Alphaproteobacteria > Hyphomicrobiales > Methylobacteriaceae > Methylobacterium > Methylobacterium nodulans. The sequence continues at coordinate 95,521 of NC_011887.1, forward strand.
AGGACAGGGCGGCAGGAAGAGGCCGCGCGCGCTGAAGTTGATCGAGGATTAGACCGGCAATGCGGCCCGCGTAGCCATCTTGGTCTTCCTGTCCATCGATCTCCGCAGCCTCAATAATCAGGGCTTGTAGCAGTGGCAAGACGTTGAAGACGGTCGGGCTCTTCGGAAGGCCCACGCCGGTCTCATCGGCGATCCACAGATTGCGGAACTCCGCACCGAGTAGCGACCCGACGCGGTGCGGCAGGCCAGTCGGCAGCCAGACAGCCTGCTCTGGTGATATCACGAAGGAGCGCCCCTCCGTGGCGACCGTCAGCGCGCCGACGATCGCGTAGACGACTTGATTCCAACGGTGAACATGCTTCGAGAAGTAGTGTCGCGCTGGGATGGACTGGGCACGGACCGTCATCGGCCTTGGGGAAGGTACACTAAGTGGCGCGGCGATCGTCTGCCAGATCATGATCGCTCTCGTATTTGTCCGATGCTCTACACAGAGCCTGGAGGACGAGCACGGCAGCACAAAACGGCAGGAGTGCAGACGGGCTGATCATATAACTAGGCTTTCACGTAACCGTCACTGTCACGCTTTAGCGTTCTTTTAATTATTATCCCAGCCGGGTGTTCGTGGTGCGCACAGCCGCTGTCCAGACGAGCGCGCCGACCGCGAGTAGGATGGGCAGAAATGAGATCCAGAGCACTACGTCCCAGCCGTAGCTCGCCAGCAGGCCTCCGGAGGAGAACGAGCCCAAGGCCATCGTTCCGAACACGATGAAGTCGTTGAGCGACTGCACCCGCGTCCGCTCCTCGGGACGGTGGCACTCCAGCACCAGGGCCGAGGCGCCGACGAAGCCGAAGTTCCAGCCGACGCCGAGCAGGACCAGGGTCAGCCAGAAATGTGCCACGTCCACGCCGGCGAGCCCGACGGCGGCCGAGGCGGCGGTCAGGGCGAGCCCGGCCGCCACCACCCGCGGCGCACCGAAGCGCGCGATCAGCCGCCCGGTGACGAAGCTCGGGGCGTACATCGCGATCACGTGCCATTGCAGGCCGAGGTTCGCGTCCTCCTGCGACAGGCCGCACAGGTGCATCGCCAACGGGGCGGCCGTCATGAGAAAGTTCATGAGCAGGTAGGAGACCACCCCGCAGATCACGGCGGTGATGAAGCGGGGCTGGCGCGCTATTGCGCCGAGCGGGCGCCCCCTGGACGTCTCCGCCGCGCTCGGCATCGGGAGCCGGACGCCGAGCAGGACGAGAGCCGACACGGCCGCCACCACGGCTTGGGCCAGGAAGGTCGCGGCGAACAGGTAGGGCGGCCATAGGTCCATGGTGTGGGTGACGAGCTGCGGGCCGATCACCCCGGCGAACACGCCGCCCGCCATGACGGCGGACAGGGCCCGCGGGCGCTGCTCTGGCGACACGCAATCCGCTGCGGCGAAGCGGAAGGAGAGGACGACGGCGGCGTAGGCACCGCCGAAGAACGTTGCCGCGCAGAACAGCCAGAACGAGCCCGACACAATGGCGAGGGCGGACAGCAGGCCGACGAGCACGCCGCATCCCGTCCCGGCCAGGAACGCGGCGCGGCGACCGTGGCGGCGGGCGATGGCGCCGGCCGGCAGGGTGCAGGCGGCCATGCCCACCACGAAGATCGAGATCGGCAGCGTCGCCAGGACCGGGCTCGGCGCCAGCATGTTGCCGACGATGGCGCCGGTCGCGTAGACGACCGTCGAGTTCGCGCCGGCGAGCGCCTGGGCGATCGCCAGCCGGGCCACGTTGCCCGTTCCGGACCGCGCAGGGAGAGCGGGCGCGAGCTTAGGCGCCGGTTCGATGGCAGCTTGGGACATGGACTCTCTCAGGCCATGAGAAGGGTGTGCCAGCGCGTGTCGCGCGGCGACGGGCGGCGGTGCAGGCGCCGGTCGAGCAGGGCGCGGGCCTTGGCGGCCTCGCCGCTGCGCATCAGCGCAACGAGCAGCGTGTCCTCGATGATCTCGCGCTGGGCGCCGCTGCCGCCGATGCGCGTCACCTCCGCCGCGACCGGCTCCAGGATGCGCACGCATCCCGCGTAGTCCTCTTCGGCGAACGCCAGCACTGCACGACAGATCGCGGGCACGACCGGGCCGGCCGCGAGGGTGCCGGCCGCCACGAGATCGGTTAGCGCGTCGATGCGCGCCACCGCCGCAGCCTTGTCGCCGGTCGCCGCCGCCAGCAGGCCCATATGCGCATCGGCGAACGCGAAGCCGGCTTTAGTGAAATACTTGCTCGAATAGACCTTGGCGTCATCCCACAGCCCGGCCGGCACCTTGTAGCCGTAGGCCTGCATGCGCCAGAGCAGCGAGACGGTGTCCGAGACGACATTGATGGGCAACCCTGCCGTCACCGATGGCTGGACGTGCTCGGCGTAGATCGCCAATGCGCGCTGCGGCTCGTCGCGCTCCAGCGCGGAGAGTGCGGCGTGCCAGGCGATGTGGCCGTGCAGGATGCCGGATCGGTCGTAGCCCGGCAGCCACTCGGCGATCAGGGCCTCCGCCTCCTCGCCCGCGCCCCCTTCGAACATCGCGTGCGACAGCGCGTGGGCGCCGTTGGCGTTGGCGCGACGGAGCGCGAAGCCGCGCTCGGCGAGAGCGCGCCCGTGCTTAACCGCGCCATTCTCGGCGTGGGACCAGCCCCGATAGGTCAGGAACCACCAGTCGTCGGCGTCGTAGTGCCGGGCGTGGCGCTCGCAGAGGTCCACGCGCGCCTGGTCGTGATCCGTCATCCCGGAGAAGGCGAGGAGCCCGAAGGCGCCGAGGGGCAGGGACAGGATCAGCGCATCGCGCGGCCACGCGTCAGCGTGCCCGAGCGCCCGCTCCAGCGCCCGTGCCGGCTGCCCGTTGATCGCCAGCGACAGCACCTCGACGTGGCTTCGCTCCCGTTCAATGCCGCGCCGGGCGACGCGCTCGGCCGCCGCGGCGATCCGCGCCCTGGCCTGCGCCGGTTCGGCGCACATCGCGTGCAGGCGAGCCCGCGCTGCATGGGCGAGGGCGAAGTCCGGATCGGCCGCGACCGCCTCCTCCAGGGCTTCCGCTGCGCCCGGCCACGCCGTGAGGAGGAGGTCGACGCCCTCCCGGTAGCATTCGGCGGCACGATCGGACGTCGTCGAGAGGGGCAGGCCGCGGCGGTCGAGAGGGGCCATGGCAGGGTCCTGAAATCGGTCGGGGTGTCGGACGTGGCGTGTGGAACCCACCCGGGGTCAGTCAAGCGTCGGGTCCGGCAGTGCATAACGGAGCGCCTACCACCCGTATCTCGATGAGATGCCAAGTGATGTCGAAATCCGGACAACCCGGGGGCTGATCCGACCCGGAGGGCGATGAAAGTGCCGTTTGCGCTGCGTCGAGCGATGCTGACCGAGCGCGCGACAGGCGCGGCGCTCGGAGACCGTCAGCACGGTCCGGACATGCTCGATGCAGGCGCGGCGGCGCGCGGGGCTCAGAAGTTTCCCCGGGCCTCCTCCTGCAGGATCAGCTTGTCGAGCGTGAGGTCCGCGATCGCCTTGCGCAGGCGCGCGTTCTCGGTCTCCAATTCCCTCATCCGGCGCACCTGATCCGTCTTCAGGCCCCCGAACTCTTTGCGCCAGCGGTAGTAGGTGACCTCGCTCACGCCGATCGCGCGGATCGCGTCCGCCACGCTGTGCCCCTGCGAAACCAGCACGTTGACCTGCCGCAGCTTGGCCACGACCTCTTCCGGCTTGTGCTTCTTCGTTCCTATCGCCTTGTATCTCTGAGTTGCCCGCTGGAGCGATGCCAGCGAGGCTACAAGGTGAGGGTCAGCCCGCGTTCGCCTTGGGCTTGCAAGCCCGCGACAGAGCATGGTGCGGCCCTCACCTTCACAGTCCCGAACCCGGACAGCCGCTCGGGCCCGAGCCCGCATTTGCAAGGTAGGGTCATGGACGAACACCGCACCATCTTCGTCGGCATCGACGTATCCAAGGACCGCCTCGACGTTCATCTGAGACCCTCGGACGAGGCGTTGCATGTCCCACGGGACGCGAAAGGGCTGGATACCCTCGCTCGCCGTCTTGGCCGCCTCCCTGTCGCTCTCGTCGTCCTTGAAGCCACAGGCGGCTTCGAGGCGAGCGTGGCTGCAGCGTTGGCAGCGGTCGGGCTGCCGCTCTGCATCGTCAACCCACGCCAGATCCGCGATTTCGCCAGAGCCATGGGTCGTCTGGCGAAGACCGACACGCTCGACGCTGAGGTCATTGCCCTCTTCGCTGAACGCATCAGACCACCGGCCAGGCCCCTGCCGGAGCCGGAGAGAAGCCATTTTGCCGAGCTTGTGAGCCGGCGGCGGCAGATCATCGGGATGATCGGTATGGAGACGAACCGTCGCGATCAAGCCGTGGACAAGCAACTGATCCGGCGAGTCGACCGGCACATCGCCTTCTTGGAGCGGGAGCTCGTGGAGCTCGACCGCGACATCGACCGAGCCATCAAGGCCTCTCCGGTCTGGTGCGAGACCGAGGCGTTGCTCAAGTCCGTCCCCGGGATCGGTGACGTCACCGCGCGCACGCTTCTGGCTCAGTTGCCTGAGCTCGGCACCATTGGCCGCCACCAGCTTGCAGCACTCGTCGGCATCGCTCCGATCAACCGCGACTCGGGCCTGATGCGAGGCCGCCGGTCCATCGCGGGCGGGCGAACGTCAGTGCGGGGCGTGCTGTACATGGCCGCTCTGACCGCGATCCGGCGAGGCTCTCCCTTCCGGCCCTTTTATGAGCGGCTCACTCAGCGCGGTCGGCCGAGGAAGGTCGCCCTCGTGGCCGTAATGCGAAAGCTCCTGGTGACGCTCAACGCCATCGTCCGCGAACGCACGCCCTGGCGGCCACTCGCCGCTTGACCTTCAACACAGCCGCTCCGTCCTCCGTCGGCTCAAAGCCATACTTCAGGGCGGGCCACTTCAAGGGGACTGACCAAGCGTGGTGGGAGGTGCTGGCTCTCGCTGGTTATCGCGGATGGCTTCCTGTCCGTATTTTGACGATCTGCCAAACTGTGTAGATTAAGAGCCAAAGTGGAGGACCGGCATGACATGGGAGGCGATCGAGGTGCCATCCGGCTTGGCGCCACCGCAGCCCATCAGAGTTCGCGCCCAGTCGATCCCGGCGCGACACTACTTCCCGGAGCATGCCCACCGCTGGAACCAAGTCGTCTACGCGATCTCTGGCGTCCTAACGGTGGCGGTGGAAGGGCATTCCTTCGTGATCTCGCCCGAGCAGGCCGTCTGGCTACCGACTGGTCTTCGGCACCGGGTCGGGTCCCTACTCGGGGCAGAGTTCCGCAGCCTCTGGATAGCCGACGAAGCCGGCCGCGGCCTGCCGGAGAGCCCGACCGTGTTCGGTGTCGCGCCGCTTCTCAACGCTCTCATCGTCGAGGCCGCCGCGATCGAGGGGGAGGCGGACCGTGACGGTTATGCGAGCCGAGTGTCTGATCTGATCCTAGATCAGCTTCGGCGCGCCCGTCCCCTCCCGGGGGCGCTCCCTTGGCCGCGCGGGGGATCATCCCTGACGGCATTGTGCGAGGCGCTCTACGCTGACCCGGCCGACGCACGTGCGCCGGCGGCGTGGGGCCGGGAGCTCGGAATGTCGGAACGGACCCTGGCCCGCCGCTTCGAGACGGAGGTGGGCATGAGCTTCCGCTCGTGGCGCCGACGCCTGCGGCTGTTCAAGGCGATCGAGCTGATGGGTGGCGGCCTGGACGTGACCCGAACAGCCATGGAGCTCGGCTACGGATCAACGTCAGCGTTCGTTTACGCGTTTCGGACCGAGATGGGGTTCAGCCCCCAAGCCTACATGCGTGGACGTACGCCCGATCAAGGCACCCACTGCTAGCTCGTAACAAGAACTTCGCGAGCCCGGATCTTGCTCCGGAGCGATTTGTGGCCACTCACCGCCTGTGGGTGCCAGCCGGCTCCCTTTCGGGCTCCTCGTCGACCCGGTGCACGTCGGGGCCTTGAGGTCAAGAGAGCCGGCCGCCCCCACCAGGAACGGCTCGTCCGTTGAGGCCATGTACCCGTGCATGGCGTTGCGTCCGGTAATCGACCAAACCGACGCGACTGATGCCTGGGCCCCTGGCGAGGCCGTGTAGGCGCCTAGCGAAAGCGAGGCCATCAGCACCGGGTACGAGAGGCGGACCGCATCACGATCGGCCCCTGGCGCGAGCCTGCGCGACGGCCTGCCTGAACCCATCGTAGTCGAGCGCGGCGGCGACCTTCAGCGGCCCGATCAGGAAGACCGGTGTGCCCTGTAGGCCGAGAGAGTCGGCTTGGGCGAGGTTGCGCTGGAGCAGCGCCGCGATCTCGCTTTGGTGGGCCTGTCGGTCCTCCTCCAGGCGAATCATGTCGATCCCGGAGGCGGAGACGGCCGCCAGGGCTTGTCCCGTTGATTGGGCGCTGGCTTGCGGAGGGCTGGCGCGCAGCGTAGCCGGGTCGCATGACCGTGCTCTCGTACTCCGGCTACCGCTTCCCGCGTGACATCATCCAACGCGCTGTGTGGTTGTATCTCCGGTTCACCCTCCGCTTTCGCGACGTCGAAGAACTCCTGGCCGAGCGGGGGATCACAGTGACGTACGAGAGCATCCGACGCTGGGTTCTCACCTTCGGTCCGACGATCGCACGCGGGCTGCGAGCCCGCCGCCCCAAGCCGCACGCGCGATGGCACCTCGACGAGGTGTTCGTGCGCATCAGCGGCACGCAGATGGACCTGTGGCGGGCCGTGGACGCCGAAGGCGAGGTGCTGGACGTGCTGCTCCAGACCAAGCGGGACAGGCGCGCGGCTCAGAAGCTGATGCGCAAGCTTCTGAAGAAGCAGGGCATGGCACCGGAGACCTGGGTCACGGACAAGTGCCCGGCCTACGGAGCCGCGCTTCGTGAGATGAAGCTGAGCCGAGTGGATCACGTCCAGCGCAAGCGGGCGAACAACCGGGCGGAGAGCTCGCATGTGCCGGTGCGACGACGAGAGGCGAAGTTGCAGGGCTTCGAGTCGCCTGGCTCAGCCCAGCGGGTCTTGTCGATGCCCGCGGCCACCTACAACACCTTCACCGTTCCTCGTCACCTCGTCTCGGCTCGCACGCACCGGCTCTTCCGAGCCGAGGCGTTCGCGATGTGGCGCGGTGCGGCGGGCGCGCCGGCCTGAAAGGGGCCAACGTCGGCTTTCTCGCGGCTATTCCGACAACGTGACAAGCCCGAGGGCGGTGAGGATCATGGGCCGGCTCCGGAGCGGAGGCGGCAAGCTGGGTGGGTATGCCTGACGACCCGTAAACATCATCGCGTTCGCGTTTGCGACAGGCCCCTCAACCTGGTCGTGAACGCCACCATCCTCTGGAATACGAAGTACCTCGCCCGCACGGTCCACTACGTTCGCGGCCAGGGCGTCGAGCTTGATGACGAGCTACTCTCGCACGTCGGGCCGGTGAAATGGGACCACATCGCGCTCACGGGCGACTATCTCTGGTCGGAGATCGAGCACCCGCGCGAGAGGTTCAGGCCCTTGCGCACCGGCCGCTTCAACCCAGCCCGGTTCCGCTTCGCTTAGCGTGCAATCCTGCAGAGACTCCCACGCAACCCCTATTGCGCAAAGACGGTTCGACGGAATTCTTCGCCAGCTACCCATGAGCGCTACAGTCGGTCGCTAAGATTTACCGGATCGTACTTTGCTATATGTGGCAAGATATTCGCGCCAATTTCACCAGGCGCCTAAGGAGGAAGCGCGCAAGCGCCGCGTTCCCGAAATCGCGATCGAGGACAAAGGAAATCCGTAGTTGAACTGCCTTTCCACGCTTTACGGTCCTGATGCGTTTTCCTCCGCGCTTGTCGGTCCATCGGATGGGCGGCAACCCGTTCGCGTACACGTGACGATCAGTTGTCCGTCACGCCGGTCTTTGCAGTCGACCTTGTACACCTGCATCGTCATCGACTTGTAAATCTGCTCAACGCGCCCAAGCGGACATTGAGCTGCTTGAAGCGCAGAAGCCAGTCCGCCATCGTTGGCAGCAGCGGCACCGACAACCACGAGCCAAAGTAAGCCTGCGCGTGACAAGGAAGCCCATACCGTGATGAACGGATGCAGTAGAGGTGTGTTCAATAGTCTCGTCATGATCGGTCTTTCGATGACGGGTTCCGCTCCACGAGTTCGCCGTCTGCGCATATTCGGGTAACGCGACGACGACCCGCTCGACACGTGGCTTGGTCGGGCTAGGTCAGTGCGAAGCCGGAACCGGCATGATCTGGAGGCTACGGCCATGTGGCTACTATCGCCACTGGACGGAAGCAGGGGCGCGTCTGGTCGGCGCGATCCTGCGACCATTCACTTCGATTTCTCGATCTTGGTGACTGTCAGACGACCATTCACCCGATCGGCATCGAACTTGACCTTGTCTCCGACCTTTAGAGTCTTCAGCATGGCCGGGTCGGCGACGGAGAAGACCATGGTCATTCCATCCATGTCCAGATTCTTGATGGGCCCATGCTTGAGCGTCAGCTTATTCTGGGCCGCATCGATCTTGGTAACCTGCCCGTTGCTCGGCACGGTCTGCGCCGATACGGCGGTTGAGAACGCCGCAGCGGCAACGGCAATAATGAGCTTACGCATGTTTTGTCTCTCTCTTACGGTGTGTTACTTCACGATGATTGTGCCGAACATGCCGGCCTCGCGGTGCCCCGGGATCAGACAGGAAAAGTCAAACTCACCTGCTTTCGTGAACCTCCAGAGAATTTCGCCGGTCCTCTTCGGAGCGAGCCGTTTTGCATTCGGATCGTCATGCTCCATGTCCGGATTTTTTCGCATTTCCTCACCGTGCTTAAGATTCTCCTCAAGCGTTCCGAGGACGATCTCGTGATCGAGTTCGCCGTTATTGCGAAGAACAAACCTGACTTGCTCTCCGCGGAGAACCTCAAGGCGATTTGGGACGAACTCCATCTTTCCGTCCGACTCGCGCATGGTGACCTGGACGACGCGTGCAGGCTGCTTTGGGTTGCCCGGCTTGCCATAGGCGCGGTCATCGCCATGGGAGTGGCCAGGGTCTGCTAACGCAGCGGTTGATAAGAACATGGCCGCGGCGCCAGCGAGGATGATCTGGATCTTCATGATGGCTCCTTCTCAATGATTGTCGTGGGGGGATTTTCTGCCGGGCTTCACGACATTGAACTCGGCAGTTCGGCGCGCAGGCGTTGGGGAGGGTGCGCGTTCGGTCTTCTTCGGTTCACCCTTCCATTCGCAGGCGACCGTACCTTCCGGGTGCTTGAACCATCCCGGATCCTTGTAATCATTGGCAGCGAGGCCCTCTCGCACCTTCACGACAGAAAACATGCCGCCCATTTCGATGGAGCCGAATTGCCCCCAGCCGGTCATCATCGGCAGGGTGTTGTCAGGCAGTGGCATTTCCATCTCGCCCATGTCCGCCATGCCTGCGGTGCCCATCGGCATGTAGTCTGGCACGAGCCTTTTGATCTTCTTGGCCACCTTTCGTTTGTCGACGCCGATGAACGTATTGAGATCGTGCCCCATGGCATTCATCGTATGATGCGACTTGTGGCAGTGGATCGCCCAGTCGCCCGGTTTATCGGCAACGAAGTCGAAAGCGCGCATCTGCCCGACCGCGCAATCGATCGTCACTTCAGGCCACGCCGCCTCCTCCGGCACCCAGCCGCCGTCCGTGCACGACACTTTGAAATCGTAGCCATGCATATGGATCAGATGATTCGTCATGGTAAGATTGCCAAAGCGGATGCGGACTTTGTCGCCTTTGCCAGCAACGATGTGATCGATGCCGGGGAAAACGCGCGTGTTCCACGTCCACATATTGAAGTCGGTCATCTCGGCGACGCGCGGCACATAGGTACCAGGCTCGATGTCGTATGACGCCATCAAGAAGACGAAGTCACGATCGACCCGCCGGAAGGCTGGATCCTTCGGATGCACGACGAAGAACCCCATCATGCCCATGGCCATCTGCACCATTTCATCGGCATGCGGGTGGTACATGAATGTCCCACTCTTCTGCAGTTGAAACTCGTAGACGAATGTCTTGCCGACGGGGATGTGCGGCTGCGTGAGACCGCCGACGCCGTCCATGCCGCTGGGCAGAAGCTGCCCGTGCCAATGGATCGTCGTATGTTCAGGCAGTTTGTTGGTGACGAAGAGGCGGACCTTGTCGCCTTCCACCGCCTCGATGGTCGGTCCAGGCGACTGGCCGTTATAGCCCCACAAATGCCCAACCATGCCGGGCGCGAACTCGCGCACCACAGGCTCGGCAACGAGATGAAACTCCTTCCAATCGCCGTTCATGCGCCATGGCAGGGTCCAGCCATTGAGCGTCACCACCGGATTGTAGTCAGGTCCGGTTTTGGGCACGAGCGGCGGCTGCATCTGAGGGCTCTTCATCGTCGGCGCCTCAGGCACCGAAGCGAAGGCCGTTCGACCAGAGACCGCACTGGCGCTGACGAGCGTTATACCGCCAGCAGCACTGAGAAAATTTCGACGTGAAACTGACATGATGTTCTCCCGATTACTGGCCGGCGGCAACGCGGATCGCCGCGCCGGGCCCTGAGCCGCCACCCTGAATTGCCGCGTCGAAATCGACACGGGCGATGAAGAAGTCGCGCTGTGCGCCGATCGCCGCGATATTGCTGTCGATGCCTTCGCGGAAGGTCGTCAGCAGCACGAAGATGTCGATGAGCATGCCGTTGTATTCGAGCAGAGACTGTTCGTTGACCGTCCGGCGCAGTGGCACGATCTTATTGCGATAGGCGAGCGCGATGTCGTAGGCGGCGCGATAGGTCAGATAAGCCGCACGCGCCTCCGAGCGGATATTCACGGCCTGTTCGGCAAAGCGGTTGACCGCCTGCATGTAGGTTTCAACGGCGCGCCGCCGCGTCGTCTCGCCGAGATCGAAAATCGGGATCTCGATAGCGAGATCGAGCGAATGACCCGCCGAGCTCGTCTTCTCGACGATACCGTCGACCTTGCTGCGTTCGAACCGTGACAAGCCCGCGAGCTCGAAGGCCGAGGCGTAGCGGGTTGCTTGGTCGAGACGCAGCGACGTGGCAAGCGCATCAAGATCGAGCCGCGAGGCTATGAGATCGACACGCTTGCGGATTGCATCGGCTTCCGCCGTCTGCTGGGAGAGCAGCCGTTGCGGCAGGCGCGGCAACTCGCTTGGGAGTTTGTAGTTGATGTCGCTGCCCCACACACCGAGGCTGCGTGTCAAGGCTTCCCGCGTCGTTCCTGCTTCGAGCCGAGCCGCCGCAAGCTCATTGGAGACCTCCGCATAGAAAGCGGCCGTACGGGCTTGATCGAGCTTCTTCGCTGCACCCGTTTCGCCGAGACTGCGCGTGAGATCGGCGGCCGCATCGGCGCTCGCACGGGCCTGTTCGAGAAAGTTCACCTTCTGCCGCGCCGCGACGGCCGCATAATAGGCCTTGCGGGCATTGGCAGCCGTGCGGAACGTCCCATCGATGGCGCGATAGCGCGCCGCCTCGAACCGCAATTCGCCGATCGCCCGCCGCGTCGGCTGCGTCAGCAGCGCCAGGAGATTGGCGATGATGCGCCGTTCGACATCAAGCGTACCATCGACCACCGCGCGGCCGAGCGTCACCGTCGGATTGGGCGGCAGGCTCGCTTCGACGAAATCGACTTCCGATAGGCCGAGCGCATTATACTCCGCTTGCAGCCCGCGATTGCTGAGGAGCGCGATCTGGACTGCGGTGCCGGCGGTGAGCGGCTTGTTCAGAAGCGCCTTGGCCCGAGCTTGCGCATCTGCGGCGTCTGCCTGCGAAGCAATCTTGACTGTCTCCTTCGAAATCGCCGCGGCGACCTCTTGCGCGACGGGTTGCATTCCGCCGTCGGGCGTGACTGTTACGCACCCACCCAATGCCAAGGTGATGGTGCCGATAAGAGAGAGCCTCTTCGCAGGAACGGCAAGGCGCGAGTCCGCATGGTTTCGGATGGGCGGCTTCATGGCTTGCTCCCGTTTCGGGGAGCGACCCGCTCATTTTGTTGAATCCAAGATTTCGGCTCGACCGGCCGATAGTCGGCGGTTCCCGCTGTGACGGGGGTATAGCGGGAGAGCCGCACAGGCGCGCGGGGATCGGCGGGGTCGGCTCCTACCTGAATTGCTGGGAATTCAGCACAGGAGGAGAGGACGACAGCCGTCGCCATCAGGAAGATGAATTTCATTATGTCCCTCGAAGATCAGCCAGGTCGGCCGAGCGAGCGGCGCTGCTCGGCTTTGGATGGCACCCTTCAGCGGCGGCGCTGGGCGCAGCCACGAAGGACGTCGGCTGATATCCGGGGACAGGACGTTGTGACGGATAGGATCCGTCAGAGGTTCAGATCGCCATGGTTACCGGCCGACGTTTACACGCCGGCGGACCGAGGAGGGCGATCAAGACGACCAAGCATTTGCTGCTTGACGGTGTCGTCAAACGGCAAGGCTCGAATGCTCCGGATCAAGGGGGTGAAGGCTGTCTCGCAGCTCGTTGCCGGGATGACAGCATGACAGGCTATCGTGCCACAGCAAGACTGCGCGCGGTCCCCAGCATTGCCGTCGGGTTCGCAGCCTGACCGCCCTTCGTCAGCGCAGTGAGCGGCGACCCCCGTCTTCATTTCGTCGTGCTGGTACCCGTCCGTGGCGCTCGAATGCTTGGATGCGGACGGATGGGCATGAACCGGCGCCGCGCCGTGTGCAAGGGCGGCACTGTCAATTGCCCAGCTCGCGTTCGCCAGGAAAACAGCGAGCGCGGTGAGGAGAGCCCAGAACGTGCGGCAGCCACGATTCATGACAGCTGACCATACGGCATTGTGTGGGTGACGCAAGTGCAAGGGGGGGCACAGGCCAAATAGTTTTCTACCCGGTCCCGCAATCATGCGGCGGGTATCGTTTGTGGCAAAATAATGACCTTTTCAGTTGCGGACGGTTCAGAGGCCGTTCAGTGGGCGCCTCGGTGTCTCAGCTCACTACGCCGAGTGCGCCCGGCTTGACGCCCGGCGAAGATGCTCAGGCTGCTGGAAGCTTTTCGTCTGCCGGGTAGCCCGCCTGCATCAGAACGGCACGGAAAGCGGCTTCGTCGGCCGAGCTTTCGACGCGGACTTCCCGCTTTGCCGGATCGGTGTCGATCCGGGCGTTGGCATCGACGCTCTGCAGCGCTTTGGTGACCGACCTAGCGCAACCGCCGCAGGTCATGTCGGGAATATTGAAGTGATACATGGAGGTCTCCTTACATCGCCTCCGAGACAATTGGGGCTTGTCACCGTTGGAAGGTCAACCCCCTAAAACGATAATATGGCCTTGACCTTCCCACCGTTGGAACCTGCACGCTGCCGGGGATCGGAATGGAGCGGAGGTAGGTCTTTGTCGTGTGAAAAAGGAGCCAGACAGATGGTCGTGTCACGATCCGGCGTCGCCGTGACGATGCCAGATCGCGCTCCACGGCGTTCGCGCTCTGCGGGCACCAGGTCCTCACCCGCCGGCCAACGATGCCAGATTCCTTGCGCGGGAATGAGGCTGCCGATCGGCCCGTTCCGATGCCGGGCGGACAAGCGATCTGGCGCCCTTTCGCGGCTGCGACCCTGCGGCTCGTCCGCTTCGTCAACGGCCGCCACTCTGTGAGGACAGACACATGACACGTCGTGACTTTCTGCAAGGCCTTTCCGCGGGCGCCGTCGCGAGTGGGGCCGTCGGCCTAACGCACCCGTTTGGTGCGGCAGCGTTCGCCGCCGCACCAAATTCCGCTTCACTCACCCTCGTCAGTCGCACGCTCGATGTGAACGGCCGTTCTGCCCGCGTTTTCGGTCTGGTTGGGCCGCACGGGCGATCCGGCCTGACGTTCAACGCGGGCGATCGCTTCGACGTCGCTCTCGAAAGCAAGATCGACGCGCCGACGCTGATCCACTGGCATGGGCTCACGCCGCCCTGGGAGCAGGACGGCGTCCCGAACAATCCTGCGGCCATGTTGGAGCCGGCTGAGACGCGGCGCTACAGCTTTCCGGTCGGGAAAGGCGGCACCCATTGGATGCACGCTCATACGCTGCAGGAGCAGGACCTTCTTGCCGCACCGCTCATCGTGCGCACTGCCGAGGACCTGAAGCAAGACGAGCAGGAGGTCGTGATCCTGCTGCACGATTTCTCGTTCAAGTCACCGGAAGAGCTGCTCGCCGATCTCAAGGGCAAGGAGGGGCATGGCGGCGCTCATGGCGGAACGAACATGAGCACGATGAACCATGGCGCGATGAAACCCGGTGCGTTGGGCTCTGGGACGATGGACCATGGGACGATGGACCTCAACGATATCGAGTACGATGCCTATCTCGCCAACGACCGAACGCTGGCCGACCCTGAGGTCGTGCAGGTCGAGAAGGGCGGGCGCGTCAGGCTGCGCATCATCAACGGTGCGACCGCGACCGCCTTCACCGTCGATACCGGTTCGCTCGACGCCACGCTGATCGCGGTTGACGGGCAGGACGTGCAGCCGGTCGCCGGCCGCACCTTTCCGGTCTCCATGGGGCAGCGGATCGATCTTCGTGTGGAAGTGCCGCGCGACGGAGGCGCCCTTCCGGTGCTCGCGCTCAGGGAGGGCGCTCCGGAGCGGACCGGCATCATCCTCGCTTCGGCCGGCGCCAGCGTGCGAAAGATCGACACGACCGGGGCGGGCAAGGGGCCGGTCCTCGACCTTGCGCTCGAGCAGCGGCTGCGACCCGTGCAGCCGCTGGCGGTACGGCAGGCAGACCGGACCTTCGCGCTGATGCTGACCGGAACAATGTCCGGCTATACCTGGAACATCGAGGGCGCAGGCGATGGGCTCGGTGTGAAGCAGGGCGACCGCGTCGAGATCTCGATGCACAACATGTCGATGATGGCGCATCCGATGCATCTGCACGGCCATCACTTCCAGGTCGTCGATATCAACGGCGCCCGTTTCTCGGGAGCGGTTCGCGATACGGTCCTGGTGCCGCCGATGGCGACCGTCACGGTCGCGTTCGATGCGGACAATGCAGGGCACTGGCCGCTGCATTGCCACCACCTCTATCACATGGCGGCTGGGATGATGACCTCCGTCGCTTACGCGCGCTAGGAGATGCCCGCCGATGTCTAATCACCAGCACGCGCATCACCGTGAAGGCCATGGGTCCCATCACCACAAGAAATCGCCCCCGGCCGGGACCGCGAAGGATCCGGTCTGCGGTATGGACGTCGATCCGGCAACCACCCCTCATCATACCGAGTACGGTGGCCAGACCCATCACTTCTGCTCGGTCAGGTGCAAAGGACAGTTCGACGCCGATCCTGCCGCCTATGCGGCCGGCAAGGCGATGCCGCGCAAGGCTGCGCCGGTCGCTGAGGGCGTCATCTACACCTGCCCCATGCATCCGCAGATCCGCCAGCCGCAACCGGGCAACTGCCCGATCTGCGGCATGGCACTCGAGCTGGAAACGCCGACGCTGGAGACCGGCCCGAGCGCCGAACTCCTCGACATGCGCCGGCGCTTCTGGGTGGGCCTTGTGCTGACGCTGCCGGTCTTCCTGCTGGAGATGGGCGGGCACCTGATCGACCTGCACATGTGGCTCAGCCCCCAGATATCGAACTGGGTGCAGCTCGTTCTCGCCACGCCGGTCGTGCTGTGGGCAGGGTGGCCCTTCTTCGAGCGCGGCTGGCAGTCGCTGGTGACCCGACACCTCAACATGTTCACGCTCATCGCCATGGGCACGGGCGTTGCCTGGGTCTACAGCGTCGTGGCGACGGTCATGCCGGGCATCTTCCCGGAGACGCTGCGCACGATGGGCGGGTCGGTCGCGGTCTATTTCGAGGCGGCCTCCGTCATCACCGTGCTGGTCCTCCTGGGCCAGGTGCTCGAGCTGCGCGCCCGCGAGCAGACCGGCGGCGCGATCCGCGCGCTCCTCGATCTCGCGCCGAAGACTGCGCGCCGGGTGAAGGCGGATGGGACCGACGAGGACATCGAGCTGGATGCGGTCGTTGTCGGCGACCGGCTGCGCGTGCGACCGGGCGAAAAGGTTCCGGTGGATGGCACGCTGCTCGAAGGGCGCAGTTCCGTCGACGAATCCATGATTACCGGCGAGTCCATGCCGGTGACCAAGGCGCCCGGTGCGAAGCTCATCGGCGGGACGATGAACCAGACGGGCGGCTTCGTGATGGAGGCCGCCAAGGTCGGTCGCGACACCATGCTCTCGCAGATCGTGCGCATGGTCGCCGACGCGCAGCGCTCGCGTGCGCCGATCCAGCGGTTGGCGGATGACGTCTCCGGCTGGTTTGTGCCCGCGGTCATCGTGATCGCAATCATCGCCTTCTTTGCCTGGTTCCTCGTCGGGCCAGAACCACGCCTTGCTCATGCGCTCGTGGCGGCCGTCGCCGTCCTCATCATCGCTTGCCCCTGCGCGCTCGGCCTCGCGACGCCGATGTCGATCATGGTGGGCGTCGGCCGTGGCGCGGGGCTGGGCGTTCTGATCAAGAACGCCGAGGCCCTGGAACGCTTCGAGAAGGTCGATACGCTGGTGGTCGACAAGACCGGCACGCTGACGGAGGGGCGGCCGAAAGTCACGGCGATCGTTCCGGCCGAGGGCATCTCGGAGACCGAGCTGCTTCGTCAGGCCGCGACCCTCGAACGCTCCAGCGAGCATCCGCTTGCGCTCGCCGTCGTCAACGCCGCGCTCGAGCGCAACCTTGCTCTCGGCGATGCGCAGGATTTCGACAGTCCGGTCGGCAAGGGCGTGACCGGCATGGTGGAGGGGCGGAAGCTGATCCTCGGCAGTCATACGATCATGGGCGAGGAAGGGGTCGACATCTCCGCCATGAGCGCCGAGGCCGAAGAGCTCCGCGACGAAGGGGCCACGGTGATTTTCATGGCGACGGACGGCGTCCTTTCCGGGCTTTTCACCATCGCCGACCCGGTGAAAGCCACAACGCCTCAGGCCGTCCGGGAGCTGACCGCGCGGGGCATCCGGGTGGTGATGCTGACCGGCGACAACAGAACGACCGCACAGGCCGTCGCCCGCAGGCTCGGCATCTCCGAGGTGGAAGCGGAGGTCCTTCCCGAGGACAAGAGCGCGATCGTCGCGCGGCTGCGCAAGGAAGGCCGGGTCGTGGCAATGGCCGGAGACGGCGTCAACGACGCTCCGGCGCTCGCGGCTGCCGATGTGGGTATTGCCATCGGGACGGGCACGGACGTGGCGATCGAAAGCGCCGGCGTCACGCTGTTGAAAGGGGATCTTCAGGGCATCGAGCGTGCGCTGCAGCTCAGCCGGGCGACGATGAAGAACATCCGCCAAAACCTGTTCTTCGCCTTCATCTACAACGCGGCCGGCGTGCCCGTGGCGGCGGGCATTCTTTATCCCTCCTTCGGCATCCTGCTTTCGCCGATCATCGCGGCCGCGGCCATGGCCCTGTCGTCGGTCAGCGTCATCGGGAACTCGCTGAGATTGCGAAGCGTGCGCCTGTGATCACGTCGCGGGCGTGTCGGACCCGACTTCCCACGATTGGAAGCCCGAAACGCAAAATTCCCGAACGAGAAAGGAGGTGGCTATGAATGCCCCCGTTCGACCTGCGAACCTTTCCACCGCGTCAATCTCACTGCCCATCAAGGGCATGACCTGCGCATCCTGCGTGGGACGTGTCGAGAGGGCCCTGAAGGCCATCCCCGGGGTGGAGACGGTCTCGGTCAATTTAGCGACCGAGCGCGCGAGCATCACGACCAACGCGCCAGTTGATCGCAGCAAGCTCGTCGGCGCCGTCGAGAATGCCGGCTATTCCGTACCTGCCGCATTCTCGGGGGCTTGTCACGTTGTCGGAATAGCCGCGAGAAAACCGACGTTGGCCCCTTTCAGGCCGGCGCGCCCGCCGCACCGCGCCACATCGCGAACGCCTCGGCTCGGAAGAGCCGGTGCGTGCGAGCCGAGACGAGGTGACGAGGAACGGTGAAGGTGTTGTAGGTGGCCGCGGGCATCGACAAGACCCGCTGGGCTGAGCCAGGCGACTCGAAGCCCTGCAACTTCGCCTCTCGTCGTCGCACCGGCACATGCGAGCTCTCCGCCCGGTTGTTCGCCCGCTTGCGCTGGACGTGATCCACTCGGCTCAGCTTCATCTCACGAAGCGCGGCTCCGTAGGCCGGGCACTTGTCCGTGACCCAGGTCTCCGGTGCCATGCCCTGCTTCTTCAGAAGCTTGCGCATCAGCTTCTGAGCCGCGCGCCTGTCCCGCTTGGTCTGGAGCAGCACGTCCAGCACCTCGCCTTCGGCGTCCACGGCCCGCCACAGGTCCATCTGCGTGCCGCTGATGCGCACGAACACCTCGTCGAGGTGCCATCGCGCGTGCGGCTTGGGGCGGCGGGCTCGCAGCCCGCGTGCGATCGTCGGACCGAAGGTGAGAACCCAGCGTCGGATGCTCTCGTACGTCACTGTGATCCCCCGCTCGGCCAGGAGTTCTTCGACGTCGCGAAAGCGGAGGGTGAACCGGAGATACAACCACACAGCGCGTTGGATGATGTCACGCGGGAAGCGGTAGCCGGAGTACGAGAGCACGGTCATGCGACCCGGCTACGCTGCGCGCCAGCCCTCCGCAAGCCAGCGCCCAATCAACGGGACAAGCCCCTTCAAGGGCCGGCACTTCCAGGCAACCCTCATCGTCCAGGCCGTCTCCTGGTATCTACAGTACGCCCTGAGCTACCGTGACATCGAGGAGATGCTGCTGGAGCGCGGGTTGGAGGTGGACCACTCCACCCTCAACCGGTGGGTCCTGGCCTACGCCCCCGCCCTCGAGCGTCGGCTGCGCCGGTTCCGCAAACCACATTGCGGATCCGTGCGCGTGGATGAAACCTACATCCGCGTCCGCGGCCAGTGGCGCTATCTCTACCGGGCCATCGACAAGCACGGCGAAGCGGTCGATTTCCTCCTCACCGCCCACCGTGATCTCGATGCGGCCAAGCGGTTCTTCCGCAAGATGCTCTCGGCTGAGCCGCTGCTCGCCCCGGATCGCATCGGCACCGATGGTGCTGGTCCTTACCCGCCGGCGATCGCCGAGAGCCACGAGGAGGGCCTGCTGCCCCGCGCACCGACCCACCACGTCACCAAGCACCTGCAGCAGGGCATTGAGAGCGACCACGTTCGGGTCAAGAGGCCGATGCCGCGGGTCGGGGGCTTCCGGTCGTTCAACACGGCCCGGCGCACGATCCAGGGCGTCAAAGCCATGCGGTGGCTGCGCAAGGGCTTCGGCTTTGCTGGGGCGTGGACCGTGCGCGAGCAGAACCAGCTGCTCGCGCACTGCTTCGGACTTCCCGTCGCGAACAAAGCGTGAAAGAGGGACCGAGTAGACCCTTCTGCGGCCTGTACCCGAGTGTGCGACACGCCCAAATCGAGCCGACCGTCTAACCGGGCCAATTGGAGCGAGAGGCGCGCCCCTCGCGCCTCATTTCGGCGATGATGCACGGAGGATGATGTCCAGCCGCGCTGTTTGTCGCGAGCCCGAGCTAGGCAACGTTTCGGGCTTGGGGATCGGAATTCGAGGATAACCGTGCGGGTCGGATCAGGCAAAAGCGGCGCGACGGCGCGAGCGCAACAGCAATAGCAGCACTGTTGCGACATTCAGCGCGTTCCATCCCAGCCCATTCAGAAAGGCCACCTTATACGACCCAGTCATGTCGAAGATCACGCCGGAGATCCAACCGCCGAACGACATGCCGAACAAAGAGACCATAATCACCGTGCCGACGCGCGTTGCCGCTTCTCTCGTAGGCATCGTCTCGCGAACGATGATGGCATAGCTCGACACGATTCCCCCATGGAACAGGCCGAACAAGGCGGAGACCACATAGAGAGGCGTGAGGCCGTCGAAGAACAGATACATTGTGAGCGCCGAGGCTTGCGCCACCGAGCCGATCAGCAATGTCGCGAGCCCGCCGAGTCGATCGGCTATTAAGCCCGAGCCGATCCGGCTGACGGCGCCGAAGGCCAGCATCAGCGACAGCATTTCCACTCCGCGCGCGACGCCGTAACCGAGATCGCCGCAAAGGGCGACGATATGCACCTGTGGCACCGCCATGGCCGTACAGCAGAAAAAGCTCGCGACCGAGAGAACGGCTGTCAGAGCGTTGGGGCTGAGATCGATATCGACGCTCGGGCGACCCTCGGTGCCGAGCGAGCGCTGCTGCGACCTGCCAATGCTCAACCGGAGGATGAGGAGGAGCACCGTCATCGCGGCCCCGCAGAGAATGCCGAGGGCGATGTGCGTCATCTGCCAGCCATATTGGGCTATGCCCCGCTCGATGAGCGGAGGCCAGAAGGCGCCGGAGAGATAGTAGCCGCTGCCGGCGATCCCCACCGCGATTCCGCGCCGGCGCACGAACCAGCGCGACGCTTCTGCCATCAACGGCGCGAAGGTCGCCGATGCGCCCAGTCCGATGAAGAAATGCGCCACGGCGAATTGCCACAGCGCCGTCGAAATACCGGCGCCGAGATAACCGAACAGCAGAGACAGAATGCCCATTCCCATCGCGGGAATGATGCCGAGGCGGTCCGTCAGGCGGCCTGTGACGACGCCGCCGAGGGCGAAGCCGATCATCGCCAAGGTGTATGCCAGCGATGCGGCGCCGCGCGTGACGCCGAGTTCGGCCTGCACCATTGGCAGCACGACCACGACCGACCATGTGCCGACGGTGCCGACTGCGGCTATTGCTAGGGCGATCAGCAATCGCCGCCACGCCGCAGGCGAGTCGGGCACAAATGTCGAAACGCTCCGTCCGGGGGCAGAAGATGTGATCAACTGGGTTCTCCGCTGGCAGGGCTTTCTAGTTCAGCGCGCATCACATCCGCCTTCAGCGACGTGCGTTGTCTTACGCGTCTGTTGGACGGCTTGCTTGGGCAGCGTCGCGTCTAGTCGGGCAGCTGAATACAACGTTGCTCAATAACGAAGAACGGATTCCATGCAACCTCCCGAACAATGTCCGTCAGGGTCCGCGAAGTAGCCGGAATACCCGCCCCATTCAGCATCTTCAGATGATTTCAAAGGCATGCCGCCATGCCTTTACGGCTTACGATAGCACAAGATGCTTCTTTGCTGAAACATTTTGGGCACGTGTGATCCCTCCGAAACCACCGTGGTCTTTTGTTTTTGCATCAACAGCATGGAGACGACGAGGATACAGGGCCACAGCGGTGCCCGTGGAGAGCTTGAAGATCGCGAAGTCACCGACACTCGCGCTCGATTGACGCCATTCTAAACCGTCACGATAGAACGCAACCGCCTTGACGAGGTCACGAACCCCAAGTGTGACTATGTTGAGACGTGGCTCCATCGCACTCTCTTTTTTACCGCCCAACGCCATTGCTCACGCGCCGCGTTTCCTAACGCGGTCGCGTGCAGCCGTTTGTTCGGCATGCGCAAGACGCGTCATCGCGGGATCGACCGCGTCGGCTGGCAGTTCACCTTCACAATGGCAGCCTACAACCTGATCAGGCTACCCAAGCTCCTCGTATCGCCCTCATGAGCAGCAAGCAGGGCAAGAAGGCCGCTTTCCCGCCGCCCATGAGCCAAAATGGCAACCAGAGACCCACCGCCACCAGAGATCAAGGCAGCCACCCAGGCTCTTTTTCCCCAGCCTGTTAGCAATGCTCATTGTGCCGCCTGCGTAAAACCGCGCAGACCTCGAAAAGCCAGTTCACGCCAGATTGCGCCTGGTCCTCCTTCCCGGTCCGTGGACAGAAGATCGGCCGAAAGATAGAAGATCGGCTGCCCGCAGTAGGCATGCCCTTCAAAGGGTCCCGACCGCTGGGATCCATCTTCAGCCTCGACCACTACCGCAGCATATTTTCCGGTCGCTTCCAGACCGCCGGCCAGGTCAATCGATAGAACAATCGGCGCACCATCGCTGCTCCCACTGAGCGCCGCCGTTCCATGCCATGGCGTTCGAGTCTTGGTCGGAGATACGGAAATCGAGAATTGTCCCATCGACTCGCTCTTGCTGTGGATCGACATGCGTAGCGTATTCGGGAAACGGATCGACACATCATCGAACCTATCCCCGTTCTTCAGACCCGTGTTCGCCTCGTAGGCAGCGCAATACTGGCACGCCGCCTCCAAGGTTCTCTGGATGAGGTGCTGTCGCAGTTGTTCTAATTCTGCATCCTCAGACGGATCGTAGATATTCGTCATGCATTGGAAGAAGACTTCTTCATATTCGCGATCCCATTTTAGCGCGCACTCCGCGAGCCGAGGATGCTGCACCGAGAGCAGAAGCGGCTCGAATAGCGGCCCAACAATCCCATCCGCGTCGACCTCGCGAAGGCACTGCGTAAACTTTTCTTTCCCGCAGCACAAGAGCAACCGCGACAGACCCGCCGCTATTGGAGCGCGCAGTGCCTGTAACCTGTTCTCATAGAAGGCATCTCGCCGCCTCTGCGCCGTCTCGTCGGTCCGCTCTGCAACATCACGATAGGCAACCAAGTCGAGATGGCGCCGCTCGATGTCCAAAAGATCTGTCATCTTCATCAAGAAAGAGCGGTACTCTGCGACGACGGCATGGCTGAGATCTGAATAGCAGGGATATCTTTCTGCGTCTTGGATAGCCAGGATACTGACGGGCACGACCTCTCCATTCCGAAACGCAGCGAACGCTTCCAGCGAAAGCGACCACTTCGATAGCGCCGCGAGTAGCTCCGCGAACGAACGCGCGTCACGAATCTTGTGTGCCTTTCGATTGAACAGCGATTCTCTGATGCACCGCTTGCGCTTGGCAGCCTCTGCGCGGGATAGCGACTGCGCTTCGACAATCGCGAACGCCTGCGCCATAATCTCGTCACAGTTGACGTTGGTGGGAGAGAACGACGCCTCGCGCGGACCGTAGGAATCAAGTTGCGCGCTGGACAGCGAGGTCGCAACAACGCGCGCCTTGGCGATCATGCTTTCCTGCGCATGCTCACAGGCCTTCGCGATCGACTCCAGTAGAACCAGGGTGTAGATTTCTCCGAGATCGGGCAAACCAACACGGTGCTTGAGTGGTGACGGGGTTCGAAACGGCAGGAGAAGGATCGCGAACCTAACGCTTCCTCGCTCAACGGCACGCTGTATCTGCTCACACCGCGCCAGCCGCCCGTTGTCGCTCAATGGCCCTTTGCGCACCAATTTGTCTGTCACGATTTCGCAGATGAGCGAGCTGCACGACACCTCTTTCCAGCGACCGGGTTTCTGAATGCGCCTCGTCGCTCTCTCCGATAGCCCGATGAAGGCATTGCTTCGAAATCCGCGAAAGAGATCGAATATCAGGTTGGTCAGGTCGCGCTGAGGAATCGAAAGCGGCTCTACCGTGGCGCGCTTTGACGACGCTGTTCGATGACGCGCGATCTGCCGGAGGCGATCGTATGTCCCGCTGCCGGAATCCGTGTTGTACTCGCTGTACCTGATTTGCATTGTTATGCTCCGCGTTATTCGCCGTGTGACCGGCCCCTGGAGCAACGGACGGTCGGCGGAGCTGGCCGGGGTTGCGGAGCCGGTCGTCTGCTGCTGAGAAGTTGTCGGCGTAGGCCGCAGGCGTGAGATAGCCCATCGCCGAGTGAGGTCGATCGAGTTCGTGGTCGGCAACCCAGGCCGCGATCTTGGCGCGGGCATCGTCGAGATCGAAGAACAGGGTCTCGTTGAGCAGTTGGTCGCGCATGCGGCCGTTGAAGCTCTCGACCGAGCCGTTCTGCATCGGCTAGCCGGGCGCGATGAAGTGCCACTCGACGGCCGTGCCGCGGCACCAGACGGGCATGGCGTTCGAGGTGAACTCGGTAGCGTGGTCGCTGACGATCATGTCTGGCTTGCCATGCCGATCGAGGATCGCCGTCAGCTCGCGCCACGCGCCGGCCCGAGATCGATGTGTCCGGGATGGCGCCGAGGCATTGCTTGGTGACGTCGTCGTCGACGTTGAGGATGCGAAAGCGCCGGCCGCCGGCAAACTGGTCGTGGACGAAATCGATCGACCAGCGCGCGTTCGGCTTTGCCTCCACGAGGATCGGCGCCCGCGTGCCAACGGCCTTGCGGCGGGCGCGTTGCTTGCGCACCCCGATTAGCTGGGATTCGACACCATCGACGCGCGTTGGCGCCGCGCAGGCTCCATCGGCAACCGGCCATCAGGCGCGGCCGCTGAAACGATCAAGAGCGAACGCTCCAAGATCAACTGAAGACTGCAGCCCCATAACTCGTTCCGCCAAGACTTCGCCGATCGCCGGCGCAAACTTGAAACCATGCCCTGAGCAGGCGCTCGCGTGGAAGACGTTTGGATGATTGGAGCTTCGATCAAAGATGAACGACTCATCGGGCGTCAAGGTGTAAATGCACCACTTGCCGTTAACCGTCGATGGCACGAGGTCAGGAAAGATCTCTGCCACGTAACTTTCGATCTCACGTGCATACGACTCCATTCCGGGAGCCGGTTCCTCGCTTGACGCATACGTAACGTGCTGTCGGTTGTGGAATCCGATCTTCACGCCGGATTCCGCAGACATTCCCGCAGCAATACCGTATAGCAAGGCACCGTCTTTCGCTTCGTACAAAAAAACGGGAAGAGCTCTTGGACTAAACCTCGCTTCGCAGCCAAGGCGAGGCTCGAACCAGTAGATTGGCACTCGTTTAGGTTGGAGAACAGAAGCAAGTTCTGGAAGCAACACGACATTTGCTGCTCCCGCGCACACGAGAACAGAACCAGCGACTATTGAGTGACCAGACCGAGTGGTGACTGTGGGTCGACCAGCATTGCTGGCAATTAATCCGACCTCTTCACCATAGGAGAGTTGCGCGCCTCGACTCACTGCCTCATTGAGCATCTGTAGCCGAGCTTCTTCAGCGAGAACAGCATAGGCGCCGGGCTCATAGACCGCTTACATGTCGTCGCCTACGCAAAATTGTGGGAACCGTTCTCGAACACTGGCAGCAGTTAGGTGCTCGTGTTCGATTAGGCCATGTACGGCAGTGCTAAGACTGCCAGCAACAATGCCCGTACTCCTGGGGCCGATGAACAGACCGCCAGTCTGGACAATAAGGCGAGTTTCGGAGGCGTTCTGCAGCTCTCGCCAGCCTTTATCCGCCAGTGAGAGCAGACCCAGATAGCTCTGGCCTTCCCAGTACGCCTGTCGAAAGATGCGGGTTGCACCGTGCGACGAACCTCCTCGATGGGTGGGTCCGCCCTTCTCGATTGCCAATACGTTTGCGCCGAGCAGGCTTGCGCGCCAGGTTGCAGCAGCTCCCATGATGCCAAGGCCGATAACGACGACGTCATATTGTTTCATTGACTTGTTCTCCGTCACCTTCGCCAACTCTCGATCAAAGGCTCGGCGACGAAGCCCCGAGGATTACGTTCGATGAAACCCCTGTTGCGGCAGCACGAACCTCTAGCCCAAAGCTGTCGGCGCGCGTCTGCATTCGACTACCTCATAAGACCAGTACAGCCGACCTTGCCCGTCGATGGTATAAGCGGCGCCATACGAGTCACGCCACGCTTCGAACTCCTCACGGAGAAAGGGCTCTGCGCGCTTCCAGCCTGGGGAGTAGAAGAGCAAGGGTAGCGAGTGGCGCTCCAGAAGCTGGAACTGCAACGGTGCGCCCGTTGGATAGAAGGCCTTGTAGCGAGCCAAGACATCGCGGATTCCTACCAGGGAATTCAGCCCGACGATCGCCCGGCCCGTACGGTTCATTCTGTCCGGCAGATCCTTGAGGAACCTCAGCAGCAGTTCATCTCCGTAGAACATGGTTTCGGGCGTCATACCGATACCATCCTCGTTCCCGCGTAAGCGGTCGAGGAGCTTCTCCGATGGTGTGCGCCAACCTGGCGGATTAAAAATCACCGTGTCATAGCGGTCCCCCTCTGGCAGACCCACGAAAAGATCACCTGAGAAGAAGCGAATTCGACTGCTACGAAAGTTGAGACTCTCGTTTTCGAGAGCCAAGCCAACAGCGCTGGTGCTGACGTCCGACGCGGTGATGTCATGGGCCCCCAAGCTTCGCAACAGGAGAGCCAAGATGCCGCTTCCCGTGCCCAGGTCCAGCAATCTGCCTGTCAGCTCGTCCTGAGCTAAGCCTTTGAGCAAATAGCTTCCGAGCGCCATGCCGGCGAGGCTCACTTTGAACACACCTGGCCTGTCGTGCATTTTCAGTTGATGGCCAAGACCGAAGTAGGTGGAATAGATGTGCTTGTCGCTGTCCGCAGCAATTTCCGGCACTAGATCCGGTCTGTCTGGGGCAACGGTCGACAGTAGGTCGACCAGCCAACTCTTGTCGCTTACTCCGATCATTTTGCCACCTCGAACTGAGAAAGGGACTCAGTAATTGCGAGCCCAAGCTCGCGCGAACGTGCGGATGACTTGGAAAGAGCGTCCAGGACCGTACGGCCAACGCCTTCGTCGTCAAAGTGCCAGATACCCCGCTCGGTCGTACCACCGGGTGTCATGACCTCGCGGCAAAGTTGCATCACAGGTTTGCCTGTGGTCGCCAACAGTGCTGAAGTGCCCCGCAGAAGCTGAATCGTGATTGCAAGCGCGGCATCCTTTGAAAGACCAGCCTTGATGCCAAACTCTTGCAATGCGTCGGCAAAGTAGGCGACGAATGCCGGACCTCCCCCACACAGGGCAGTGGCAGGATCTATCAGCGCCTCGTCACTGACTTCGACTGCTCGACCGAACGATTCAAGGACGTCCCGTGCCTTTCGAGCGAGGTTCTCGCCTACCGATGAAGACCGGCAGTAGACAGTCATCCCTTCGAAGACCTCCGAAGGAGTATTGGGAATTGAGCGGACTACGTTCTGAGTACCCAGCATCTGCTGGATGCTGCTGATCCGAATGCCGGCCATCACAGAAATGACCAACCCCTGATGATGATGTACGCATGGAGTGTCCGATGAGAAAGCGCCAAAGACCTGCGGCGGCATAGCCAACATGAGCACGTCATTCGGTGCCAAACTTAAACAAGCAGTATCAGTGCGGATTCCGAGCGCACTGAACTCTTGAAGCGCGCTGAGATCTGGGTCAATGATTCGAAGATCAGTGTTTCCGGTCTGCAACATTCCGCGGGCGATGGCCGAACCCATGTGGCCAACACCAAACAGCACGAGGGTGGTTTTCACTGCAACTCTCCCCATGAGTGCGTTGTTGAAGGCATGAGTAACGGTGCACCACATCACCCACTTGATGAATCTTGACTCATGGCAACACCTCAGCCGGCTTGGTCCTCCTGCAACCCGAGCTTTTCGACCATCGTCTGCCTCATGATGTGCTTCTGAGGCTTACCCGTTACGGTCATGGGGATTTCCGCGACGAACCAGACGTGTTTCGGCACCTTGTGGTGAGCGATGTTGTCGCGGCAATACTGTAGCACTTCCTCGACTGTACACTCCACGTCGGGTTTGAGCTTGATCCATGCGGCAACGATTTCGCCCAAACGTTGATCGGGCACGCCGAAGATCTGCACTTCCTGAATCTTCGGATGCCCATACAAAAACTCCTCGATCTCCTTCGGCGAAATATTTTCGCCGCCGCGAATAATCAAATCCTTGATCCGGCCGACGACCTTGAGGTACCCTACCTCGTCCAAGATGGCGAGATCGCCGGTGTGTACCCAGCCGTTCGGGTCGATGGTCTCGGCGGTGTTCTGCGGCTCATCCCAATAGCCCTGCATGACGCCGTACCACGCGTGAGCAGTTCGCCGCGCACGCCGACGGGGACGACGCGTCCGTTCGTATCCACGAGCTTCGCTTCGACGTGCGGATGGATCGTGCCAACAGTCGAGACGCGTCGGTCCAATGTATCGTCGGACCTGCTCTGAAAGGTGATAGGGCTCATTTCTGTCGTACCCATGCAAATCGTCACTTCACGCATGTGCATCTGCGCGACCACGCGCTTCATGATCTCGACCGGGCAGGGTGCGCCAGCCATTATGCCGGTGCGCAACGAGCTTAGGTCATAGGCATTGAATTCCGGGTGATCCAGCTCGGCGATGAACATCGTCGGTACGCCATACAGTGCCGTGCAGCGCTCGCGATGGACGGCCTGCAGGACTGCAAGCGGGTCGAAGCCTTCTCCCGGAAAGATCATCGCCGCACCGTGCGTCGTGCAACCGAGCACACCCATACCCATGCCGAAACAGTGATAGAGCGGCACGGGAATGCACAAGCGGTCGCGTTCCGTAAGCTGCTGGCGTCGCGCCACGAAGTAACCGTTGTTGACGATGTTGTGATGCGTGAGCGTCGCGCCTTTCGGCAAGCCCGTCGTGCCGCTCGTGAATTGGATGTTGATGGGATCTTCGGGTTGTAACTGCGTTGCGAGTTGTTGCAGGTCATCGCTTGCGCCGGCATCCCGTGGCGACGAGTCGTACGCGATGAAACCTGGGACCACCTCATCGCCCATGAGCACGACTGATCGCAAACGCGGCAGGCGAGCAAGCTTTAGATCTCCAGCAACGCCGGTGCCGAGCTCAGGCGCGAGCTGGCGAATCATTGCAACGTAGTTGCTGGTCTTGAACGAAGGCGCGAGCACGAGCGCGCTCGCTGCCACCTTGTTCAGCGCGGACTCGAGCTCGCTGACACGATAGGCGGGATTGATGGTAACGAGAATGAGTCCAGCCTTGGCGGAGGCGAACTGTGTGACGACCCATTCGACGCGATTCGGGGACCAGATGCCGATGCGATCACCGGGTTTCAGCCCGAGGCCCAGGAAGCCGCGCGCCAGTCGGTCCGCCGCGTCGTTCAGTTGCTGCCATGACCAGCGAATATTTTGCTGTGGGATGATCAGCGCATCGCGCGCAGGTCAGCGCTCGGCGGCGTGCTCAAGCGTCGCACCGACCGTTTGATACAACAAAGGTTGGTCGCTCGTTCCATTGACGTAGCTCAACATAACGCTTTTCCTCACTGCTGTGTAAGGTTCTTCTTTGGATGGCGAAGCCTTGCGCAAAAGTCGGTAAGTAGCACCCATCCAAGTCCGCACGCGTAAACTCTAACAACTGCGAAACAGCTTACCTGGGAAATGAACGAAGTTGCATGGATATATATAGAGAGCGTCCATGCAATGCACAATAATCAGGAATGACATGGGCACAACTGACTATTGTTCCAATAACCGTGCGGCAGAGTTGCCAACCTGATCCATCATCAGAATTGATTACTGCGCGTGCAATGGCTCGCGCGGCAAGCTGTCGTTGCGGAATGGTAAAGCCGATCAAGAGGTGATCTGAATGGGACCGCTCAAGGGCTTTCGTGTCATTGAAATGGCCGGGATCGGTCCAGGACCGTTCTGCGGCATGCTGCTGTCAGACCTGGGTGCACAAGTGCTCAGAGTCGAACGTCATGGGGCGAGCGCCGATGCTCACGATCCATTGCAACGCAATCGGTTGCGCTTGGCGCTGGACTTGAAGGACCCGCAACAAGTGGGTGTGCTGCTCGACATCGTCGAGCACGCCGATGCTTTGTTCGAAGGTTACCGTCCCGGTGTGGCAGAGCGTCTGGGCTTCGGGCCGGATGACTGCCTGCAACGCAATGCAAAGCTCGTGTACGGGCGCATGACGGGCTGGGGGCAGGACGGGCCGCTCGCGAGCACCGCCGGACATGACATTAACTACATCGCGTTGAGCGGCGCGCTGCATGCCATTGGCCGGAGTGGCGAGCGGCCGGTACCGCCGCTGAATTTGGTGGGAGATTTTGGCGGCGGTGGCATGTTGCTCGCGTTCGGCATGGTGTGCGCGCTGTTGGAACGTGAGCGGTCCGGACAAGGGCAGGTGGTGGATGCGGCGATGGTGGACGGCTCGATCGCGCTGATGGCCATGTTTCTGGGGATGCAGGCGCGTGGCTTGAGCTGCAACCAAGTCGGTAGTCACTTTCTATCGGGCGCCGCGCACTACTACGATACCTATCAAACCAAGGATGGTAAATTCATGGCCGTGGGTGCGCTCGAGCCGCAATTCTATGGCGAGCTCATTGCCAAGGCCGGGCTCGATCCGAACGTGTTTGGTGGCAGCAGCTTCATGAGCCCCGCCGGGCATGATCCGCGACGCTGGGCGGAGCTGAAACCACTCCTCGCCGAGCAATTCATGACCCGCACGCGCGATGAATGGTGTGCTGTGTTCGCAGGGAGTGACGCGTGCGTCGCACCAGTGCTGACACTCGAGGAAGCTGCTCAACATCCGCACAATCGGGCACGGCATGCGTTCGTCACGGTCGCCGGTGTCACGCAAAACGCGCCCGCTCCGCGCTTCAGTCGCACGCCGGCAGCACACCCCGAGTTGGCCACCGCCGACTCCACAGCAGTAGACGCACTACTGTCGCAATGGGGCTGTAACCGGGAGCAACTGGTCAACATCGCAGCACTTTCGGCGCAGCGCGCGGTTGCAGCAGACAGCGCGTCATGATTTGTAAGACTCTCAAACCGGTGATTGCTGCATCAACGCGCTGGCCGTGGCCGTCTGTGCCACGACGACGCTTGCGATGGATATTCGGTTAGCCCCGACAAGGCGCGCATCGGATTTCGTGTTCGGCGAGAAACCGTTGCATTGGGACGCCATGAAGTCAATCTCAATGCGCCGCAGTGCGGTTCCATAGAGACTGTTTCATATAGTTTCTTCCCAAAATAGAGACTATTCTATACCTTTATTTGTCAGATAAGGGGGGAAAGGTGAGATGCTAATCGGTAATAGAGTGCGAGGGATGTCTCTATCAGAGATAGATTGTCCAGCGATGTAGAGGATCAGAGACAAGTTTGAATTTGGTGGGTGCGGTATCTGATTTGCGATGAGCTGGTAACGGAACTCCGTGATACCGGCAGTCTTCCTTCAAACCAGGGCGTGCTCTGCGGCAGAAGCGCCCACAGCGTGGAGGTATAGATATGAGCCTTCGTATTAGCGAAATCTCGTTGACGGAGCGACAGATAGAAGTGCTGCATTTGCTCGCTCAAGGAAAAAGAGGTAGCAACATAGCCGTGCAGCTCGGCATCAGTGTTTGCACAATACGCGCTCACATTCGCAACGCGATGCAAAAACTGGACGCTGCCAATATCCCTCACGCGGTGGCGCGTGCTTATGTGAAGGGCATACTCAGCTGACTACCAATTGCGAGTGAGCCGCGCTGGTATTCCCGGAGGATCCATACTATGAAAAGATGAAGCAAAACGGTGACATCGAAGCGATATTCCGAAGAAGCGAGGGATCAAGCGGTAGATGGCCACGGAGCGACAGGACGAATACGACTCGCAGTTAAGACTGAGTTTGTGGTGGATGTGCTTGAGCAGGTCGTTGCACGCTCGCAGCCACAGTACGCACCTGGCTGTCGAGGCAGTCGATTCCACCCGAGCCCGTCGACGATTCTTTGAGCGGGCTTGCAAGAGCTACTGCATGATCCATCGGACACTATCAGATCACATCTAGCCATTCTCGGCATGCAAAACTGATCGTTCGGCGTCAGGAACTTATGAGGAGATGGCTATGAGAGCATACCCAAGAGAGCGTTTTTCCTCCGAAGTAACGTTGTCGTTGTCGCAGGTCACCCAATTTGCCGATGCTGTGGGTGATAACAACCCGATACACCACGATGCTGAATACGCCGCCACCACTCGGTTCGGTCGGCCCACGGCGAGCGGACCTCACGCTACCTCACTGCTGCTTGCCCTGACGGCCTCTCATTTTTCCAAGAAAGGAGCGATGTTGGGCTTGGAGTTCTGTGTTCGGTTCCGTCGACCAATCTATGCGGATGAAACTATTCGATTGGAATGGCTGGTTGTGAAGGTAGCCTGGAACGAAAAATTGCGAGGTGAGATTGTTGAGTTACGTGGCCGTATCAAGGGTCAGGATGGCAAGACGTCTGTCGGTGCTAAAGGCCGAGTGCTGGTCACGGATCGCCTCTAGCCCGTCTTATTCGCGAGGGGTGCGGGGAAGTGGTGTTTCGGGGTGCGGACGTGCGCCGGCGGGCGCCGTCGCGGACGCCTCTGCATGTGGTTGGATCGGATAGGGCCGGAGGAACAGGAACGGGTTTGCCGGGGCATCGCAGCCCCGTGGCTCAGGCGGGCGCTGGGGCGAGCACGCCGGCCAGATGGCGCAGCAACCCCGCTTCCGGACAGGCGGCCGCAAAGGCCAGCCGGATCCGGCTGGCGCTCTCCTGGATGCGTGCCCCGAGTTTGAGCAGCCGCAGCCGGATTGTGGCGAACTCTGCGCAGGCCAGCGGATGCGCCTTCGGCACAGCCTCGCGCGCGGTCAGGATCAGCCAGTAGGCCGCGGTGTGCAGCACCAGCCGCATCTGGTTGGCGGCCGCGCTCCGACAGGACGTGCGGTCCGACGCGAGTTGCGTCTTGTGCAGCTTGATCAGGTTCTCGGCCTGCCCCCGCGCGCAGGACACCTTGGCATAGAGCCACTGCGGTGTTCCTGTCGTAACGTTCGTGACGATGGAGCGGATGTCGAGACCGAGCCGGGTGGCCTCAATGCGGGCAACGACCCGGCGCTCCTGCCGCCAGGACCTGGCCGTGTGCCGGGTCTCGGCAAAACCACGCACCGCCTCCTTGTTGCCGATCGCCCGCTCGACCCGGATCGGGTCCGCGACATCCTCCACCTTGGCCGCCAGTGCCCGCCTGCCGCTCAGGCCACAGACGGAGACGACGCCATTGTCCTCACACCAGTCCATCACCTCAGGGCGGCCGTAGTGGCCGTCGCCCCGGATCGTGATCGCGGTGCTCGGCCAGTGCCGGCGGATGGCCCGCACCAGCCGGCGCAGAGGCCCCCGCGGACTTCCCGCCCTGACGGGGTCTTGCCGGGCCGCAGGATCACCGCGACGGGCCGGCCGCGGTGGTGTCGTAGACGTGGAGGGGCAGGAAGCAGCGCTCATCGTGATGAGCGTTGAACACCGACAGCTGCTGGTGGCCGTGCACCACATCGAGGGTGTCGTCGATGTCCAGGGTGAGGCTGGCCGGCGGCGCGGGGTAACGGGCGCAGAAAACATCGACCAGGACGCGGCCGAGCCGGATCAGGTCGCGCAGAGCGGGTGTGTTCTCCAGGCGCGAGATGGTGGGCTGGCTCATCAGGTCGGGGCCGCTCTCCGGCAGGCGACCGCAGGCGAGCTTGAAGGCGGGATCGGTGCGCAGGTGCCCGCTGGCGGCATATGGGCGATCGCGACGCTGAGGCATGGACCGACGCCGTTGAGGTCACCGGGCGCTTCGCACCGGCCTGCGCAGCATACGCGGCGAGGTCTTCCTGCACCGCTCTTGCGTTCCGCTCGATCAGGCCGATCTCTCGACGGCCGCCGATCACAGCCAACTCGACCTCTGGCCGAACGAATGCGAGGGGAGGGGCGGCCTCTGACGGGCTGGCATTCGTCATTCAAATGCATTACATTGCGACAAGGGAGGTGACCATGCCTGCAAACGCACTCGTTCAGACACGCATCGACGCTGACGTCCGGGATCGCGCATCGGCGGTGCTCGAGAACATGGGCCTTACGGTCTCGGATGCGGTGCGCATTCTGCTCACCCGGACCGCCAATGAGGGTGCGCTCCCCCTCGAGCTGGTCACGAACAGCGAGGCGCACGACGCCTGGTTCCGGGCCAAGGTCCTTGAGGCGCTGGACGACACCCGGCCCGACGTTCCTGACGATCAGGCTGAGGCGCATTTCGCGCAGCGGCGCGCTGCGGCCCGGCGCAGGGCCGGCGAACTGAAATCGTGAAGCTCGTCTGGTCGGCCTTCGCGCTTTCGGATCGCGGCGGCATCTTCACGCATATCGAGGCCGACAACCCTGCGGCCGCCATTGTCATCGACGAGCGGATCGTGGCCGCGACCCGCCGTCTTCGGGACTTTCCCGAAAGTGGCCGACCCGGCCGCATTGCCGGAACCCGCGAGCTTGTCGTTACCGGGACGCCCTACATCGCGGCCTATCAAGTGACCGGAGAGACAGTCCGAATCCTCCGTGTGCTGCACGGGGCGCAACAGTGGCCGGACGATCTCCCCGAGGGCTGATGCGACCTTGTGTAGGCCGGTCATGGCGGCTGCTCCCGGCGCTGCGCGGGATAAGCCGCATCTCGGCAAGCGGGCTCTTGGACGAGGAACTCACCTCGCGGTTCCGGCGCGGGCGAAGAGGGGTCGTCTCCTCCGTCGGCGCATGACCTGCACCGGATGATGCGGCGTTAAGCCGGATCGGGGTCACGAGCGGGGATGCAAGGCTCGCCTTCATTGGAGGTCCTTCCTGTGCCCGGATCGCCGCGACGCGGGCGAGCTTGTCGGGTGCGATACCAATCCCGTAGATCAGGTCGCGCACGCCGCCAGCGGCGAAACACTCCGCCTCGCGCAGCGTCGAGACCGTCGCAGGTCCCTCGGGGGCCGGCATGGCAATACGCGCCACGGCGAGCGACTTCGCGGTCTTGAGATGCGGCCGGAAGGTGACGCCGAGGCCGCTGAGGTGCGCCTGCATCCGCGCCACGTTGGCCCGGACCCGCACCTCATCGAGGAGCAGGCACGGGGTCGGCAAAGCATCCAGCGGCGCCGGGAGTTAGACGTTGGATTGGGTCACAGGCTGGGTGTCCTCTCACCAGGGCCACGGAATGCGCGTGCCGCGACCGCCCTCGGTCGCGCGTCGCTGCAGCATGCAGGCGACCGTCATGTCCTGCAGAGCCAGCCCGGTCATGTCGAAGACCGTGTGATGTCCTCGGCCGTCCGCGACACCTGCGCCTTGCCGGTCAGGAGGTCGCCAAGCGGCGGCACGTGGTGGAAGGTGATGTAGGCGATCCTTCTCCACCCAGATCCGGATCAGGTTGCGTGAGAGATCGTGCCGCTTCGCCAATCCGTGCAGCGTTTCGCCGCCCCGGGCCTCCTGGGCGACCTGCCGCATGAACGCGGCACTGTGAGTGCGGTGCTTCGGCATGGGCTTTCATCCTTCGAAAGCCCGGCCAGGTGGTCAATTGCTGTGCCCGAACCTGTCCACCTGAAGGGGCCCACTTCAAGGTCGCGGTCGCGGTGTTCGGCGGTGCACCGGAGCCTCACGCTCACGTTGAGCCTCGCGGCGCGCGCCTCACACGATGCCCCAGGCCCGGTAGCGCCTGCGCCCGGTCAGCTCGCGCGGGCAGGCCGGCCCGAGACCGGTCAGCATGGCCTCGACCACCTGGGCTGAGGTTCCCAGCCGCTGGGCCGCGCTCTGGACCGTGACCAGCGGGCTCGCCAGGAACACCTCCACGAGTTGCGGCAGCCGCGAGGTGCGGCGCTTGGCCTGCACCCGGCGCAGCATCAGCGCGCGGGCGAGGCTCAGCCGGTCGAGATCGCGCGAGGCGGCGTGTGCCGCCGCCTCGGCGGCGCGCAGGATCGCGCCGAGGCGCTCGGGCGCGGGGTGCACCGTCAGCCACCGCGTCCGGCTCTCGCGCAGGCCGAGCGCGAGGGCAGGGAGGTGATGGCGCGCCGTCCCGCGCTGATGGAGGAGGGCGGCCGCGAGGAGGGGACCGAGGAAGGGCTGGCGCTCGGACGGGTCCAGGACGAACCAGGCGTCGAGCACGACCGCGGCGGCGAGAACCGCCGGCAGCTCCCGCACGTCCTTGAGGGCGATCCGCCGCCAGGCCGCCAGCCGTTCGGCTTCCCCGTACTGCGGATCGCGCACCCGAAGCGCGGCCCGGCCCTCATCCGTGGTCAGGTCGTTGTAGTCGGCGAGGGTGCGCCGGCTGCGGGCGAGCAGGCGGTCGATGCCGGCGAAGGCCGGATCGCTGGCTTCGTCCGCTGTCCAGAGCTCATCCTCATCACCTGAGCTGGTGGCCCCGTCGTCCTCGTCGTCGAACGAATCCTGCCCGAAGCGCGGCATGGCCCAGGGTTGCGGCTCGGTGGCGTCACCGCGGCGCGGCGCCTCCACCCGTGGGCTCTCGAGCGGTGCTTCCGTTCCGTCGGGATCGCGTCCCACGGCTCCGAACAGGGCGGACCAGCCCTCGCGCGCGAAGGGCCAGTCCGGGCGCGCCGCGGCGATCCGGCGGCGGATCGCGAGGACGTGCATGGCCCGGGCGAGCTCCGGGGTTGGCTGGCGCACGGGCATGGCGGCGTCGTGCAGGACGAGGTCCTCCATGAGCACGAGCCGACCTTCGAGCCCGAGCGCGGCCTGAGCGTCGACGAAGTGCGCGCGCGCCCTCACGCCGTCGGCGAGCGCCGGCTCCGTGCGGGCGAGGCGCTCGTCCAGGCGCAGGAGCGCCTCGGCCGCGCGCTCGGCCGGACCGGCGAGCCGGCGCCAAGTCGAACCGGTGAAGAGCTCGTCTATGGCGTAAGGGCTTCTCACGATGTGGTTGATGATACGTGAACCAAGCGAATCGCACTATCACTTGGTTCACTCAGGAATGGTCCGTGGCCGCACCGAAACACCCCGCCAAACACCCTCACAATCGCCCCCGATAATGCCGCCTATCGTCGGGAATAGGTGGATTGTTAAGGGTCGTACGGCTACGCTGCGGCCATGGAGTTCGACCCCGCCGATCCCGCCCCCGCGCCGCCCCACGGCTCATCCTTCGCCCTCTCCGTCCCGCTCGCCGCGGCCCTGCCGCCCGGACCCGCGCTGCTGGAGCGGCTCGAGGCCTACGCCCGCGCCGCCCAGGGCGCCTTCGCCCCCAACACGCTGCGGGCGCTTGCCGCCGACAGCCGCATCTTTGCCGCGTGGTGCCGCGCGCACGGCCGCTCCGTCCTGCCCGCCGCGCCGCAGACGGTCGCCGACTTCATCGACGCCCAGGCCGCGCGGAAGTCGCGCGCCACGGTCGAGCGCTACCGCTCCTCGATCGCCATGCTCCACCGCGCGGCCGGTCTGCCCAACCCGTGCACGGACGAGCGCGTGCGGCTGGCGGTCAAGCGCATGAGCCGGGCCAAGGGCCGCCGCCAGAAGCAGGCCGAGCCGCTCAACCGGCCCAGCATCGACCGCATGCTCGCCGTGAAGACCCCCGAGCGGCTGCACCGGCGCGTGGCCGAGGGCGATCGGGAGGTGCCGCTGATCGCGCTGCGCAATGCCGCGCTGATGGCCGTGGCCTACGATACGCTGCTGCGGCGCTCGGAACTGGTGTCGCTG
This sequence comes from Methylobacterium nodulans ORS 2060, assembly GCF_000022085.1. Taxonomy (NCBI): domain Bacteria; kingdom Pseudomonadati; phylum Pseudomonadota; class Alphaproteobacteria; order Hyphomicrobiales; family Methylobacteriaceae; genus Methylobacterium; species Methylobacterium nodulans. Next base: position 132,537 of record NC_011887.1, read on the forward strand.
CTCATCGAGGATCTCGAGCGCGTGGAGGACGGCTCGGGCACGATCCTGGTGCGGCGGACCAAGACCGACCAGGAGGGCGAAGGCGCAGTCAAGTACCTGGCGCCGGACACGGTCGGGCATGTGTCCGCGTGGCTGGAGGCAGCCGGGCTGACGAGCGGGCCGCTGTTCCGGCCGGTGACGAAGGGTGGTCGGGTCGGGGCCGCGGCGCTGGGCGACGCGGAGGTGTACCGGCTCTACCGCGAGATCGCGCTGGCCGCGGGCGTGAAGCTCGCGCGTCCCCCGTCGGGGCACTCGACCCGGGTCGGGGCGACCCAGGACATGTTCGCGGCGGGGTTCGAGCTGCTCGAGGTCATGCAGGCGGGCTCGTGGAAGACGCCCGCCATGCCGGCCCGCTACGGCGAGCGGCTGAGAGCCCAGCGCGGCGCCGCCCGCAAGCTCGCGACGCTGCAGAACCGAGCATGAGCCCGGATGGCGGTGACCGCCGGCCCGACACGACAAGCGCCAGCGTTCTCGACCCGGCGTCAAAAGTTGCGACGCTACACAACTCTGAACAGCTGGCGCCACGATCCGTTGCGCGTCGACCAAGCGCCGACGACCTGACCGACGCACCATTCGTCGTTCCCGAACATGCAGAAGTGACCTGCCCGACGTGCGACGCTACAACGGCGCTACAGCCAGAACGATGGCACGCCGCGGCATGCTAACCCGGCGCCGGATCAAACTCATCTTTGAAGGTTGCGCTCGCAGGCAGCCATGGAGCTGGCATCACCACTCTCTTGGCGCGCCTCGGAGAGATCGAAGCCGAGCGCGGCGAGCCAGCGGCGCTGCGCCGAGAGATTACACGAGGTCCACCCAGGCGAGCGGTCTCGCTCAGGCCCTTCCTGCGGCAGCGCTCATTGCATGGACACAGACCGTTCCAATCGGCTCGCTGACCCGTTGGGATGACCGCTCGGACCGCTCGGGCGGAACCCCGCAATGAGGCGCACATTGCGTATATTGCATTGGTTGCGTTTGCTGCGGATAGCAGGTGCGGAGTCGTTTAAACGGAGGCACCCCGGATGACCATGCCAGCCTTTGCCGAACCGCTAGGCGGCCGCCTTCCGTCTGACGATGAGAAGGCGGCAGCCAATCAGCTGCGCAAGATCATTGCCGCACATGCTGCGGACGATGCGAAGCTGCGCGTCATTGATGAAGACAAGAAACCAATTGATATTACGTTGACTCCCGCGCTGTCGAACCTCCTCATGGAGGTGCTTCGGCATGTTGGTAGCGGTGATGTTGTAACGCTTGTTCCTGTTGGACAAATGATGTCTACGCAGCAAGCGGCAGATATCCTCAATGTGTCGCGACCTTTCCTTATATCACTGCTCGACAGAGGTGATATCAGGCACACCAAGGTTGGGCGCCACCGCCGGATTAAAGCCGAAGATCTATTTGCATACAAAAAAAGGAGAGATGAAGGGCATAACGAGGCGCTTTCGGCTTTGACCGAGATGGACGCGGAGTATCTTTGAGCTTTGTTCGCCAATCGCTTCACCGCGTTCGTGGACGCCTGCGCGCTTGCGGGCGCGTTGAAACGAAACCTCCTGCTCACTCTGGCAGAGGCGGAATTCTATCGTATCCGGTGGTCTGAGACCGTGATTGATGAGACCCAACGGGCTATCGAGCGGATCCCCACGGGCAAGGAAGTTCCCGACGCTGAGGAGCGCGCAGTGCGAGCCCGGAGGGCCATGGAAGCCGCGTTCGAAGAGGCTATGGTAACCGGCTTCGACCAGTTTCTATCCGTTCGTACCGGCGCCCATGCGCTCCCAGCCGCTCGCACCAGGCCCGGGATAGGGGCCGGGAGGCGGTGGCGATGACGGTGAGGCCGGGAACGAGGCGGGCGAGCTGGATGGCGATCGAGCCGACCCCGCCGGCGCCGCCGACGATCAGCAGCGTGCGGCGCTCGGATGACGCGTCGGGCGAGAGGCCGAACCGGTCGAACAGCGCCTCCCACGCCGTCAAAGCGGTCAAGGGCAGCGCCGCCGCTTGGGCCGGGGTCAGCAATGTCGGCCGATGCCCGACGATCGCGGCGTTGACGGCGTGGAACTCGCTGGTGCCGCCGGGGCGCGGGAGGTCGCCGGCATAGGAGACCGCATCACCGACCGAGACCCCCGCACCTGCGCTCCCCGTCGCGACGAGCTCGCCCGCGACATCCCAGCCGAGCACGGCGAACGCTCCATCGTCGGCCTTGCGGCGGCGCACGCGGTAGTCGGCGGGATTGACCGCGATGGCCTCGACCCGAACCAGAAGATCGGCGTCGCCCGGTATCGGGGTGGAAATGTCCCGCTCGACCAGCGATTCCGGGTCTTCGATGGGCAGAGACTTGAACAATCCGACGGACTTCATGGCGGCCCCCTTGTGGGGGGAACCGATGTCGTGTGTATCCACGATCGGAATTCGGAAAAAATCGGCACTGTCTGTGCATCAATAATCGGGTCGGGGTGATGCTTTGGGAATGACATCCGCTATTTTCTGGCACTTTCGCGCGGCGGCAGCCTGTCGGCCGCCTCCCGCGCGCTCGGGGTCGAGCATTCGACCGTCGCGCGTCGCGTCGGTCAGTTGGAGACCGAGCTTCAGGTCCGCCTGTTCGATCGGCTGGCCCGCGGCTGGTCGCTGACGAGCGAAGGCGAGGCGCTGTTGCGGCGGGCGGAGGCCGTCGAGCAGGAAGTGCTGGCCCTGCGCCAAGCCGCATCGGGTGTCGATCTGCTGGCCGGGAAGGTGAGGATTTCGGCTCCGCCCCTTCTTCTCAGCCACCTGATCCTGCCGGGCTTGCGCGCCTTCTCGTCCGCCCATCCCGGCGTGACGCTGGAGCTGGCCGGCGAGCGGCGAGATGCCGATTTGGCACGCGCCGAAGTCGATATCGCGATTCGTCTCGGTCGCCCGACCGAACCGGATCTCGTGGCCCGGCCGCTCGGCGAGATCTCCTATGGCCTGTATGGGCTTGCCGAGGAGATCGGGCGGCCGGGGGAGGAGCAGGTCTTGGTCGGCTTTGACGACAGCATGCCGGACCTGCCGCAGAAGCTCTGGCTTGACGGGCATGTCGCCGGGCGGCGGTTCAGTGTCAGGTCCAATGATATGGCCACGCTGCTGCAGGCGGCGCTGTCCGGTTTTGGCATCGCGCTTCTCCCTGATTTCCTGGCCCGCGCGCATGACCGATTGAAAGCCCTGCCGTTGGACAGCCAGGCTCCGGTCCGCCCGGTCTTCCTCGTGATGCACGCCGATATCCGGCGTTCGCAGCGCGTGCGCCTCGTTGCGGATCGCGTCGCACAGGAATTGGCGGCAGCACTGCCGGTTTGAGCTTTCGTCTCGCGAGATCGATCAGGCTTGTGACAAGCAGCGAAGCCCCGCCATCCGCTGTGCCAATCCTTGGTCAATGCGAACGCGTTCGAAGAGAACACACGACTTGGCCCCCTGTCACGGGATCTGAGCTGTGGTCGCAGCAGCGGCGGGACCGGCTTTCCCTCAGGCCGCAGCCGTCGCCTGCTGCCATGCGTCCGCCACTCAGCCCTGAACTGGCGGAGTGTGCAGCGGCAGATCAGGGGACGTTGAATGGAGACCGTGTTCTGGACGGCGGCCTGCAGCGAGAGAAATCGCTGGGCTGAGCCGGGCGACTTGAAGCCCTGCAGCTTCCGCTCGCGTCGTCGCACCGCCTGATGCGAGTTCTCGGCCCGATTGTTCTGGCGCAGATCCTGCTCCTGATGGGTGTTCAAGCCGAGGTCTCGGTGCGCGGCCGCATCGGAGCGGCGCTGGTCCGTCACCAGCACCTCCGGCGCAGAGCCCTGCTTCTTGATCAGCTTGCAAAGCAGCTTCAGGGCCGCCTTCTGGTCGCGCTTGGACTGAACCAGCAGATCCAGCGCGACGATGGCCATGCTCTAGCTCTGCAGCTTCGCCCGTGTACGGCACGACACCAATCGGACGGCAGCGTAGTCGTCGACCGCACTGTTATTCGATCGAGGCGAAAAAGCCGTCGAAATCCAGATATAGACGCTCGATGGTCTCCGGCCGACGCACGCAAAGCTCTCCTGTGGCGCGAGACGCGCAAATTTCGGCCATTGGTCATAGGTTCTTGCCCCTCGATATGGGGCAAAGTTCCTACTATGTTCTTGTGCCAGAGCAAGTCGATGAGACGAAATGAGGTATGTGAAAATAATCCTAAATCGCCCACCTGTCCCTCGCCAAGTCCAATCTCTGGAGGCCCGCTAGAGCGGTGCCCGATCAGGTTGAGGCGTAAGCATCGTCCTCGTATCCGGCGGCCGCGAAGGAGTTGCGGCCCTCCTCGGGTGAGAAGTGCATGCAGGCTTGGCGGATGACCTCTCCCAGGTCGTTGACCGTGCGGACCGCCGCGCTGCGCGAGCCCCGCCTTCAGCTTGGCGAAGACCTGCGCGATCGGGTTGAAGTCGGGCGAATACGGCGGGAGATAAAGCAGCCGAGCCCCGACCGCCGCGATCGCCTCGCGCACGCCGGCCACCTTGTGGGCGCCGAGGACTGGAGAGCAAGCGGGTCAATCCCCACCTCCTCCGATGATCTAGGAGCCCGTCCGAGTAAGTACCTCGACGGCGGCGCTTTGGGATGATTCACTCGGCTCATGGCCAAGGTGTTTCGCTCCTGGGACGTCGATCAGGGCTGGCTGCTGCCACCCTCGCTGCATGAGTTCGTGCCGCCCGGGCACATGGCGCACTTCGTGCGCGATACGGTGCGCGAGGCGCTCGACCTCTCAGCCATTCTCGACACCTACACCGAGGAGCGCGGCTACCCGCCCTACCATCCCGGCATGATGGTGGCCCTGCTCCTCTACGGCTACAGCCGCGGTCTGTACTCGTCGCGTCAGCTCGCCCGCGCCTGCGAGGAGCGGGTTGACTTCATGGCCGTGACCGGCCTGAACCGGCCCGACTTCCGCACCATCGCTGACTTCCGCAAGCGGCATCTGACGGCGCTCTCGGACCTGTTCGTGCAGGTGCTGCGGCTGTGCCGGGCGGCCGGGCTGGTCGGCTTTGCCCACGTGGCGGTGGACGGCACCAAGCTGAAGGCCAACGCCTCGCGCCACAAGGCGATGAGCTACGGCCGGATGAAGGCGGCCGAGTCGACGCTGGCCGCCGAGGTCGAGGCTTGGCTGGATCAAGCGCGCGAGGCCGACGCGGCGGAGGATCGGGCTCATGGGACCGACCATCGTGGCGACGAGACACCGGCCTGGATGGCCGACAAGCAGCGGCGGCTGGAGACGATCCGCGCCGCCAAGGCCGCGTTGGAGGCAGAGGCTGCCGATCCGCCCGATCCGGAGGACGAGGACGGGCCGGGGGCCTCGTCGGGCATGCGCTGGCAAGGTCGGCCCTTGCGGGGCGAGGACGGCGGTCCGCCCGACCGGGCGCAGCGCAACTTCACCGACCCGGACAGCCGCATCCTGCCCACGCGCGACGGGTTCGTGCAGGGCTACAACGGCCAGATTGCGGTTGATGCGGCCCATCAGGTGATCGTCGCGCATCGGCTCGTGACGAACCCCGCCGACTCGCGCGCTCTCGTGCCGCTCGTCGACGGCGTCTGCACCCATCTCGGGCGCAAGCCGCGGGAGGTCTCCGGAGATGCCGGCTTTGCCACCGAGGCGAACCTGGCCGCGCTGCAGGAGCGACGGATCACAGCCTATCTCGCTCCGGGCCGTGCCCGTCACGGCGAGGCGGATGCAGCAGGTCGCCGGAGGCTGACGAAGATGCCCCTGATGAGCGCGATGGCCGTCCGCCTGAAGCGGGCTGGGCGCCGGAGCCGTTACCGTCTCAGGAAGCAGGTCGTCGAGCCGGTGTTCGGGCAGATCAAGCAGGCCAGAGGCTTCCGACAGTTCCTGCTACGTGGGCTCGATCAGGTCCGCGGCGAGTGGGCGATGATCTGCACCGCCCATAACCTCCTGAAGCTGGCGCAGGCCGCGCGCTGAGCCTGTGGCGCAGGAGCCATCCGCCCAGATCTCAACCTTAGTCCCAACGCATCAAACCGTTACTCGGACGGGCTCCTAGCTAACGCTTACCGCCCATCCCGCAGTTGGCCGGTTCGCCTCTGTACCGCCCGACTGCTGTCTCCGCGAGTGCCCAAGAACCACCTCCGGTGCTATAGCCTACTCGGCCTCGTAGCACAGAGGAACGGGCGCACTTCACTCCAACAGCGCGCCGTTTGGGTCGTTGGTGGTTGGAGAGAGGATCCACACCTTTCCGGTCTCGGGTTGTGCCAGGTTAAGTCCCGGCTCGAACACTCCGAAGTCCACGATGAACATCGTGCTATCCTGGAATTTAATGTCGATCGGCTTGTTGAACCCGTTCGGGTCGAAGATATCATCGACCGTATTGCTGGTGTGCGTGATGAAGTCGCTCACGGTCCCGGTGTCGCGATCAACCTGGACGACCTTGTAGCCGACCAGGTCCTGTGCTCCCGTGACCGGCACGAACGAGCCGGTCTCGGCGACAAACAAATCTCCCACTGAGCCGAACTGGTCGTCCGTCGAGAAATCGAACTTGTTGGCCGATGAGTGATACTCGAATTGGGCAACAGCAGGTTCGGTCTGCAAGCCGCTCCGGAAGTTCTCGTCCAAGACAAAGCCCGGAGGAGGGATCGGCAGGTCGCCTTGAGCGAACAGAGGATCGGTAACGGGCAGCACAGCGCCCGTATTTGGATCATGGAAGAAGTCCGGCCATCCGAAGAACTCCGCTGTCCCGCCCGCGTTCATGACGAAGAGATCGTCGAAATCGTTCGCGATCGGCCGCGACTCGACCACTTGCAGCCCATCCAACGGAGCGGACCGGATATCGGCGCCGTTGTTGGTCGCGAACAGCAAATCGGGGTTAAACGGGTCAAAGCCAATGCCGAAGGGATTGCGGAATCCCCAGCCCTCGAGCTGCAGGGTGGACGCGGGATCATCAGCCGTCGGATCAAAGGAATAGACGGCCGCATTCCCTGCGATCATCCCTTCTTGTGGTGCGTCCGGCGTGGCTGCGGGTATGACGGTGCCCGGTGCGATCGGGCCGGAGCCGAACGGCATAAACGGCGCTGTTACCTGGTTCTCGGGGTTGAGCCCGGGGATGGAAACGGGCGCATGGAATTCGGTGCCGTTCAACACGACGTCGTGCGCCGCGAAATCGTGGAAATCGGGGAATTGCGAGAGCCAGCCCGACACGAGCTCGTTGTCCGGCCCGACAACACTCGAATTCGTGGCGCTCCCCTGTGAGAAATACAGGCGACCCGAAGCGTCAAAGGTGATCTCTTCGGTGTAGTGGTCCCCGGTGGAAGGCAGGTTCGTCAACACGGTCGTGAAGGTGTCGACCGGATTGGCGGGATCGAATTTCGAGATAGCGCCGACCAGCCAGCCGTTGGCGCCGACCTGCCGGTGCGCAACCCAGATCTCGCCGTCGTGGAAGGTGATGTCGGTGATGGGGCCGGCCAGAACGCCCGCAGGGAGCTGGTCGCTCGAGAGCACAGGGATCGGGTGCCCATCGGGACCGATCTGCACGACCTGAGGCACCGTGTCGGGTGTGGGTCCTGATTCGCTCACCCAGACCTGATCGTTCGAGAACGTAATGGCGGTCGGGAACGTCAAACCGGTCGCGAAAGCCTGCAGGGAGTAGCCGTCTGGGAGGACAACATTCTCAGGGGATGCGTGGCTGTCGTTGTCGGGACCGTCGCCGATTTTGCCATTCGGCGGGCAACCATTCAACTGGGAATCGCTAATCGCTTGCATTGTAGCCTCCTCCACGATGAGAATTTGGCTAACCAAAAAACAAGCAACATACGCGCTCAACGGCGGGCGACTGGTTCTAAGGGATTTGAGGCACGCGTCTCTCACATATGTTTCCATTTACATAGTTTTTTGTTATCAATTTATATTGATTAAGCCGGCGCAGGCCTCCCTCGGTCTTGTGCTTCGGGCCGAGGCGCTGCTCTGCTAGAGCGGTGTTCATCCGTTCTGAAGCTGTGCAGGATGTGAAGGAGTTGACGACCCAAGGAGGAGGCTGATGCCGACCACCTTGTCCGCCGATCTGCGCCAGCGCGTGGTGTATCCGCCAAGCCTGCATGCACTTCTCACCCGAGGAGGGCCGCAACTCCTTCGCGGCCGCCGGATACGAGCACGATGCTTACGCTTCAACCTGAGCGGGCACCGCTCTAGCGGGCCGCATTTGCCTCTACAGCTGGGGAAAGAGGCCCCCTGCCCTTCTCCCCGGCAAGCCGCTGCGTGCCGGTATCCCCGGCCTTTGCGGCCATGCCGTTCGCCGCGTCTGCTGCGCGATCGCGGTGTTCAGCAAGCCCAGAGCCGACGCAAGAGCTCCTTCACGCGAGCGGTCGCGCCCGCATCCGCCTCGGCAGGCAATCGGCCGAGCGCCCACTCGTCAAACGAGCGGAGGACCGCGAGCGTCGCGCTCTCCAGCAACTCTCGGCCCGGCGAGACGTCGACGAGTCCGAGCTCGACTGCGTTGGTGAAGAACGCATGGAGCCACTTCGGCGGTTCGGACCGTGAGCCGGCACCTGCAAGCAGCGAGCGATCATCCGGGTTTGCGAGCAGGAAGCGATTGAGCCTGTCATTCGCGGCGTGGAAGTTTCTCCACAGCGCGGCCTCGTCACGAGCGACGGGCCACTCGCCGAGAACTTCGCTGACGCGGCGAAACGAATCCGCGACGACCGCTTCGAAGAGGTCGTCCTTGCCGTCGAAGTAGTTGTAGGCCGAAGTCTTGGAGAACCCGGAGTCGCCGATGATCTTGTTGAGCGACGCTCCGTCTCGTCCATCGCGCGCGAAATGCGAGCGCGCTACCGCGAGGAACGCAGTTCGCGTCTCAATGGGGAGCCGTTCAAAGCGAGGGAGCGGCATGGCCTATCACGCCCGGGAGGCCGGCGCCTGCCCGGCGGAAGGCGCAGGGACTTCGCTCGGCGAAGAGTCGAGCAGGGCTCGGGTCATGTGGTTGGTGAGCATCCAATGGGCCGCCCAGGCCAGAAGGGCGATACCGCCGCTGACAACCCCGACCGGTCCGGGCAGGAGGGACACGATCTGCAGACCACACCATGACATGCCAAGAATGAGCCAAACGAGCTGGGTCCGGGCGTGTGTTCGACCGTCATTCCTGAGCGATGCCGCTATTGAGCCGACAATGAAGAAATCCTCCACGAAATTGGAGGGGATCACAAACATGAGCCACACCGAACGCGGTGACGCAGCACGCTTCGCAGGGGCTATCGCTTCGAGCATCCGTTGCAGGCTGAGGCAGTAAAGAGCGACCAGGCTGAAGAAAACCAGCACGACGATGGCGGCGCCCGCCGGTCCGAAGGCCCCGATTTCGGCGAGGATGCCGCCTCCCCATTGCGGCGCCCAGAGAGGCTGGGTGAGCAAGGCGACGATGACGGCGGTCAGTGCGAGTTTCAGCGGGATCACGGTGCATCTGCATGGACTATCGGTGTGTACCGCCAGTACACGCGCGCTCTCGACGGCGCAACAGTGACGTAAGAATACCTTCGTTGCCGACCGGCCGATCGAGTAGCGCAGCACGGAGCGAGAGGACGATGACGCGCTCGCGCTCGCCGCACAGGGAGTAGACGATCCGGCGATCCCACCACTCGATGAGCCGGCCCGCCTCAGCCGCGCGATGATCGGGCGGAACGAAATGGAAGTGCTCGGCGATCTTCTGCTCGGCCTCAGCCACCGTCGGGCTGTCCGGCCGGATCATGGTGGAGGGGGGTAGACCGGCTCGAGCGGCCGAGCCTGCCAAGTGGCAACCTCCTCCAGGACCGCGTCGGTCCCCGCGCCGATCAGGTCCGGCGAGACCTCGACGCCATAGAGATCGCGCACGTGCCCGACGATCTCGCGGGTGCTCATGCCGCGGGCGTCCAGCGCGATGATCTTCTCGTTCGAAGCCGGGAAAGCGGCGCTGGTCCTGGCGATCAGCTGCGGATCGAAGGGGGACTGCCGGTCGCGGGGAACGGCGAGATCGACTTTGGCCGGTATCGGTGGTGACGGTCTTGTGCCGGAGCCGTTGCGGCTGTTGCCGGCCTCGGTCTCGCCGACGAGATCGTGGTCCATCTCCGCGTTCAGAGCTCGTTTAAGGCCTTCTTCAGGCCGTCGAGCAGTTGATCGAGCACGGCGTCGGGGATGCTGGGGTCTTTGCGGCGGGCCATCGGGGGTCTCCTGCACTCCCATCTTGTCCGCCTGCACACGGAATTCCCGACAGTCCCCCTCCCTACCTCGACCAGAGCTCGTCTGCCATCGTTTCTCGTGACAATACCGGCGGGAGATCGCCCTCTTGTCAGGCGACCCGAACTGCGGGGCGGCGCTGCGAGGCGGATCGAGCAGCCGATGGGGATATGCCGTATTCCTTGCGGAACGCCCGGCTGAAATGCGCCGGATCGCTGAAGCCCGACTGGCTCATGATGCTGAGGACCGACAGGTTCTGGCAATGGCCGTCGTTCAGGCGATCGTGGGCGTGCTTCAGGCGGTGCTTGCGCAACTGCTCCATCGGCGTGAGCCCCTTTTCCTTGAAGCATTCCTGGAGACGGCGCGTCGAAACGCCGGCGGCCGCGGCAATGTCGTCGACGGTCAGGCTCTCCCTGTGGAAGGCGCTGGCGATGAACGCCGTGGCGCGCATGACCGTCAGTTCGCAGGCTTCCGATCCCTCTGCCCGGTCACCCGCCATCGACCTCAGAGCGGGGATGACGACGTCGATGCCGGCTTCGATCAGCGTGTTGGCCGCAGCATCCGGAACGCCGTCGAGTTGACTCGAGAGAGTCTGCCAGAACGAGCCTGCAATGCGCGCCACCGTGTCGACCGAGCACATCGCTCGTCCGGTATAGAAGCGCAGATTTCCGAGGCTCCTCTCGAGCCGTCCGCGGTCGATCATGACGACAATGGTGCGGAAATCGGGCGAGGTCTCGATGTGGTAGGGACGCGCGCTCTCATAGAGGAAGAGGCTGCCCGCCGTTGGTACAGCCTGGCGCCCGTCCTGCTCGAGGCGGCAATGCCCCGAGAGGATGATATTGAACAGGACCGCGTCGGACTTCGCCCGACGGATGCGATCGGCCGTGCGGGTGAGCACCTGTCCCCCGCTGGCGATGTCTGCGAGCGTGCCGCGCTCGAAGCTTCGGATCCGAAGCGTCCCGGCGAATGCCTCACCTGCGGGAATATCGGGGGAGGCGTCGAGTTCGACATCGGCCAAATGCTCGCCGACAAGTGCCTGCCAGCACAACTTTCTCTCCCTCAGAGACATATCGCGGCCGTCAATAGAAATGTCCTCCAACGGCATTCGGTCGCATCTCCCTTGTATACTGTATGCACCAGCGTCTTGGTCGGCCGGTTATCCCGTTTCTAACGTGCTATACGGTTCAATCCAAGCCGGGCCGTGGCGGTCACACGCTGCAACCGCGCTCTCGAGCAAGGGTTTTCGCGGCTGAGACCAAGCACAGAGCGACGGAACGGCCGATCCTTGCGGACCGGGGCGGAACCTTCGGTCGGGGGAGGACGACGTGTCGACGGCCCTTTCCATGGCGTTCGGCGCGTTCGTCGTCGGCGTCTCCGAGCTGATGACGGCCGGCATCTCCGACGTGATGGCGACGGATCTCGGCGTGTCCGTCGCGTCGGTCGGCTCGTTGATCTTCTGGCATGCGGTTGCCTATGCGGTCGCACCTCCCCTGCTGCTGTCGCTGAGGCCCAGGCGTGAGCGGCGCACGCTGCTACTGGTCTCGGCAGCCATCTTCACGCTGGCCTCGGTCGCCGTCGCAGGTGCGCCGGGGATCGGGACGGCCCTGGTCGGGCGGGTCGTGCAGGGAGGTGCGTCCGGCATCGTCCTGGCCATCGCCATCTCCTGTGCGGGCGAGTCCGTTCCGGGCAACCAACGGGGACGGGCGATGGCGACCGTTCTGATGGGCTTGAGCCTCGCCCTGGTCGCCGGCGTCCCTCTCGGCGTGCTGATCGCAGAGGTCTCCGGCTGGCGATCCGCGTTCTACGGCGTAGCGGCCGGCGGCGCCGGACTTTGCGGCCTCCTGATCGCCCAGCCCGATCTCGGCCAAGCCGGCCCGCACGGCCGGCACGAGGGTGGAGGTCACCCGCAGCCGATGGGGCGAAGGCAGGTGGCCGCGCTCGTTGTCAGTCTCGCCTGGATGAGCGCCTACTCGACCATGTTCAGCTACGCAGCGCCCCTGCTGAAGCACCGGTTCGACCTGGATGGGGCCGGCTTGAGCGTCGCGATCGTGGCCTTCGGGACCGCCTGCATGGGCGGCGGCTATCTCGGCGGCGCGTTGAGCGACGCGATTTCGGAGCACCGGGCTGCAATCCTCGCAATCGTGCTGAATGCCTTGGTGATCGCCGCCTTCCCCTTTCTGGCCGGAGGCCTTGCGAGCGCCGTCACCTTCATGGCGGCGTGGGGCCTGTCCTCCTGGATGGTGGTGGCGCCGGTCCAGGCCATCTTGGCCTCGGGCGAAGGCTCGGTAGATGTCGCCCTCGGCCTCAACAACTCCGGCATCCAGGTCGGCATCGGCATCGGCGCGCTGATCGGTGGCATCCTTCACGAACAGCATCCGGCCCATCATGCCAGCGCATCGTTGCTCCTCCTGCTGCTGGCGCTCGGCGCCTGCCTCGCCGTTCCGCGGATGCAGGCGCGCGCTGCCCCTATGACCTGATGCCAACGGTCATTGGAAATGACCGTTGGCATGAGTTCAGAACACGCAAACATTGAGCATCTCATGTACAGCCACATCGTCGTCGGCACCGACGACCTTCAGACGGCCTTGGCCTTCTATGACCGTGTCCTGGCCGTCCTCGGTCTGCGCAGGATCGCTGCGGACGATGTCAGTGGGGCGATCGGGTACGCAGCCGATGGAGGCAGCCGAGCCCCCATGTTCTTCGTCGGACCGCCCTTGAACGGCTGCGCCGCAGCACCGGGAAACGGGACCACGGTCGCCTTTCTGGCCCAGGACGAGGAGGTCGTTCGACAGTGGCACGCCGCCGCGCTGGCGGCCGGCGGAAGCGATGAGGGGCCACCCGGGCTGCGGCCTCAGTATCATCCCGGATATTACGCCGCCTACTCGCGCGATCCGGACGGCAACAAGCTCTGCTGCGTGTTCCACGGGTGAATCGGCGCCGAACGCACCAGCAGCCCGGACCGCGGCTGCGGACAAGTCTTGTCGCGCACAGAGTCAAGACTAAGTAAATATTAAGAAACCCTAATTGTTGGCGAGCGGATCCTGCTAGTATATGCCTTGAAATATCATGCGATATGCGGCGATCAATACTGCCCGTGGCAGGGTCGCCGCATCAGAGAGTGGGATTCATGACTAACGCATTCTATCTCGCTCGCAATGAGTCGATCGTGCCTCTCAAGATCGGCCTCAACCTGACCTATGATGAGGTTGCAAGCTCCTATCCAGAGACGCTGTACGAGGATCTGGCCACGAAGCTGGTCTCTCGATTCGGGCTCGATCTCAGGATCTCGAAATGCTTCGATCATGGCATCAAGGCCGTCATCAAGGGGCGCAGCTTCCATTATCTGCATGAAATTTCGTCTCCGACGAAGATATTCATGCTTCTGCACACATTGGGGCACTATCAGTTCATCACAAGGGCGGCACGTCTCGGTATCCAACGCTACGACTATATCTATGAAACCTCCGAAGACGGTGATGCGCACGTTTACCGGTACAGGGCGGCGAGCGGCGGCGGACCGGTTGTTACGCCAAAAATCCTGTGCGACAGGATCGAGTTTGAGGTGAGGGCGAACGACTTTGCCGTGGAAACTGCCCGGGCCCTTGGTCTTGGGCAGCTCGTCCCTTTGATCCGCCTCTACGAGCCTGCTGATATCCGCTACATCATCGACGTCATGGACGGCGGGGTCGACGCAATCGTCTCCGACCGGGACTACGTGGAAGGCTATGTCCTCTCCGGACTCGGCGTGCCTCAGCAGCATAACGAAGAAAAGATATTCGATCGCCGATTTTTCTCCGTCGAAGACATCGATTGGGAGCTGCTTCGCACGAGGAAGATCGAGATCCACTTCCTGTAGAGAAGAGTGGCTTGCTGCCACATGATTCATAAGGGGAGAGCGCCATGGGGAACATCGATACCACCGCGAAGATTGCGGCTGGGGCTATCCTGCAGCGCAGGGAGGCGATGGCCGCGTCCGTCCGATCCCTTCTGGTGTGCGTTGGCGAGGATGTCGACCGCGAGGGCCTGCGCGACACGCCGGCGCGTGTGGCGAGAATGTACGAGGAGGTGTTCTCGGGTCTCAATGAGGATCCCGTCCTTCACCTCAAGACCCAGTTCTGCGATGACGGGCACGAGGAGATCGTGGTGGTCAGGGACATCGAGTTCTATTCGATGTGCGAGCACCATCTCGTCCCGTTCTTCGGCAAGGCCCACGTCGCCTACGTCCCCCAGGGCGGCAGGCTCACGGGTCTCAGCAAGATCGCGCGCTGCGTCCAGACGATCGCGCGCCGCCCGCAGCTGCAGGAGCGGCTCACGTCGCAGATCGTGGCGGCGTTGGAGGAGGCGTTGACCCCTCTGGGAGCAATGGCTCTGGTCGAGGCCGAGCACCTCTGCATGGCCATGCGCGGTGTTCGCTCGTCCCATAGCTTCACGCGGACCCTCGTGGCGTCCGGCTGCCTCAAGACCGATCCGGAGCAGCGAGCCGAGGCGTTCCAGATGCTGAAGGGGTGATGAGGGCATGTGCATCCGGTTCACGGATCGGAGAGGCGTGGCCCTGGTCACCGGGGGAGCGAAGCGCATCGGGCGCCAGATCTCGAAGCGCCTCTACCTGGAGGGCTACGCGGTCGCGATCCACTCCCATCGCTCCTACGGTGAGGCCTGCGCTCTCGCTCATGAGATCGCAGGCAGCCGCGGGGACGCCGTCGCCTTGCGGGCGGATCTTGCCTGCCCGGCGTCGATCGCCACCCTGGTCAACCGGGCCGAGCAGGCACTCGGCCCGGTCACGCTACTCGTCAACAACGCCTCCGAGTTCGAGAACGATTCGGCCGACGATCTCTGCCGCCGGCAGTGGAACCGCCACTTCGACGTCAACCTCGCCGCACCGGCATTCCTGATGAGCGACATGGCCCAGCGGCTGCCGCCGGCGGCGACGGGTGCCATCGTCAACATCATCGATCAACGGGTCTGGAAGCTGACGCCGCAGTTCATCTCCTACACCCTGTCCAAGTCGGCGCTCTGGACCGCCACGAGAACCTTCGCACAGGCGCTTGCACCGCGGATCCGGGTCAATGCCGTTGGGCCGGGACCGACCCTCGGCAACGCCCGGCAGTCGTTCGAGGATTTCGAGATGCAGCGATCCGCTTGTCTCCTGGGGAACGGGAGCTCGGCCGATGATGTCGCGGAAGCCGTCGCCTTCCTGGCGGCGGCCAAGAGCATCACCGGACAGATGATCGCGGTCGATGGTGGCCAGCATCTCGCCTGGCGGACCCCCGACGTCGACGGCATCGCCGAATGAGGCGAGCTTCGGATGCACGATGACTCGGACCGGCACAAGAGGAGGAAACACAAATGCAAAACAGGAAATATCTATTGCTGCTTGCGGGCGTGTTTTGCGGAACTCTCGTCTGCACAATCATCCTGTCTGGTAAGATCGTCAGCATCTTCGGTCTGACGTTTCCCGCCTCGATCGTGCTGTTTCCCGCCACGTTCATGTTCGGCGACATCCTCACCGAAGTGTACGGCTACAGCGTCACGAGGCAGGTGGTCTGGGCCGGGCTGATTTCGGAGATCGTCTGGGTCGCGGGATATTGGACGGCGGCTGCCCTGCCACCGGCCCCATTCTGGTCTGCCCAGGACGCCTTCGTGACGGTGCTCGGCCTGACGCCGCGCATCGCTGTCGCCGGCATGACCGCCTACGTCGTGGGCGAGTTCGTGAACTCCTATGTGCTCGCCAAGCTCAAGGTGATGACCGGCGGTCGTTATCTCGCCGTGAGGCTCGTCGGCTCGACGGTGTTCGGCGCCGCAGCCGACACGGTCATCGTTCTCGGCATTGCCTTCGCGGGCATCTACACGATCAGCCAGATGTTCTGGATGGGCTTGTCTGTCTGGTTCCTCAAAGTGGTCTGGGAACTCGTCGCGCTGCCGGTGTCCATGCCGCTGATCGCTTGGCTCAAGAGGCAGGAGAATGAGGACTATTACGACCGCGACACGGACTTCTCGCCATTCACGCTGGCCGACCGCAAGCGCTCCCTCGAACGGGCGCGACCCGCAGCCGGGTCGGCCGTTTCACCCCTCTAGCTCTGGACGGCGACCATGACGAACTGCATCGCCGATGCGCGGTCTCAGGAATACATCCGTGCGCATTACACGCGCGAGACCCCGGTCCTGCGGGAGCTGCGGGAGTACAACGCGACGCGGCCGGACAGCTTCCTCCAGATCACGCCCGACCAGGGGGCGGCGCTCAGAATGCTCGTGGGTGCCTGCGGCGCGAAGCGCATCCTCGAGATCGGCGTCTACACTGGCTACAGTGCGATCTGGATGGCCTCCGTCCTGCCCGAGGACGGATTTCTCCTGGCCTGCGACATCGACCCAGGAGTGCTCGCGATCGCCGAACCGTATCTCCGCAAGGCCGGCCTCATCGACAGGATCGATTTCGCCGTCGGACCAGCCCAAGCCACCCTGGCGAAGCTCCTCGACCAGGGGGCCGAGGGAAGCTTTGATCTCGCCTTCATCGACGCCGACAAGGAGCCGATGAATGTGTACTATGAGGCTTGCCTGCGGCTGGTGCGGACGGGCGGTCTGATCGTCGTCGACAACGTCCTCTGGGAAGGCAGGGTCGCGGATCCCGACAGCACCGACCCCGATGCGGCCGCCATGCGGGCGATCGCAGCCCGGATCACGGCCGATTCTCGCGTCGATAGCTGCGTCCTTTCCGTCGGCGATGGGCTTCTCGTGGCGAGGAAGCTCCGCGAGGCCGAGACAGTCGGGATTGCGACGGGGGCGCTGTCACAGGAACTTGAACGCGGCCGCAGCGTCGGCAGGTCGTGTCTTCTCTCAGAGCCCGGCCGAAAAGAAATCGAATGATGTCAAAGGTTCGCATTCTTCCCTCTCCGCTGCGTCGATGGACTCCAAGGCCGATCAGCGGCGGCTTACCGTGAAAGCGGTTGGCTCCAAGGCGATACTGCTGGCGAATTTGGGATGTCAGGCTGCTTGGCTGATGAGGCGGGCGAAGGCCAGGGGCTCTCCGGCCAGCTAGGCGGCAAGTCGGACGAGGTTGAGGGCGGCCGCGGTCAGCCCGTGCTGGAGATGGACCTTGGCCAGCCCGAGATAGCGAGCGCGCCGCAGGTGCAGATCACGGACGCCCTGCGAGAGCGTTCCCTCGATGCCAGCCCGCCAGCAATACAATTTTGTGAGCGCTATCAAGGGGTAGCCGCTGGGGCTGGTCCGTGAGACGCCGCAATCTCCGCCGCGCCTCCGACGAGAGCGGTCGGGAGATCCCGCTGCCGATCGGGGATCTACGCGCGGACACCGAATGCCGCTGGAAGACAGGTGCGCCTCGCATGTGGGCCACGGGGACCGATCACTCTTCGGGCGCCTAGCGGCTGTGCACCGTGAGCAAACAGACGATGATCAGCACGAGAAAAAAGCAAAGTGCCTGCCAAACGAGCAGCGGGTTTCTCTCGTACAGCGGGATACGGCCCCGGCCGAGGAAGGCCGGATTGGGATGGCGCAAGTCGTACAGGAACTCGGACAAAGCTCGATAGCGCCTGAACGGGTCAGGGTGCACCGCCTTGCGAAGCGCACCGTCGATCCAATCGGGAAGGTTCTCCGCTGGAATGTATGTCAGTCGCTTCTGCTGCTTGTGCGTCCGCGCGCGCGCCACCTCAACGCCGTAGGGCAGCCGGCCAGTCATCATTTGGTATCCGATCACGCCGAGCGAGAACAGGTCCGAGCTCGGTGTGCCAACCTCTCCGACGAAGTATTCTGGTGCTGCGTATTGCAAGGTGCCGAGCCCCTCGTCCGTGTGCGGGAGCGGCTGCGCCTCCTCGACGCCCAGCACTCTCGTCGATCCGAAATCCACGATCTTCACGGTCCCGTGCCGGTCGATCATGATGTTTTCGGGCCTGAGATCCTGGTGCACCATCTCGCGGCGGTGAAAAGCGTGCAGCCCTGCAGCGATCTGCTCCACGATGCGGCGGACGGTCTCCAGATCCGGCTCGGGATGGTCAGTCATCCACTGTGCCAGCGTCTGTCCGTCCACGTACTCGATCACGGTGTAGAGCTGCGTGCGCCGGCGGTCCTGCGCAGGGGCCTTGGCGACGTACGGCGAGTCGAGCCGGCGCGCGATCCACTCCTCCATCATGAAGCGCTGCAAGTAGGCGGGGTCGTCCCTCAGGTCCACGGACGGGATCTTCAGCGCGACCAAGCTACCCGATGCGTCGTCGGAGGCCAGGTACAGGTGGCTGCGGTGGCTATGATGAAGAGGACGAAGAATGGTGTAGCCGTCGAGAACCGCTCGCGCTTCGAGGAGAGGCGGGGCCGGCAGGGTCTGCGAGAAGCCTGCGAAGGCGGAGGCGTCCCAGTCGGGCAGGCTGTCGATCCGGACAGCCTGGACTGTCAGATTATCGGGGCTCCCGCGCGCAAAGGCCTCCTCAGCGATGCGGCGGGCAGCGGCGTCCAGCTTGTCGCCCGCGTCCTGCACGGCCCGGGCCATGAAGCCTGGCGCGGCATGCTGGTAGACGCCGTCTGTCGCCAGGATGAAGATGTCGCCCTCGTCAAGATCGAAGGCCTGGTAGTCGATCTCGACGTGAGGCGCCATGCCGAGGGCGCGACCGAGATAGCTCTCCTGCGACGAGAGGATGACCCGATGGTCCTCCGTGAGCTGTTCGAGCGTTCCTCTCGACAGCCGAAAGACGCGACAATCGCCGACGTGGAACAGGTGTGCCCGGCGCCCTTTCAGCACGAGGGCGCTCAGGGTGCAGATATAGCCTTTGTCGAGGTCGTAGGCGTGCTGGCCACGCTTTGTCTCGGCGTGCAGCCAGGAATTCGTTGCGTTCAAAACGCGCCGAACCGAGGTCTTCACTGACCAGGCGTCCGACGTGCAATAGTAGTCCGTGAGCAAGCTCTTGACCGCAGTTTCGGCAGCGACATGGCTGACCCGGCTCGTGCTGATGCCATCGGCGAGCGCGACGGCGATGCCCTTCGCGGCAAGCATCGCGCCATCCGGAATCAGGGCCCCATGGAAGTCCTGATTGGCGGCCTTGCGCCCAGCGCTGGAATATTGCCCGATCGAGACGGACAGCACGCTCCTCATGCGCCCCTCACGGCCGCGGCCCCACGTCCAGGACGGAGCCGCGGCCCGCGCTCATTCAGCCGGGTAGACCACGGCACCTCTGGCGTCGCGCGCCGGACGCTTCTCGCCGGTGCGGATGTGGGTCGTGTAGAGGGTCAGGCCCGTGAAGGCGAGGCCGCCGACGAGGTTGCCGAGCACAGTCGGGATCTCGTTCCAGATCAGATAGTCGCCGATCGAGAACTTGCCGCCGAGCATCAGGCCCGATGGAAACAGGAACATGTTCACAACTGAATGCTCGAAGGTCATGAAGAAGAAGACCATGATCGGCATCCACATGGCAATGACCTTGCCTGGGACGGTGGTGGAGATCATCGCGCCGACGACGCCCGTCGAGACCATCCAGTTGCAGAGCATGCCGCGAATGAAGAGGGTGAGCATGCCCGCCGCGCCATGGGCGGCGTAGCCGACCGTGCGCGACTCGCCGATCGAGCCGATCCGCTGGCCGACCGGATCGGGAGGAGTGGTGAAGCCGAAAGTGAAAATGATCGCCATCATCACGGCCACGGTCAGGGCGCCCGCGAAATTGCCGATGAAAACAAGGCCCCAGTTGCGCAGCACGCCGCCGAGCGTCACGCCTGGCCGCCGATCGATCAGGGCAAGGGGCGCCAGTACGAAGACGCCGGTCAGAAGGTCAAAGCCGAGCAGGTAGAGCATGCAAAAGCCCACCGGAAACAGGATCGCGCCCACGAGTGGCGAGCCGGTCTGCACGGTTACGGTGACGGCGAAGACGGCCGCAAGCGCGAGTAGCGCACCGGCCATATAGGCACGGATCACCGTGTCACGCGTCGACATGAAGATTTTGGATTCACCGGCGTCCACCATCTTGGTGACGAACTCGGACGGGGCGAGATAGGCCACGGCAGCTCCTTAGAACACAGCCATACACGCGAGCGGCGATGCAGGAGCAGTGCCACGGCGATCGACGCTCCACCCCCAATTTGTCGGGGCCACCGGTTAGGCTACGGCGTAGGCTACAGCGGCGGCTTCGCCGGTAAGGGAGTCTGGCCGGTGCCGGCCATACCGTGAGTTCCTAAGCGGACTTGGCGGGGCGTGCCACCGCTTCGTCCGCTTCGGTTTTTGCTGTGTCGCAGGTTTTTGACGGAAAACCGCAGGGCACTTTTCCGAAACCTGCTTAGGCCGACACGCTCGGGGCGATCGTCAGGATCTCGCAGTGCTCACCTCGCGTGAAATACTACGAGTGACGCGGCTCTGCAAAGGGCGACAGCGACCGCTTCAGAAATCTGCCTCGGCCAGGCGTTCCGAGGATACGGCCTTCCTCCGCGACGAGCTTCCCTCGCAAGATCGTCATGATCGGCCAACCTGTGACGGCAATTCCTTCATAGGGCGTGTAGTCGGCGCCGTGGTGCATCAGCTCTTGGCGAATCGTCTCCTTCCGGTTCGGATCCCAGATCACGATATCGGCATCGAAGCCCGGCGCGATGGAGCCTTTTCCCGGATAGAGGCCGTACATCTTGGCGTGGTTGGTAGAGGTCAGCGCGACGAAGTCGTTGAGCGTGATCCGTCCTTCAACCACGCCCTTCGAGAACAGAATTTGGAGCCGCGTCTCGACACCCGGAATCCCATTCGGGACCCAGCGGAATGAGGTTCGTGCCTTCGGGTTCAGCTTGCCCTGATTGCCCTCGTAGAAGAATGGACAATGGTCGGAGGAGAAGGTCTGGAAGACGCCCGTCCGGATGCCTTCCCAGATCGCATCCCAGCTCGCGCGATCGCGCGGCGGCGGAGAGCAGACATACTTCCCGCCGCTCTCGTCCATGTTAAGGCCCTTGAGATCGTCGGCAGTCAGAGCGATGTATTGAGGGCAGGTTTCGCCATAGACCTTCAGCCCCTTCTGCTGCGCCCAACGGATCTGCTCCATTGGCTCGCGGCCTGAGACGTGGACGATCATGATTGGCACCTCGACCAGCTCGGCGTGGCTGATCGCCCGGTGAGTCGCCTCGCGTTCGACCGAGGCCGGACGCGACGCAGCGTGATAGTAAGGCGCGGTCTTTCCTGCGCGTTCGAGCTTCTCCGTCATGAAGCGGATTGCGTCGTAGCCCTCGCAATGGACCATG
The DNA here is from genome assembly GCF_000022085.1 of Methylobacterium nodulans ORS 2060. NCBI lineage: Bacteria > Pseudomonadati > Pseudomonadota > Alphaproteobacteria > Hyphomicrobiales > Methylobacteriaceae > Methylobacterium > Methylobacterium nodulans. The sequence goes on from NC_011887.1 coordinate 153,928, forward strand.
ACGAGGGCACCACAGTCCCGCGCGCAGTCGAATACCTCAAGCAACTGCCGATCGTTCAGAACCAAGTCGTCATAAGTCATGAAGACTTTGAACGAGGTATAACCGTCCGCCACCAGGGCGGGCAGCTCCTGCCCAAGAACGCTGGGTGTTGGGTCCGAGATGATCAGGTGGAACCCGTAATCGCAGTAGCTCTTGCCGTCTGCTTCCTTATGGTAGTCGAGGACGCTCTGTCGCAAGGAGGCGCCTCGGGGTTGGAGCGCGAAGGGCAGGATCGTTGTCGTGCCACCGGCGATGGCCGAGCGCGTTCCGGATTCGAAGTCGTCGGCCATCGCTGGCCCGCCGAACGCGGGCTGAGCAAGGTGGACGTGGCTGTCGATACCTCCTGGCATGACCAGCAGGCCGCCGGCGTCGATCTCGCGCGTACCGCCGGAGAGCCTGTCGGCGACGGCGACGATTCGGCCAGCATGGATTGCCACGTCCGCCCGGATCGTATCGGCTGCCGTGACCACGGTGCCACCGCGAATGATCAGATCGTATTTGCTCATCGACCGTGTCCCTCAGATCATCACGTCGCCGCCGTTGGGTGAGAGGTTCTGCCCCGCACAGCAGGACATGGCGGCACTGCGCCCGTGAATCGCGCCTCTGCCGATCGGAACCGCCGGCGCCGAGATAGGCCTATGCGGCCATCCAGCCGCCATCGACCATCAGGTTGATGCCGGTCACGAAGCTCGCCTCGCCGCTCGCCAGGAACAGGGCCGCCTGCGCGACATCGTCGGGGCGACCGAAGCGCGGCCAGGGCGTGCGCCGGCGGGCGCGGTCGAGCACCGCCTCGTCCAGCAGCCGGCCGCCCTGGCCGGTCACGATCTTGCCGGGCGCGACGGCGTTGCAGATGATTCCGTCGGCTGCGTAATCGGCCGCCACCTGGCGTGTCAGGTAGGCGATGCCGGCCTTGCCGACGCCGTAGGCGAGGTCGTCAGGCGCGGCGATCATCCCGTGCTGCGACGAGAGATTGATGATGCGCCCGCGCGCCTCGTTCCGGATCTCCTGCGTCAGCATCTGGCGCACCGCGGCCCGGCAGCATAGGAAGACGCCCTTCAGGTTCACTGCCATCATGCGGTCCCAGTCGCCTTCCTCGAGTTCGGCGAGGCGGCGGGCATGCCGGATGCAGGCATTGTTAACGATCACGTCGAGCCGGCCGGTGAGGCGCGATGTGTCGGCCACGAGCGCGTCCACCGCCGTGGCATCTGAGACGTCGGTCTTGCGGAAGCTGGCGCTGCCGCCCTCGTGGGCGATCAGCTTAACCGTCGGCTCGCCGCCTTCGAGCACCGTCTCCGAGATGTCGGCGACCACGACATGGGCGCCGTGGCGGGCGAACACGCGCGCGATGGCTCGCCCGATCCCGGAGGCCGCCCCGGTAACGATGCAGGTCTGGCCGGCGAGGCGGCGATTGCCGTCGACGGCGATCGGCTCTGCGTCCGTCATTGCCGTGCGCTCCAGGGCTCTTGGAGGAAAGGCTCTTGGAGGAAATCTCGTGCGACTGCCGCGAGGTCGAAGGCTGGCCGGTAGGTGGTGTCGGCCGTGATGCGGGCAACGCTCATCGGCGCCCGGTCGAAGGCATCGTAGAGGTTGACGTTGGCCGTCTCCGGCCCCGAGACCGACCAGCGGAAGTCTGAATAGGCGCTCGCGACATGCGCGCACCATTCCGTCAGCGGCCATTCGTGGCCCGCCGCCACGTTGTAGACGGGATGGTTCAGCCGCTCGGCATCGAGCAGGCCCGAGACCGCATCGCGAATGTAGAGCCAGTCGCGCCGGCCCGGGCGTGGCAGCCGGACCGGCTCGCCTGACGCGGCAAGGCGCAGGATCTGGTAGGGCGCGCTCAAGGTATCGCGCATGCCCGTGTCGCGTTCATAGGGGCCGAAGCAGGTGCCGAGCCGGGCTGCGACGAGATCCAGGCCGAAGGTGTCGGCGAGGCGCAGGGCCGTGGCCTCGCCGGCCTGCTTGGTGATTGCATACAGCGAGCGCGGCCTGAGCGGCGTCTCGTCCTCAACCAGCGCTCCCGCGCCGGCTGCGCTGTCGCCGTAGACTGCGCCGGAGCCGAGATAAAGCACACGCCCCACATTGTGGCGTGCGGCCGAGCGGACGGCGTCAGCTACGGCGGCGACATTGACCGTGATGACGCCCACCGGATCGCTGCGCTCGCGGGCGGCATCGGCCGTGATCGCTGCGCCGATGATGAGCCGGTCTACACGGGCTTCGGCGAGGATGGGGTCGAGCGCTCCATTCTGGCGCAGGTCGGCAGCCTGGAACCGGTACGTGCCGTGTCCTTCCCGAGGATCGGCCGGGGATGGGGCACGATCCACGCCGATCACGTCCTCGCTCCGGGCGACGAGAGCGGCGGCAAGCGCGCCGCCCACGAAGCCGGAGACGCCGGTGATGAGGGTGGTCACGGCGCCTCGTCCCCGATGCTACTTGTTGCCGAGATCGGCCGCTGACAGACCGGACGCGGCCTGGAGGAAGCTGTAGTCCATGTTCTTGGACACTTCGGCCGAGACGTCCTTTGAGATGTACTTCAGTTCCTTCATCATCGCCGCGATCGCCAGAGCCTGTGGCTTGTACATCCGGTAATCGGGCTTCAGGTTCTCGATCGCGCCCTCGGCGATGGTCTTGTCGAGCCCGGTCACCTTGGTGATGACGCCGACCCAGGCATCGTGGTTTTTGGCGACGAAGTCGTCGACCTTGACGATCGCGCCGACGGTCGATTGCAGGCCCTTGCGGTTGGCCACGATCACGTCAGACCGGGTGAGCATGAGGTTGGTGAGCTCGCCCGCCGATTGGTCGTAGGGATAGGTGAAGAACTTGCCCGCTTTCACTTGGCGAATCTGGGTGGCGAAGGGCTCGACCGAGCAGATCAGGTCGACTTCGCCGCGGCGCAGCGCCTGAGCATGATCGGACGGGTTCGGGATGTTGACGAACTCCACGTCCTTGGCGATGTCGATGCCCTGCTTGGCGAAGGCCCCGCGCATGTGGATGTCCTGCGCGTTGCCGCGGGACGCAGCAACCTTCAGCGGCTTGCCGGCCGCCTTGCGCTCCGCGATCATCGTCTTCAGCCCAGCCCAATCGTTGGGCTCCACCGGCAGGTCGTTGCTCAGCAGGATCTGCGAGCCGCCATTCACCTGGCCGGAGATCGCCATGACGTCGAAGCCCTTGTCGAGGGCGGTCGCGTAGTGAAGGTAGGTGATCTGCCCGACATCGATGCTCTTCGAGACGAGCGCGGTCAGCACGTCGTTGCCCGTATTAAAGGGCACCACCTCAAGATCGATGTCCTTCGCGTATTCGGGCGTGAGCACCAGCGGGGTGCAATGGGCGCATTTGGCGAAGCCGAGCTTGATCTTCGGTTTGTCTTGGGCCGAGGCGGCGGCGGCCATGAGCGGGATCATGGCCAGGCAGGCCAACCAGCGTCGCACTGCTTTCATCCTAGTATTCCCCTTCGGCTATGAGATGTCAGGCCGCGCTCGAGGTCGGGCTGTTTCGGCCGGCAAGGCTCGCAGCGACCACATCGGCCGTCTGGCCGACATGCTCTTGCAGGAGGCGGCCGGCTTGGCCCGAATCGCGCGTCTCGAGCGCGTCCAGGATGGCCTGGTGTTCGAGGATCGACTGCTCCCAGCGATCCTCAAGCCCGAGCGCGAAGACTCGCACCTGTTCGGCGCGCGAGAGCAGGGCGGCATGCGCCTCGGCGAGCGGCGCGTTGCGCGCCGCAAGCACGATGGTGCGGTGGATGGTGCGGTTCGCGGCCGAATAGCTGTCGCGGCGCCCCGCCTTGTGCTCGCGCACGATCTCGGCCTGGAGCTCGTGCAGGCGCTTGAGCTCCGCCTCCGTGATGCGCATGGCGGCGAACTCGGCCGCGATGCGCTCGATCCCGGCCAATGCCTCGAAAAGTTCGCGGATCTCGGCCACCCGCAACGGCCGCACGCAAGGTGAGCGGTTCGCCCGCAACTCGACGAGGCCCTGCTGGGCGAGAAGCTTGATCGCCTCCCGGATCGGCGTGCGCGAGATGCCGAGCATCTCCGAAAGCTCCACCTCGATTAAGGCTGCGCCGGGCGCCAGGTCGCCGCGCACGATCATGTTGCGGAGACGTTCGGCCGCCCGCTCGTGCAGACCCGCCCGCACGACGCGCTGATCGGCGCCGATCGCTGGTTCGAGGCGTTTGCGCGGACGACCGCGACGGCGAGGGGCGGCTGCTTCGGTCGGCGTAGGTGGAGGGCGCTGCATGAACGCTTCATACCCCCATTTTCGCGACGCCGATGCCGATAGATTGCGCATTTATCGGCGCTTCTACAGCCACTTCGCGCAAATTGCATGCAGCCGCCAGAAAGTGCTTGCGCGCTGCGCCGCCGGCTCGCCAAGTAGTGTTCTGCAACCGCGATGATCCTGCCCGGGCGGGCTCGCGACGATCCCATCCGGAGCCAATCATGCAGACGGCAAGCGAGAGGCTGCCGGCCGTGCGTCATGCCGCGGCCTGGCGCATCTGGTCGAAACTGGAGCGCGTGGTCGTTCCGGTGCTCATCCTGGCGGGCTGGGAGGCGTTCTCGCGCTCCGGCTACCTGCCGCAGAGCCTGCTGCCGCCACCCTCGGCGGTGCTGCACGCGCTCGGCGACTGGGTGTTGGGCGTCGACGGCAGCACGCAGGACTATTCGGGCACTTGGCTCCGCCACGCCCTGTCGAGCACGTGGCGGGTGCTCGCCGGATTCGTGATCGCGGGCCTATCCGGCATCCTGATTGGCACTGCGATCGGCTGGTCGCGCTCCGCCGAGAAGACGCTCGAGCCGACGCTGCAGATGCTGCGCCCCGTTCCGCCGGTCTCCTGGATCCCGCTCGCGATCATCTGGTTCGGCATCGCCGACAAGCCAGCGATCTTCCTCGTGTTCCTGGGCGCCTTCTTCCCGACCCTGATGAACACGATCCACGGGGTGAAGACGATCGACCGCAACCTCATCCGCGCCGGCGCCATGATGGGCGCGACCGGCCGGCAGCTCCTCATGCACATCGTCGTGCCGGCCGCACTGCCGTCGATCTTCGCAGGCCTGCGCATCGCGATCGGGTCGGCCTGGATGCTGACGGTCACGGCCGAGATGGTCGCGGTGAAGAGCGGCGTAGGCTACGTGCTGTGGGATTCCTATTATTTCCTCCGCTACGATATGGTCATCGCCTCGATGGTGTCGATCGGCCTGCTCGGCTACCTGTCCGACTTCGCGATCAAGCAGCTGATGAGCGTCGTCCTGCGCTGGCAGCGCAACACGACCGTCCAGGGCCGGGAGGGCTGAGCATGGCCGAGATCGCGATCCGCAACATCGTCAAGACCTTTACGGACCGCGCGCGCGGCCGCGAGGTGATGGCGCTCGACAATGTCAGCCTGAATATCGGCGACCACGACTTCGTCTGCCTGCTCGGCCCGTCCGGCTGCGGGAAGTCGACGCTGCTCAACATGATCGCCGGCTTCGAGGGGCCGAGCTCGGGGCGGGTCGAGGTCGGCGGCAGTCTGGTCACGAGGCCCGGCGCGGATCGCGGCGTCGTGTTCCAGCAGCCGACGCTGATGCCGTGGCTGAATGTGGCCGACAACGTCGCCTTCCACCTCAAACTCAGGGGCGTCCGCCGCGCCGAGCGGCGCGAGCGCGCGCAGCACTTCATCGACCTCGTGGGGCTCAACGGCTTCGAGGGGCATTATCCCTCGGAACTCTCCGGCGGCATGAACCAGCGCGTCGGCATCGCCCGTGTGCTCCTGATGAACCCGCGCGTGATCCTGATGGACGAGCCCTTCGCGGCGCTTGACGCGCAGACCAAGCTTGACATGCAGGAGGAGCTCGTCGCCATCTGGCAGCGTATCAGGTGCACGATCGTGTTCGTGACGCACAGCGTCGACGAGGCGCTCGTGCTCGGCAATAAGATCGCCGTGATGACTCGCCGGCCGGGCCGCATCCGCGACTATTTCGACTTCGACATGCCGCGGCCGCGCGACATCACCTCGCCGGAGTTCAACGATGCCAAGCGGCGCGTGCTCGGGCTCATCCGCGAAGAGGCCGGCACGAGCCGTAAGGCGGCCTGACCGTGGCGGCTGGGGCTATGACGGACAAGGGCGATCCGCGCCAAGCCTGCGACCTCCTGCTCACGGGCGGCACAGTCCTGACGCTCGACGCCGAGGACCGGATCGTGGCCGACGGCGCCGTCGTGGATGGCCGGATCGCTGCGATCGCGAGCGCCGACCGCCTGGGTCTCGGCGAGAAGATCGGCTCGCTCGCGGTCGGAAAGCGCGCCGACATCCTGGTGATGGACACCGATGCGCCCACCATGGCGCCGCTGATCGATGGCTGGGGCATCCTCGTCTATGGCGCCAACGGCATGAACGTGCGCAGCGTCGTCGTGAACGGCCGCCTCGTCCTTGAGGACGGCACGCTGCTGACCGCCGACGGTCCTGCCATCGTCCGCGAGGCCCAGGCCGTCGCGGAGAACCTCTGGAGCCGTGCCGGCCAGCGCCCGATCACCGGGCCGGCCCACCGGCCCGCCCACTAGGACCAGACATGACCGTTTCTCATGCGCCCAAGCCCATCCGGCTTGGCATGTTGACGCCGTCCTCCAACACCGTGCTCGAGCCCGTGCTCGCGCGGATGACGGCACAGACCGATATCAGCGTTCATTACAGCCGCTTCCGCGTCACCGAGATCTCGCTCTCACAGCAGGGGCTCGGGCAATTCGCCTTCGACGCCATGGTGCAGGCGGCCGAGTTGCTGGCCCATGCCAAGGTCGACGTCATCGCCTGGAACGGCACCTCGGCCGGCTGGCTCGGCTTCCCGCAGGACGAGGAACTCTGCGCCCGCATCACGGCCACGACCGGCATCCTGGCGACGAGCTCGGTCCTGGCCTTCCGCGATGCCTTCCGCAGCCTCGGGACGAAGCGGGTCGGGCTCGTGACGCCCTATACGACCGATGTGCAGCGGCGAATCACGGCGAACTGGGAGGCGGCTGGCTTTCCGTGCACGGCGGAGCGGCATCTGGGCCTCGCCGACAACTTTTCCTTCGCCGAGACCACCGGGGAGGTGATCGCGGACCTTGTTCGGCAGGTCGCCCGGGACGGGTGCGAGGCGGCGGCGATCGTGTGCACCAACATGCGCGGCGCCGCGGTCGCGCCTATGCTTGAACGGGAGCTCGGCATCCCCGTCATCGATTCCGTCGCCGTGACGCTCTGGGCGAGCCTGCGCCTGATCGGTGCCGCAACGGGTGACTTCGTCGACTGGGGCCAGATCTTCTCTATCTCAAACGCAGCATCGGGCGCGAGCCTCAACGTCAAGGCCATTGCGTGACCGGCCCGCGGATTCTGCTCCTCAATCCGAACACCTCCGCCGAGATGACGGAGCGGATGCTTGCGGCCGGCCAATCGGCGGCGGCACCCGGAACGACCCTTGTGCCGCTAACGGCCGGCCGCGGCGTGCCCTACATCGCGACGCGGGCCGAGGCGCAGATCGGGGGCGCGATCGCGCTCGAAATGCTGGCCGAGCATCATCGCGAGGTCGACGCGGCCATCATCGCAGCCTTCGGTGATCCGGGCCTCTTCGGCGCGCGGGAACTCTTCGACATCCCGGTCGTCGGGCTGGCCGAAGCCGCCATGCTGACCGCCTGCATGCTCGGGCGCCGCTTCGCGATCGTCAGCTTCGCCCGCGCGCTCGGCCCCTGGTACGAGGAATGCGTGGCGATGCACGGGCTCGCCGGCCGCTGCGCCGGTATCCGCCTGCTCGACAGCCCCTTCCAGCAAGTGGCCGAGGTGCAGGAAGAGAAGGAGGACCTTCTCGTTCAACTGGCCAACAAGTCCGTCCGCGAGGACGAGGCCGATGTCGTGATCCTGGCCGGGGCGCCGCTGTCGGGGCTCGCCGCCAAAGTGGCCCACCGCATTCTGGTGCCGGTCGTCGACCAGGTGGCGGCCGCCGTGAAGCAGGCCGAGGCGCTTCTTGCGCTCAAGCCCCGCAAGGCGACCGAAGGCACATTCAAACGCCCGCCCGCCAAGCGCGTGATCGGGCTGCCCGACTCGCTCGCCGCCCGCATCACACATTCTGACGGCAACTTCGAGACTTAGCTGTCTAAAAGCCTGTTTGAGGTCCTTTGCCGGGCGTCCCCATCTGTCTCTTGTGCAAACACAAGTTCCGCTTGGCGGGGCGGAGAGGAGAGCAGATGTGGACGGACCGGCATCGGACGCGTCATGAGGCGCGTCTGAAGGACATGCTGATGCCGGCGGGCCTGGACGAGGTGGCCCGGTTCCTGGCGCGGGCGGACCCGCCGGGCCGCGCGAACGCACAGCCTGCGCGATGGGTGCTCGCGGCGGTCGCCTGGCACCTGCGGGTCGGCGGTGCGTGGCGGGCGCTGCCGGCGGGCTTGCCGCCCTGGCGCACGGTCTGCGGCTGGTTCCGGCGCTGGATCGACAAGGGCCTGTTCGCGCGCCTGATGCGAGCTCTGGCCCGCCGCCAGCGCCGCCGCTGCGGTCGCCGGTCCGCGCCTGGCGATCATCGACACGCAAAGCGTCAGGTGCATCGGCGTGCGCGGCCCGCGCGGCGATGACGGGGCCAAGAAGCGGGTCGGGCGCACGCGCGTGGCGCTGGTGGATGGCGAGGGACATATCCTGGCACTGGCCGTCGTGCCGGCCCATGGGCAGGGTCGCGACCCGCTGCCCGCGCTCGACACCGGCAAGGTCGAGTGGACGAGCCTGCGCCTGGCCATCCTGGCCGGAGCCTTCACGGCCGAGCGTTGCGAGGACGGGTGCCATCGGCATGGCATGCGTTGCCGCGTCGTCGAGATGGACCCGGATCAGAAGGGCTTTGTCGTGCTGGAGCGCCGCTGGCTCGTCGAGCGGACCTTCGGCTGGTTCAGCCACGGGGGCGGTCTCCACCGCGAGCGCGCCGGTCGCCTAGATGGCGCAACCGGCCGCCGCGCCTGCGTCGCCAGCCTCATGGCTGCCAACGCCCTCAACAATCCAGCCCGAGATCACGCCCTCAAACAGGCTCTAAGAGGTCGATCAGGCTGAGCTTGAGCGTTTGAACCAGGAGAGGTTGGCCGAATTGATGCTGCGGCTGCAGCGTCTGAGAAGACGCCGCGCACCTCGTCCAAGCTGCCGGCCGCGGATCGCGTCTCGCTTCAGCAATCGCCGCATCCGTGGTTGCGTTCAGCGTCCGTGTTCGATCGCGTCCATAAGTTCAGGCACGATCTGGAACAGGTCGCCGACCAGGCCGTAATCCGCCACCTGAAAGATCGGCGCCTCCTCGTCCTTGTTGATCGCCACGATCACCTTGGAATCCTTCATCCCCGCCAGATGCTGGATCGCCCCCGAGATCCCCACCGCCACATAGAGCTCCGGCGCCACCACCTTGCCGGTCTGGCCCACCTGCCAGTCGTTCGGCGCGTAGCCCGCATCCACCGCCGCCCGCGAGGCCCCCACCGCCGCCCCCAGCGCATCCGCCAGCGGCTCGATCAGCTCCCTGAACTTCTCCGCCGAGCCCAGCGAGCGCCCGCCCGACACCACGATCCGGGCCGAGGCCAGCTCCGGCCGGTCCGACTGGGCGATCTCCTCGCCCTTGAACGCCGACTTCACCTCCGGCGCCACTGCCGCTGCCGCCGCCTCGATCGGGGCTGGCGCGCCGCCCGCCTCGGCCGCCTTGAAGGCGGCGGTGCGCACCGTGATCACCTTTTTCGGCTCGCTCACCTGCACGGTCTGGATCGCGTTGCCGGCATAGATCGGCCGCTCGAAGGTGTCGGGCGCCACCACCTTGGTGATGTCCGAGACCTGCGCCACGTCGAGCAGCGCGGCGACGCGCGGCAGCACGTTCTTGCCCTCGGTGCTCGCCGCCGCGATCACCGCGTCGTAGCCCGCCGCCAGCTCGGCAAGCAGCGCCGCGGTCGGCTCGGCCAGCAGGTGGTCGAAGGCGGCGTTCTCGGCCAGCAGCACTTTTTCGACACCCTCAAGCCGGGCGGTGGCCTCGGCCGCCGGCCGGCTGCCGGCGCCGGTCACCAGGGCGTGGACCGGGGCGCCGAGCTGCCGGGCGGCGGTGAGCGCCTTCAGGGAACCGTCCTTGGGCGCGCCGTGGGCGTGCTCGACGAGAAGCAGGGTGGCCATCTTCCGTGTTTCCTCTCGATCGGGAGGCGCGTCAGAGGACGCCGGCCTCGCCCTTCAGCTTGCTGACGAGTTCGGCCGCCGAGGCGACCTTGACCCCGGCCTGGCGGCCGCCCGGCTCGACAGTCTTGAGCACCTTCAGCCGCGGCGCGACATCGACCCCGAGCGCCGCCGGCTCGAGGGTGTCGAGGGGCTTCTTCTTGGCCTTCATGATGTTGGGCAGGCTGGCGTAGCGCGGCTCGTTGAGGCGCAGATCCGTGGTGACGATCGCCGGCAGCGCCAGCGTCAGCGTCTGCAGGCCGCCGTCGATCTCGCGGGTGACCTCGAGGCTGCCCTCGCCGAGCTCGATCCGGTAGGCGAAGGTGCCTTGCGGCCAGCCGAGCAGGGCGGCGAGCATCTGGCCGGTCTGGTTGGCATCGTCGTCGATGGCCTGCTTGCCGAGGATGACGAGCTGGGGCTGCTCCTTGTCGACCAGGGCCCGGAGGAGCTTGGCGACGGCGAGCGGCTCGACGGGGGCGTCGGTCCTGACCAGGATGCCGCGATCGGCGCCCATGGCGAGCGCGGTGCGCAGCGTCTCCTGGGCCTGTTGCGGCCCGATCGAGACGGCGACGATCTCGCTGACCTTGGCTTTCTCTTTCAGCCGGATGGCCTCCTCGACGGCGATCTCGTCGAAGGGGTTCATGGCCATCTTGACGTTGGCGAGGTCGACGCCCGAGCCGTCCGGCTTCACCCGGATCTTCACGTTGTAGTCGACCACCCGCTTCACCGGGACAAGAATGTTCATTCGTCTCCCCTACCCTCCCTGATCACACGCGCTCGATGACACTCGCGATGCCCTGGCCGACACCAATGCACATGGTGCAGAGCGCCCGTTGCCTGCGCGACAGCACGAGCTCCTCTGTGGCCGTCATGATGAGGCGCGCGCCGCTCATCCCGAGCGGATGGTCGAGCGCGATGGCGCCGCCGTTCGGGTTCACATGCTCGGCGTCTTCCTTGACGCCCTGGGCGCGCAGGACGGCGATGCCCTGCGCCGCGAAGGCCTCGTTGAGTTCGATCAGGTCAGTCTCGCCGAGCGTCAGCCCCAGCCGATCCAGGAGCTTCATCGTGGCCGGCACCGGGCCGATGCCCATAACGCGCGGGGCGACGCCAGCGCTCGCAGCCCCGAGGAACCGGGCGCGCGGCATGAGGCCATGCGCGCGAACGGCTCGTTCCGAGGCGACCACGATGGCCGCTGCGCCGTCGTTGACGCCGGACGAGTTCCCCGCCGTCACGCTGCCGTCCGGGCGGAAGGCCGGCTTCAGCTTGGCCAGCTGCTCCAGGGAGGTGGCGCGCGGGTGCTCGTCGGCACTCACCTCGACCATCTCCCGCCCGCGGCGGGCCCGAACCGGCACGATCTCGCGCGCGAGCCAGCCGTTCGCTTGCGCCCGTGCCGCCCTCTCCTGGCTGCGCAGCGCCATGGCGTCCTGGTCGGCCCTCCCGACCCCGTACTCCTCGGCCACGTTCTCGGCCGTGATCCCAAGGGGATCGACGCCGTAGCGCGCTTCCATGCGCGGGTTGATCAGGCGCCAACCGATCGTGGTGTCCTGGATCGTGGCCTCCCGCGCGAAGGCGGTCTCGGCCTTGGGAAGCACGAACGGCGAGCGGCTCATGCTCTCGACGCCGCCAGCGATGTAGAAGTCGCCCTGCCCCGACGCGATCGCGCGGGCAGCCTGCGCGACAGCCTCCATTCCCGAGCCGCAGAGGCGGTTGACGGTAGCACCCCGATGACTTCGTCAGGGGCCGATGTGGAACGTCCCGGCGAGTCGGGTCGTTCTCCAAGCCCTTGTGACGGGAGGCCGGAATGAGAACCGCAGGAACGGCAGCGGTGGCGATCGTGCTCAGCGCGCTCGGCATCGGAGCCGCCGAAGCGAAGGGCTGTATCAAGGGCGCCATCATTGGCGGCGTAGCCGGGCACTACCTTGCGAATCGCGGGATCGTAGGAGCTGTAGCCGGCTGCCTGGGCGGTCGTTACATTGCGTCTCGCAACGCTCGGCGCGAGGTCGATTACGGCGCGCGCGTTGCTCCGCCTGGCAGCGGCTACGGGCCGGGACGTCCGTATTCGCGCCGGGAGTACAACTACTAGGGTGCAGGATGCTCGGAACGCGCCGGATTACGCCTGCGCAACAGCTACGGAGCGGAAGACATGAGCGAGGGTTATCCGTCCATGACGGCCCTTCTGGGCCTTCTAGCCCTGGCAGGCTACCAGAACCGGGACAAGCTCGCAGAGCTGTTCGGCGGGGGCGGGCAGCAAAGCGCACCGGTTGCCGGTGCGCCAAGCGGAGAGGGCAACTCGGGCGGCTTGGGGGGCCTTCTCGGCAGCCTCGGTGGGGCTCCGGGCGGCGCTGGAGCGGGACGTTTCCTTCATAGTGGTCTCGCTGAGATGCTGGAGCGCTTCCAGCAGAGCGGACATGGGCCGATTGCGCAGTCGTGGGTGAACCACGGCCCGAACCAGGAGATCAGCCCGCAGCAGCTTGAACAGGCGATCGGCCCGGACGTCCTGGCCACGCTGTCGCAGCGCACCGGGCTGTCCCGAGAGGAATTGCTGTCTCGTCTCTCGCGAGACCTGCCGCAGGCGGTTGACCGCTACACGCCCGACGGCAGGGTGCCAGCTTACTAACGAGGTTCCGGCCTCTCACCCGCTGACTTCAGCCTACCTAGTTGTCTGGACGCGAAACCTCCTTGGCGGCCGCTACAACCTTGAGCGCTTTGGGGAGCGCGTCCAGACACCACGCCGCCACGCTCGCCATGCTGCAGGAGTAGATGGGGCAGGATGTCGTTTTCGATCTCCCGCTCGCCGATCTGCCAGCCGTCGGAACCGAGCCATCGGACCGGCTCGCGATGACGAAGTCTTGGATCGTTCGCGAGGTCACGCAGGCCGCAGGCGAGGTGATCGGGATGCCTTGTTTCACCGACGGCTCGGTGTTGCAGGGAGCATTCGGCAGGTGTCCGACAGTCATCCTCGGCCCTGGCGAGCATAGCCAAGCGCATCAGACGAACGAGTGCTACGGCATTCAGTGGGCGTGAAGCAGGCCGGAGGGCGCTGCGCATCGATGTTGAGTCGCAAGGCTGCGTGAAACGTAACGCCCGATGCCAATTCTCTCGTCCTGAAGCGCTCCGTCCCGCAGCACAAGGTGGCCACGGACGGCAGTGTGCACGACGCGGCCCCTGAACTGCCAGCCTTCGTACAAGGAGTAGCCGGCGCTCGACAGGACGGCTCCCCGGTCGAAGGTCCAGGCGGCGTCGAGGTCGATGACGGCGAGGTCCGCGTCTAGCCCCGGTGCGATCGCACCCTTGCGGTGCGCGAGCCCCATCAGGCGCGCCGGATTGGTCGAGACGAGATCGACCACGCGCTCTAAAGAGAGACCGCGCGCATGGTAGCCTTCACTGAGCAGCACCGGGAGCAGGGTCTCGAGGCCGGGGCAGCCCGGCGACGCGGCCCAGATGCCTCCCGCCTTCGCTTCGAGCCCGCGATGCACGTGATCGGTCGCGATGGTGTCGATGGCGCCCGACAGGATTCCCGCCCAAAGCGCCTCGCGATCCGCCGCCTCGCGCAGGGGCGGGTTGATCTTCCCGAGGTCGCCCCCAGTCCAGCCGATGTCGTGGGTCAGGTAGTGCGGACAAGTCTCAAGGAAGAGAGTCGCGCCTGCCTGCCGCTGACGCAGGCCCGCCGCCAAGGCTTCGGCCGAGGAGGTGTGGACCACGTAGAGGGGTGCCCCGGCCGTCTTGGCGACATAGCCGGCGCGCTGCACCGCATCGGCCTCCACGAAGGGCGGCCGACTCGCGTTCCAGGTGGCGAGGCCTCCGATTCCGTCAGGATCTGCGGCCTTGGCGCGGTCCCGGGTCACCCAGGCAAGCTCGATCGTTTCGGGATGAGGGCAGACCATGCCCCCGGCACGCGCGGCCGCCTCGCACAGGCGCAGGAGAAAGCCATCGTCGATGTCGGGCAGCCCGAGGCGCGCGCCCTCGCCGCCGCGGTTGTTCATGAAGATCTTGAAGGTTGGGGCGCCGAACTCCCGGGCGCAGCGCTCCACCTCGGCGAGCTGTTCTTCCGTCGAGATGATCGGGTGATAGCTGAAGTCGATCCGCGACCCGGCCTGCGTCACCGCGATCACCTCCGGCAGCACCGTGGAGAAGGGCTCGCTCGTCATCAGGTAGGGGATGAAGCAGGTGATGCCGCCCGATGCCGCCGCGGCGCTCTCGCGCGCGGCATCCTCCGGCACTCGGGGTCGCGCAATGTCGCGGCCGTGGCCGAGGTGAAGGTGCACGTCGATGGCGCCCGGCATGACGACGAGGCCGCGCGCATCGAGTTCGGACGGAGCCGTTGCGGGCGCGCCGGGGGCGAGGATCGCGGCGATGCGGCCGTCCCGAACGGCGATGTCGCACGCGGTGCGCCCGCGCCCTGGGAGAACGGCTTCGCCGCCGCGGATGAGGAGATCGTAGTCCGTGCTCATGCGTCGCTCCGAGCGGGATGTGATGCGGCTTTGGATAGCGCGGCCTCCAGCGCGTCGAGGCTCGGAGCTGCCGTGAGCTCGTCGACCGCCGCTTCCACGCCTCGAATGGCGTCGGATGCGAGGGCGCGGGCGGCGTTGCTGCGGAATTTCTCGCGGACCGCCGCGGCCTCGGCGGGCCGGCCGGCATTGCCATAGACGTCGTCGACCCGCACGTGATGCTGCTCGCCATCCCGCATGAGCGCCAGGATCTCGGCCTCGAACACTGCGGGAAAGCGCGCGCCGGCCAGGGGCTCCCAGCCGATGCGTCGGCTGAGCGCCCGCACCGCCTCGCCGGCTGGCGCCTCGAAGGTGGCGAGGTCGACGCGGCCCTCCACCAGCCGCGCGGCGACCACCACGGGCAGGCTCCAGCGCGCGGCATGGCCGGTCACGGGGGCCTGCTTGGCCTCCCAGGGCTCGCAGATGACGGGGCCTGCGCCCGCCGGAACCCTGCAGGTCAGGGATGCGATGTCGTCCGCTTCCACGCCCCGGGCCGCCAGCATGCCGGCCGCTTCCACGAAGGGGTGCAGGTAGTGGCAGCAGGGATGGAACTTGAACGCGGCGTCCTGCAGGTGCCAGACGGTGCCGAGGTCATCGAGCGAAGCCGCGAAGGCTTCCGCCGCCCGGGCATCGCCCGCAAAGGCCGCGAACAGCCCGCACCGCCCCTCGAAGGCGGTCTCCGGCCCGGTGAGGCCGGCCTGCGCCAGGGCTGCGGCCGTCAGGCCGGCGTGAGCGGCGAAGCCCGGATGCAGCGACTTGACGGAAGCGCCGTTCGTCAGGAACTCGAACCCGCCCGAGGCGCCGCTCAGCGCGATGCCAACCGCCGCGACGGTCTCGTCCTCCGACAGGCCGGCGAGCTCGGCGGCGATCAGCGCGGCGACCAGGGCACCGCCCACCGAGGTGATCTGGAAGCCCCATGCCTGGAAGGCGCCCGGCGCCGCAAGGCCGATGCGGATCAGAGCTTCCCAGCCGAGGGCGTAGCCGGACAGCACCGCCGCCCCCGAGCTTCCGGCGGCCTGACCCGCCGCGAGGGCGGCCGGCGCGAGCACCGCCGAGCCGTGGACGATCGAGCCCGTATGCGTGTCGTCGAATTCGAGGCCGTGGATCAGCCCACCGTTGACGAGCGCCGCATCCGCCGGCGCGGCCGTCGCGGACAGGCCCAGGATGGGGGCCGGACCGCCGCGCGCCACTCCGGCGGCGTAGCGCCGGTAGGGGGCACCCGCCTCCGAGGCCGCCGCGGCGAGGCCCACCCCGATCGCGTCGAGCAGGTGGAGGCGCGCCGCCGCATCGACCGCCGGCGGCAGCTTGTCCCGCGCGAGCGCACGGACGCGCCGGGCGAGGCTGCGGGCGATCGTCACGGCGTCCGTCCGAGTTCGCGCGCCGCGGCGAGCGCGGCGAGGCGCCCGAGCGCGATGGCCGACAGGAGGCCATTGCCGGAAGCGTAGCCGAGCGCGCCGGACCGGCCGCTGATCCCGGCCGCCGCGCCGCCGCCTGCGAACAGGTTCGGCACCGGCGTTCCATCGGGCCGCAGCACCCGGGCGTCCCCGTCGACCTTCAGCCCACCCTGCGTGTGGAAGAGCCCCGGCACGACACGGCCGATGTAGAAGGGCGGCTCCAGCGGCCCGAGGCCGAAATCCCGCCGGCCGTGGCGATCCGGCGCGGTCCCGGCGGCGGCCGCGTTGCGCATCGCGATCTCTTCCCCGAGCGCCGCCGCGTCGAGGCCGAACGGGCGGGCGATCTCGGCGGGCGTCTCGCCGCGCTTGAGCCCGCCATAGGTCCAGAGTTCCATGAACTCCTCCTCGGCCGCCGCGACGTCGAAGATCTTCTGGTCGAACACGACATAGGCGTCGCCGCCGCGCGACAGCACGATCCGGGCATAGCCCGAATAGCCCAGGCTCTCGTCGCCGAACCGCCGGGCGTCGTCGCCTACGATGATTCCGCCCTTCTCCACCGTGGTCCAGGACAGAAGGCTGCCTTGCGGGTAGGCCACGGCGGCATAGCCCTGGTAAGCGGCCATGTTGGCGAGGGCCGCGCCCAGGCGCTCGCCCCAGAGCACCGCCTCGCCGGTGGAGCCTCGGGCCCCGAAATACTGCGCTCCGGCGATTTCGGGGCAGAAGCGCCGCACGAGGTCCGGGTTCGCGGCGAAGCCGTTGAGCGCGAGGATCGTCTTGCCTGCCCGGATCTCCGTGCGCTCGCCCTCGACGCTGACGATCGCGCCGCGGACCGCGCCGTCCTCCACGAGGAGGTCGGTCGCCCCGTTGCCGACGGCGATCGGGATGCCGCGCCGCTCCGCCGCGGCGACGAGATCGTCGACGAGGTCCTGGCCCCGCCGTGAGACCGGGGCGTGCAGGCGCGGCACCGAATGGCCAATGTGCTTGTAGGCGGTGATGAGCGCGAGCCGCGCCCCGACCGTGTCAACGAGCCATTCCACGGTCTCGGCCGAGACGCCGGCGAGACGCTCCACCAGGGCGCGGTCGTCGGTCTCGCGGGCGATCGCCATCAGGTCGCGGACCATGCGCGCCGGATCGTCGTCGATGCCGGCCTCGCGCTGGAAACGGCTGCCCGCCGCCGGCACCGAGCCGGTCGAGAGCGAGGAGTTGCCGCCGGGCCGCTCCTGCTTCTCGATCACCGCCACGCTCGCGCCGGCATCGTGCCCGGCCACCGCCGCAGCGAGCCCGCAGGCGCCGGCACCGATCACCAGGATATCGAGATCGTCCTCGCTCACCGCACCACCTCACTCGTCATCTCGGCCACGCAGTCCCGCCACGGCGCCGCACCGCGCCCGCCCTGAACGATCGCGCCGAGGCAGGACGCCATCCGGGGAAAGCCCCGGGTCGTCTCGCGAAGCTTCTCAAGCATCGTGCCGGTGTCGAAGGGCTGGTCGGCTCCCCCACGGGCGCTCTCGCACAGCTCCGTCAACCACGCTCCGTCGCGCAGCCGCCAGGTCACGCGGGAGGGCCGGTCATGCGGCGGCGGACCGATCTCCGGAAGGGCCTCAAGCCGTACCCGTCGGCGCAGCGCCGCGATCTGTGGATCGTCGAGGGTGCGCTGGTCGAAAGCGCCCTGCCCTCCCGTCCCCGTGATGGCCGAGGCCGCGACGGCATGAGGCATCGAGAACTTCGCCGCCAGCACCGTCGCCGGCTCCACATTCGTCAGGGTGAGGCCCCGCGGATGGGTCTCGACGACGATCTCCTCGATCTCCTCCGGCCGACAGCCCGCGAACCGCTGGCGGAGCGCCAGGGTCGCCTCGATTGCCGCATGCGCGTACTGGCAGCAGGCGAAGACCTTGTGATAGCCGCCGAGGACGGCCCAATCGGTCCCGAGCCCCTCCGCCAGCGCCTGCGGCACGCAGCCGGTGCCGAAGGCGCCGGCGAAGACGTCGTAGAAGCTCTCGGGCAGCCCGGCGATCCCCGCTTCCGCGCCGTCGGCCGCGCGCAGGCCGATCCAGGCGCCCGCGGAGGTCCAGGCATTGCGCACCAGCGCGCCCTCGATCGCGTGGTCGTAGGGGCCCGCGAACGCCATGGTGGCGGCGGCCGACACCGCGTCGAGGAGCCGCTCCGCATCGAAGCCGCGGATGAGCCCGATTCCGGCCGCGGCTCCGATCGTCGCGAAGGCCGCGTGCGGGTGCACCGTCATGGTCTCGAACGGGAAGGCGCGGGCGCAGCGCACCGCGATCTCGTAGGAGACCGCGAGGGCCGCGAGCACGGCGGAGACCGTCTCGCTGCGCGCCTCGGCCTCGGCGAGCAGCGCCGGCAGCACGTAGGCGCCGGCGTGGCAGGGCGCCCCGCGATAGCCTTCGTCGAGTTCGCACCACGTGGCCGCGAGACCGTTCGCACTCGCCGCCGAGGCCCTGTCGAGGCGGGGCGCGCCGGGCGCGAAGACCGTCGCCTCCGGCACGCCGGAGGAGCGCGCCAGCACGGCGCGCATCCGCGCTACCGGCGGCTCGTCGGCCGCCGCGACCATCGCCCCGAGGTCGTCTGCCAGGATGAGGGCGGCCCGGTCCCGCACGGCGTCGGGCAGGTCGCCCCGTACGGCCTCCGCGGCCCAAGCGGCAAGGGCGCGGGCGGCCTCCGCAGTCCGGGCCCGCAGGCCGGCGTCGCGTCGCGCCTTCATGGCTCAGAACCACTCCCAGAGATCGGGCTTGGCCGAGAGGGTCTCGGCCGTGCCTTCGAAGACCGTCCGGCCGGATTTCAGGATCAGGCAGTGCTCGACGACCTTCAGGGTCGCCGGCACGTTCTGCTCCACGATGATGAGACCGGTCCCGAAGGCGGCGTTGACCTTGGCGAGCTGGCTCATCACGTTGCGGACGATGACGGGCGCGAGGCCGGTCGAGGGCTCGTCGAGGAGCAGCCATTTCGGCTGGGTCATCAGCGCCATGCCGAGAGCCAGCATCTGCTGCTCGCCGCCCGAGAGCGATCCGGCCCGCTGGCTGCGGCGCTCCTCCAGGAGCGGAAAGATCTTCAGCACCTCGCCGACGAAGCCGCGGTCGAACAGCAGGCCGGCCGTCGCGAGGTTCTGGGCCACCGTGAGGTTGGGAAAGACGTTGTGGCCCTGGGGCACGAAGGCGATGCCGCGCCGGATCGTCGCCGGCACGTTGCCGGGCCGGACGGGCTCGCCGTCGAACACCACCTCGCCCGCGCGGGCCGCGTGAGCCCCTACGATGCAGCGCAGAAGCGTGGTCTTGCCGGCGCCGTTATGGCCGAAGATGCCGAGCCGGGCACCCGCCGACAGCCGGGCGGAAATGCCGTCGAGGGCGGTGAGCGTGCCGTAGCCGGCCGAGAGCGAACGGATCTCCAGCATCGTCTCAGGTCCCGAAATACAGCTCGGTCAGGCGCGGATCGGCGATCAGGTCGGCGACGGGTCCGCGCGCCAGCACCTTGCCGGCGAACATGAACACCCCCTCGTCGCAGAGGTCGCGGATGAAGGCGACGTTGTGCTCGACGACGCAGACCGCGACGCCGCCCGCGGCCACGTCCCGCACCACCTGCTGCATGACCTCGTAGGCCTGCCCCTCGACCCCAGCCATCGGCTCGTCGAGGAGAAGGCAGCGGGCGTCGTTCATGAGGGCGCGGGCGACGCCGACAAGCTTCTGCTGGCCGAAGGTGAGGTCGGCTGCGCGGGTCGCGGCGACCGCCGCGAGCCGCGTCCGCTCCAGGATCTCGCGGGCGCGCCGGCGCGTCTCGGCCTCCTGCGCCCGCACCCCGAATGGATCGAGGGCCAGGCGCAGCAATCGGTCGCCCGGGTAGCGGCGCGGCCCCACCATAAGGTTGTCGAGGACCGACAGGGACGGGAATAGCCGGAGATTCTGCCAAGTGCGGGCGAGGCCGAGGCCGGCGCGGCGGTGCATCGGCAGTCCGTCGAGGCGCTGCCCGTCGAGGCGGATCGTGCCCGCATCGGACGGGAAGACTCCGGAGATCAGGTTGAACAGCGAGGTCTTGCCGGCGCCGTTCGGCCCGATCAGCCCGACGATGCGCCCGGCCGGGAGCGTCAGGTCGATGCCGTCCGCCACGACGATCCCGCCGAAGCGCTTGTCGAGGCCGGCGATCTCAAGGACCGGCGTCATCAGGCGGTCTCCCGCTTCGAGGGGCGCCACGCGTCGCCGGCGGCGATCAGCCCTTGCGGCCGCCAGAACATGAAGACGAGGACGAGGCCGGTGAACATGAGGCCCTGGAGCGGGCCGAGCAGCGCGGGCGGCAGGTCGAGGAAGGTGATCGCCTGGGGCAGCGCCTGGAGCAGCACCGCGCCGAGGACCGGCCCCCAGGTGGTGCGGATGCCCCCGACGACGACCATGGTGAGCAGGGCAGCCGATTGCAGGATCTCGAACTGCTCCGGGGTGACGAAGCGGAAGTAGTGGGCGTAGAGGGCGCCCGCGAGGCCCGCGACGGCTGATCCGAAGGCGAACACGGCGACCTTCATGGACACTGCATTGCGTCCCAGCCCCGCGAAGGCGAGTTCATCGTCACGCATTGCGCTCAAGGCCCGGCCGTAGGGGCCGTGCGCGATGGTCCAGTTCAGCCACACCGTCAGGGCGGCGAAGCCGAGCACCAGCGCCACGTAGGCGCCGCGGCCCGCCTCGTGGACGAGGAACGGCGGGATGTTGGTCAGGCCGCCGGCCCCGCCGGTGACGGCGATGTTCTTGATCGCCTCGAGGACGCCGAGCTGGAAGCCGATGCTGGCGATCAGCAGGTAGTCGCCCGAGACGCGCAGGGACGGCAGGGCGACGGCCGCCGAGGCTGCCGCCGCAGCGAGCGCACCGCAGAGCATCGCGAGCGGAACCGGAACGCCGAGGTCGCGGGCGAGCAGCGCCGAGACGTAGGCGCCGATCGCGTAGAAGACCGGGTGAGCGATGGAGATCAGTCCGGCATAGCCGATGATCAGGTTGAAGCTCGACGCGAGCGCGATGCTCAGCCCGATCAGGATGGCGAGGGTGAAGAGATAATCCATGATCAAGCCTTTCCCCGACCCGAGGCCGCGGCGGTCTCGGCCGGCTTCGTTTCGCCGAGATCGACGCGCGCGATCCGGCGCGCGAGGCCGCGCCGCCGGTCCGGCAGGCGGATTCCGTTGGGCAGGAAGACGATGGCGAGGAACAGAAAGACGTAGAGGAGGAAGCCCTGCCACTCGGCCGGGATGAACAGGACGCTGGCGTTCTGCACCACGCCGAGCGCCACCGCGGTGAGGGCCGCCCCCCAGAGATTGCCGATTCCGCCGATGATGGTCGCTGCGACCGCAAACAGCATCAGCTCGATCGAGGTCGTCGGCTGCACCTGGGCGCGGGAGCCGTAGAGGCACATGCCGATGCCGACGAGCAGGCCGGCCGTCACGATGGTGGCGAGATACACCCGGTCCTTCTCGATGCCGTAGAGCTCGGCGAGATCCGGGTTGTCGGCGACCGCGATCATGAAGCGGCCGGTCTGGGCGTAGCGCAGGAAGCCGAACAGGAGCGCCAGGGCACCGACCATGCTGGCGATCGCCGGCAGGTCCCAGTCGCTCACCGCGACGTTGCCGACGAGCGTCACGGGCCAGAACAGCGACGGGAAGATCGTGGTCGGCCACGTTCCGAAAATCAGCATCGCCAGATAGGCGACCATCTCGGACACGATCAGGGTGAAGATGAAGACGAACATCGGCGTCGCCCGCCGCCGCCGAAGGGAGCGGAAGCCGACGAGTTCCAAGAGCGCACTGGCTGTCACCGCCGCGACGAGAGCGAGGAGGCAGCCGAGCCAGCCGGGCAGGCCCGCCATCGAGACCGTTGCATGCGCGGCGTAGAACGCCACCGTCATCACGGCGGCCTGGGCGAAGTTGAAGATGCGGTTGACCTTCAGCACGAGCGCGAAGGCCACCGCGAAGAGCACGAGGTAGGTGGACGTCGCGAACGACGTCCACAAGACCTGCGCGAGGATGTCGAAGGTCAGCATCGGTTTCCTCGCCTTCCCGGACGGCAGAGCGCGCCCTACTCGACCACCGCCTTCTGCACCCAGCGCCCGCCCTTCACTTCCATCAGGAAGACGGGCTTGTTCACCGTGTGGTCGTCGTTGATGACGAGCTTGCCGGTGAGCGGCAGATCGAAGCTGCGGATCGCCAGCATTTCCTTGCGGAAGTTCTCGCCGGAGAGCGGGATCTTCTTCTCGATCAGCGACCGGTAGACCTCGGCCACGATGTAAGGCGCATCGTAGAGATACTGGGTATAGGGCAGGCCGTTCGGCTCCCGGCCGACTTCCTTCTTCCAGCGCTCGACATAGGCCGCCACGGCGGGACTGTCGGTGACGCCCGGCGCCAGCGAGGTGGCGATGACGCCCTCGGCGGCCTTGCCGAGCTGCTCGATCAGCTTCGGATTGTAGACCGCCGAATAGGACGAGACCGGCAGCGTGAGGCCGAGCTGGCGCATCTGCGCGATCACCTGCGGCGTATCGGCGACGAGGCCCTGGATATGCACGATGTCGGGCTGCGCGGCCCGGACCTTGAGCAGCGGTCCGGTCCAATCCGACGCGCGCGGATCATAGGCCTCGTAGGCCACGACCTGCCCGCCGGACTTGGCGAAGACGTCGCGGTAGATCTGCGCCGCGACCGTCCCGGTCTCGTTGTTGATGTAGAGGACAGCCGCCCGCTTCTTGCCCATCTGCTTGGCGGCGTAGGTCGCCACCGCCGTGATGTCGACCGAGGCGAGCGGGAAGGTGGTGTAGGTGTAATCCCCGAGCCGGGCGATCTCGGCGGAATTCGCGCCGACCGAGAGTTGCACCGTGCGGCTGTCATTCGCCACGGGGGCCACTGCCTTGACCACCGCCGACCACGCGCTGACGAAGACCGGCACCTTGTCGACCGAGATCAGCCGGTTCGCGGCCTGAATGCCCGCCTGCGGATCCGCGCGGGTGTCGAGCACGATCATCTCGAGCTTGCGGCCGGCGACCCCGCCCCTCTCGTTGATGGCCGCCACGGCCCACTCGGCCGCCTTGACCTGGTCCTGGCCGTAGGTCGCCTGACCGCCCGACAGGGGCATCGCCATGCCGAAGCGCAGCGCCTCCTCGGCCCGAGCGGGCCCGATGGCCGCCGCCGCGAGCGATGCCGCCAGGAAGGCCCGGCGGCTGACGGATGGCGCGCTCTGTCTCATGGTCGCTCTCTCTCTCTGGCGGTGTCGCTTCCCGGCGGCGAAGCCGCGCCGCAGGGGTTCTCTCGGGCGGCGGTCGTCAGACCAGCGCGCGCAGGGCTTCCAGGGCCTCGTCCGTCGACATCACGTCCGCGTATTTCGAGGCCATGTCGAACAGGTTGACCGCGTGCGAGGTGGCGCTGCGGTCGTAGACGGCATCGTGGGGCACCAGGACCCGGAAGTTGTACGCGAAGGCATCGACGACGCTCCCGCGCACGCATCCGCTCGTGGAGCAGCCCGTCACCACGAGGCTGTCGGCCTGGAGATTGATGAGGTAGCTCGTGAGCGGCGTGCCGAAGAAGGCGCTCGGATGCTTCTTCGGCAGCAGGATGTCGCCCTCGCGCGGCGCGATCTCGGGGGGGAATTCGTAGCCTTTCGCGGCGACGGTCATGATCGCCGGCACCTTGTCGGACAGGCGTCCCCGGTCGAAGGCCGCCTTGGGCGCGACGAGCGGGTAGAGGACGGGCCAGCCGCGCTCGCGGAACAATCCGAGCAGCCGCTCGATCCGCTCCACCGCCGCCCAGGCGACGTCGCCGCACGCGGTGGGATATTCCTTGATCGCCTCCCAGAACGGCATCGGCGTCGTCCCGGTCGTGCGGTACTGCACGTCGATGATGAGGAGGGCCGGCCGGCGCCCGAGGCCGGTCGCACGGCCGAACCCGGCGGCGTTGTAGGCCCGCTGCTCCTCCTCGGAGATCAGGCCGTCCCACGGCTTGCGGTCCATCCCCGGCCTCCTCAGGCTGCCCGGTAGCGGGCTTCGAGCGCGTCCCATTCATCCTTGGCGACCGCCCGCTGACGCTCCTCGAATGAGGCGAGCCGGTCGGCGACAGCGGACAGCGAGCCGTCTCGCTTGAGCGCCCCGAGCACCTCGTAGGAGGCCTTCAGGGCCGCCTGCAGGGCCGCGTTGGCGTAGAGGACGATCGAGAACCCCATCTCGGCCAAGCGCTCGCGCCCCGGGTCGGGCGTCTTCCCGCCGAACACGATGTTGGCGACCTGCGGAACCTTCAGGTCGCGGGCGATGCGGCCGAGTTCCTCGGCCGACACGGGCGCCTCCACGAAGGTCGCATCGGCGCCCGCCTCGATGTAAGCCTGCGCCCGCTCGATCGCGCGTTCCAGCCCTTCCACCGCCCGGGCATCGGTCCGGGCGATGATCTGAAGGTCGCCGTCGCGCCGCGCATCGACCGCCGCCTTCACCTTCTGCACCATCTCGTCCCGCGGGATGACGTCCTTGCCGGTGAAGTGGCCGCACTTCTTGGGAAAGACCTGGTCCTCGATCTGGATTCCGGCGGCGCCGGCGCGCTCCAGCAGCCGCACCGTCCGGATCATGTTGACGGCGTTGCCGAATCCGGTGTCGGCATCGACGATGATCGGGAGCGCCACCGCATCGGCCACGGCCGCGACCGTGCTCGCGACCTCGGTGATGCTGGTCAGCCCGATGTCGGGCGCGCCGAGCTGCATGTTCGCGACGCCTGCGCCGGTCACATAGACCGCCTCGAACCCGAGATCCTCGATGACGCGGGCGAACAGGGCGTTCGCAGCGCCCGGCACACTGACCGCCTCGCGGCGCGCCAGGATGGATTTCAGGGTCTGTGTGGCTCGCATCACCGGGCGTTGTCCTCACGCTTGCTGCGGCCGTCCCTTGCGGCGGCGCTCTTGGGCGACTGGCGCCCTGTTCTCGCGAGCAGGTTCGTGCATCCTCAGCAAACTGTCAACAGTTTGCGATGTGTCGGTCGCGCATCCGTGACGCCAGGATGGTCTGCGCGTGACCTCAATCATACCAGTCCTGCGGCTCTGCCGCGTTCCCGGTGGCATGATTTCGGCCTCGCTTGGCTTTCAAATTCCTGAGAAGGCATGCTTTTTTGAGGATGAGAGACCTGGCGCTCTGCCCTTGTTGCAATTTGAACGTGGTGCAAATTCGAGCACGGCCGCGCCTTCCCCTTCTCACCAACGATCAACATTCTGGCACGGTGGAGATGTCTTGGCAGGTCGTCGATCTTGCGCCGGCATGGCGGTGAGCCAAGGGGCCCAGCCGGATGTTGACAGTTTGCACAAGACGTGAGTTCGTGGCGTCGGTACCCTTGGTGACTGCATGACCGCCCTTTTTCCGATTGCAGCCACGTCGCTGGTCGACGAGGCCTTCACGAAGCTCGTCGCGGCGATCACGTCGGGCGAGTTCGCGCCGGGCGAGCGCCTGTCCGAGGCGGAGCTGGCTCGCCAGCTCGGGATCAGCCGGGGGCCGCTGCGGGAGGCCCTGCACCGGCTCGAAGGCCGGCTCGTCGTACGCACTCCCCGAATCGGAGTGCGAGTGGTCGAGTTTGACCGCGACACGCTCGAGCAGCTCTT
This sequence comes from Methylobacterium nodulans ORS 2060, assembly GCF_000022085.1. Classification (NCBI taxonomy): domain Bacteria; kingdom Pseudomonadati; phylum Pseudomonadota; class Alphaproteobacteria; order Hyphomicrobiales; family Methylobacteriaceae; genus Methylobacterium; species Methylobacterium nodulans. The sequence continues at coordinate 179,582 of NC_011887.1, forward strand.
CCTAGTCCGGGAGGCGCTGGAGGGCATGGCGGCGCGGCTCGCCGCCGAGCGGATGACGTCCCGCGAGCAGGATGAGATCGCCAACCTGCTCGACCGGCATGCCGGCCAGCCCGACGTCGCCTCCGGAAAGAGCTACGTTCAGGTCTCGACGGACGAAGACTTCCACTTCGCGATCGTGCGAAGCTCGCGCAACCCTCGTCTGGAGCAGCTCCTCCTGGACGAAGTGTACTACCAGCTGCGGCTTCACCGCCTCCGGTCGAGCACCCGCCCGGGCCGGGCTCAGGCTGCCCTGGCCGAGCATCGGGAGATCCTCGCGGCGCTGCAATCCCGGGATCCGGATCGGGCGGAGGAGGCGATGCGCAAGCACATCCGCAGCGCGCGCTTCAGCGCCTTGGCCGACCTCGAGGCCACAGGAACATCCAAGTCACGGAGCAAGCATAAAGCGTAAACTAATTTTGAAATTTAATGAGCAAATGAATGTGGCTCGGGTTCTCGGCCCGGGCGTTCTGACGCAGACCCTGCTCCTGCTGGGCGCTCAAGCCAAGCTCTCGGTGCGCGGCCGCGTCGGCGCGGAGCTTGCCCGTTACCAGTTTCTCTGGGGCGAAGCCCTGCTTCATGATCAGCTTGCGCAGGAGCTTCAGCGCCGCCTTCTGGTCGCGCCTGGGCTGCACCAGCAGGTCGAGCACCTCGCCTTCCGCATCCACGGCCCGCCACAGGTGCAGGCGCCGGCCCTGGATCGAGACCACCATCGCATCCAAATGCCAGGTGCTGGCGGGCCGGGGCCGCCGGCGGCGGAGGGTGCGGGCGAAGGCAGGCCCCGACCTTGATCGCCCATCGCCGGATACTCCCGTACGCGACACAGATGCGGCGCTCGGCCAAGAGTTCCTCGGCATCGCGGTCGCTGAGGCGCAGATGCAGCCCGACGGCGTGGCGGATGATCTCGGGTGGGAACGGGTGGCGGGCGTCCGAGACGGGCTGCAGGCCCCCTGCCCTACTGCGGCCGGAGCCGGGGTGCCATCGCTTCGCGCGACAATGCCGCTGGGCTAGACACCCCTCCTTTGGTTCAGTAAATCATAGCTCAACTAATCTACGTGCTTCGCAATAACAACCAGCGTAGATCAAGCCGCCTCTGGACAGATATCGGCCGAGTCAAAACAAGCATGCGCGTATTGCTGATCTACTCCCATCCCTGCTCTGACAGTTTCTCCTCCACGCTTCGCCAGATCGCAGCTGAGGCCCTGAGTTCTGCTGGACATGAGGTGGAGGTTCGTGACCTGTATGCCGAGAGTTTCGATCCAGTTCTCAGTGAGCAGGAGCGCCGAACTTACTACGATGAGAGTACTATCTCGGAGGGCGCTGGCGATCACGTAGCTTCTCTGAGGCAAGCACAGGCGTTAGTGTTCGTGTATCCAACTTGGTGGTTTGGGTCACCGGCCATGCTGAAGGGCTGGTTCGATCGAGTTTGGCTGCCCGGCGTAGCGTTCCGGTTGAGTGGTCCGAATGACCTTCAACCCCGACTGACGAATATCCAGCGCATCGTTGTCGTAACGACATATGGCTCACCACGATGGCTGCTCTGGCTATTGGGCTGGCCAGACTGGCGGGTGTTCAAGCGGGCTATCCGGACGTTGTGTGCCCCTCGTTGTCGGCTCGAATGGCTGTCGCTCACCGGCATGGACAATTGTACGGATGATAAACGTCGGCGATTTGCCGCCAAAATTCGGGTCCGTCTATCAAATTGGAAGTGAAGAGCAGTTGCGAGCCATTTGAGTATTGGCGGCATTCATTACAATACTGCAACTCTGACTGATAATCTGAGGATCATGGGTGAGTTCTTCATCCGAGGACCGTTGCGGGTGATCGGGTGGTCCGCTACAGGCCTGATGCTACTGGCCGCGATCACGCTCGGCGTCATATCGATCCGGTGACGTGGAGTGGATTGTCCGCTCTGAATCTCCGGCCTCGGCTACTGAACGGTTCACCGACTGCCATGTAAGCTGGAGACCTCGACCATCTGTCAGAGCGGCGGACTGCTACTTGTCCCCGAGCAGCCCGCTCAGGTGGTCGAGGACGGTTTCGACGGACGCTGGCTTTACGATCCAGGGGGCACGCTGAAAGACGGACGGCAGTGATGCCGTATGATCGTAACCACTATAGACGATGAACGGTATTCCACGGCTCTCAAGGTCTTGGGCGAGCGCGTCACACGGACCATCTGCGAGCGTGTTGTCAAGGATGGCAGCAACCGGCTCGTTGTAGCGCAGCCACTGTTCGGCTTCAGAACAGGTCGTGAAAGGGCCAGCAGCCGCGAAGCCACGAAGCTCTAATTGGTCGGCAAGCTCAATACCGATCAGGGCTTCGTCTTCTGCAATGAGGATACAGCCGCGCGACACGCGTTCACCGGTCATGACACTTCTTCCACCTCACGCCAGGACTCTGTCAGGGCGTATCAGAATGAAGCGCCACAAACCGCAGGTGGCGGATTATTTCCAAACATAGCTCACCATAGCTCGGCCCACCGCCACGGGCCAGTTCGTCCGAATCGTGGACTTCGGAGCCACTTAATACTCCGGAACCAGCCGCGCTTCAATTAACGGGGCCGTGATACTGACGTGAAGCCCCTCGGTCAGGAACTCAGTTTTCACCTCTGCCCCGCACTGCACCTCCAGCATTCGTTGGATCTTCATGCCCACGCCAGCCCGGAACGGTTTCCGTGCACGAGGCCCGCCCTGCTCAGACCAGTTGAGATGCAGCAGGCGTTTGCCATCCTGCCTGATGAGGCTCCACTTCACTTCGACCTTGCCATCCGCCGAAGAGAGCGCGCCATGGCGTTCGGCATTCGACCTGAGTTCATGAAGAGCCATCCCGAACGGCACGGCGAGGTCCGCGGCGAGGTCAAGCTCAGGGCCGTCCAGCACCACGCGGCCATTCCTATGTTTGATGTGCCACTCGAACTCGTGCGCGAGCATGTCATGCAGGCGTGCAGTTTGCCAATAGTCGTCGGACAGAAGGGCCTGTGTCCTGGCGAGAGAGGCGATCCGGTCGGCGAAGGAGCGGTATAGCTCATCGACGCTGCCGCTCGCTCGCGTGGTGACGCCGAACAGTGCTTGCAAGACGGCGAGGTTGTTGCGCGTGCGATGATGAAGCTCGCGCACGAGCAGGTGCTGCCGCGTCTCGGTTTGGCGCACCCTGGACAGCGCCTCGTCGCGCTCGATCACTGTCCGGCGTAGCTCAAGCTGGTTTGTTACCTGCCGGGATAGAGTCATCAACGCCGATGCCTGCTCACTGCTCAGACCCGGTCGCGGATTCCGGTCGAGCACACAGAGACTACCGAGTGGCAGCCCGTCCGGCGTCTCCAACCGTGCTCCCGCGTAAAAGCGGAGGTAGGGGCAGCTCGCGATCAGAGGGTTGGTTGCGAACCTCGCGTCCAAGATCATATCCGGCACTATGGTGAGCCCAGGCGCGAGAACCGTTGTGGCGCAAACCGATGCATCGATCGGTGTTTCTCTGATGCCCAGGCCCACCTCAGCCTTGAACCATTGTCGGCGGTCTTCGACGAGGCTGATGGCCGCCATTGGCGTCTGGCAGATCTGGGCGGCTAACTGGACGATCTCGTCGAATCCGTCCTCATTGGGAGTATCGAGAACTTGGTAGGCGCGCAAAGCCGCCAGCCGCTTCTCCTCATCCCACGCTGCGCATTCACTCGCACCTGCCACGCGCGGCACCCTTAACGCTGGATATACGGCAACGACGCAGCTTAGTCCGGGGTTCAAGCGCGGGAGGCGCTTTCTCCAAATTCCAGCCTCCGGCATGACCGACACTCGCGCCGGACGATCGCCTGCACGATCAAGCGGACCAGGAGTGACGGATGGGCGGTCCGGGAGTTCGCGGAAGAGGTGTCGGTGACCGAAGGACGGCGAGGAGGCCGAAGCGGGGCGAGGCTCAGAGCCGGCCAGCGATGCCGACAGACGGGCCGCAGCGGAGCGGCGGGACGGCTCCAGCTCCGTTATCGGGCTGATCAACTCAGTTAGAAAAGCCTTAGCTGCCGGCGTGAATCGCTCGCACAGCCATGGCCAACCACCATGCGCCGTATGGCCTCTGGACGACAAGGAACCTGCCCCCTATCTGACGCGTAACCTCGCCGAAGTTCGATTGGGCGAGCTGTCATAGCCAGTCAGGATAACAATGACGCGCAAGCGTGTGCAGCGGCCGTTCACCGTGGAGGTCAAGGGACGGAGCCGCCTACAACCCGCAGGTCAAGAGATCTCCAAGCCTTCGACATCATCGCCGCCGCCTTCGGTGCTCTGGGCCGGAACTGACCTCGGCCGCGAACTTGCCCGCGCAGGCGAGAAATTCTCGAACTTGGTGAGCGCTCGCCCAGCCGAGAAGCAGAAGGTCGAGGCCCGACGCGTCCTCCCGAGCCTGCTCGTGGCTGAGCCGATCACCGTCGAGCCGGACCCGGAACCGACGCTCGAACCACGCCTGCCCCGTGTGCGTCGGGTGACGAGCGCGAAGAAGGTCACCAAGACCACGCGGTCGAAGCGGAATGCCGCTTCGCCGGCGAACTCCCAGCCGCCGATCCGGGTCGAGCCTGCGCCTCAGCCGACGCCGGCCACTCCGGCCAGATCGGCCGCGCCTCCAATCCCATTGCGGGTGACGCGGTCGCGTCGATCGCGTGCGGAGGCGGTGCAGCCCCTCAAGCCCGGCCAGCGCTGGAAGCGGCGGCTCTCGCGTTTCTGCCGGTAGCGCTCTCGCCGCTCTCTCCGGCTCACACGCCGCCTGCACCCTGCGCGACCACGACATGGTAGACTGGGTGCAGGCCAAGCGCGCGCGATGAAGCCGGACAGCCCCGAAAGCTTGGTGTTTGGTGAGCGAGCAGACGGCACCATCGCGCACATCACCGGGCAGCCTGTGCGGACATCCAAGCCCGGCGCATCAAGTCGCTGGCACCCGACCGCGTCGCCGACTGCGGCCTCTCTCACGCGATCGGCGTGGACGTGCCGGGTCTTGGCTGCTTCCAGGTCGCACCGCGTGAATGTCAGGCGGCGGTCTTGGAGCAGGTTCTCGACCAAGCGGTCACGGGCAGCAGATCGGTGATCACACCGGCTGAGTCCCTGCGGCAGTTAAGGCAGCGAGGCTGGGTGCGCAATCGCTTCCTTCGGCTGACCGCCGCCGAGGCCAGCGCCTTGACAGGGATCGAGTTCTCCTTCGCGCCGCCTGCTGCAGCAATTTCAGCCTGGGCCACAGCTGTGGCACGGTCCGGCATCCTCGTTCCGGCCGGCGGGGCCGAGCGCTGGACGCTATGGAACGGGATCATCCCGGCGCTGCGTGACATTCGCCGCCCTCGCTCTGCGTTCACGACTTAACGGCTTGCTTACGACGATGCCCGAGGCTGCCCCTTCGTAGCGAGGAAGGAGCAACCATGAGCGACACGGCTGGTATTCCTGGCGATCGCATTCGCACCATCATCGAGCGGGTCGAGAAGCTCGAAGAGGAGATCAAGGATCTCACCGAGGCCAAGAAGGAGATCTTCCTGGAGGCGAAGAGCGACGGCCTCGACGTGAAGATCCTCAAGGAGATCATCAAGCTGCGCAAGCAGGACCAGGACGAGCGCGACGAGCACGAGACGCTGCTCGACGTCTATCTGCGCGCCATGGACGCGCCAACGCCGACTCCGAGCGCGCAGGCGGCCTGAAGAACTCGGACCGAGCGATTTGTAGGTGCGCGAGCGTCGGTGCCTCGCGCGTCGCTACGTCCGCGCCGGTATGTCCTCGGCTGCACCTCCTTCCTCGGAGGAGATGGCGCGAGCCGATTGTGATCCCGTCATGGCTGACGAGCTTGACAGCTGGTCAGCCACTTTCCGAGCTTTGTGTAGCGCCATTTCGCGGTCCTGCCGCGCACCGCCATGTCGATCGCCTTGCGTTGGCCGATCAGCACGACCAGCCGCTTGCCGCGCGTCACGCCCGTGTAGAGCAGGTTGCGCGCCAGCATGGTCCAGTGCTGGGTCGTGATCGGGATCACCACTGCCGGGTACTCCGACCCCTGGCTCTTGTGGATCATCGTCGCATAGGCGGGCACCAGCGTGTCGAGTTCCCCGAACGGGTAGACTTTTAGCCGAACCGCTCTACCAGCGCAGGCGGATTCCCGACGCCTGGTCCTCCGGTGAGGATGGAGAGCTTGGCGCCGAGCATCAGGCGCACCGCCTCGGCCTGAGACGGGGAGAGCACCTTGCCCGTCTTCTGCTCCGCCCAGGGACGGGCGTTGCCGAGGTTGATGTCAGGCCAGGGCGGTGCGCCTGCTGCTCGCGCGCTCAACCGCTCGGCGATGCTGCGCTCGGCCGCGTGCAGGCCCTTCAGGAACACGCATTAGAGTCCGTCCGATAAGTCATAGAGCGCCTTGGACGCGCTCTATGACTTATCGGACAGATGGGGTGATTGGGGTCTTAGCCGAGGGTGGCTGCTCCGTTCGGGATGTTGGAACGTGGTCCGTGTTGAGCGGCCACAAGCATCGGGAAGGAGCAGCCGTGAAGTATTATGCCGGACTGGACGTTTCGCTGGAAGAGACCGCGATCTGCGTTGTCGACGATACGGGTCGGATCGTGCGGGAGGCGCGGGCGGCGAGTGAGCCTGGCGCGCTGGTGCAGGCGCTGAACCAGATCGGCCTGCCCCTGGAGCGCATCGGCCTGGAAGCGTGCTCGCTGACGGCCTGGCTGCACGACGGCCTGCGCGAGGCGGGCTTGCCGGCGATCTGCATCGAGACGCGCCAGGCCAATGCCGCGATGAAGACGATGCCCAACAAGACCGACCGCAACGACGCACGCGCCCTGGCGCAGATCATGCGGACGGGCTGGTTCCGGCAGGTCCATGTCAAGAGCCGTCAGTGCCGGCCGTGGCGTTCGCTGCTGGTGGCGCGCCGCACGGTGCTCAACGAGATGCGTTCGATCGAGAACGTGGTGCGGGGGATCCTGCGCGAAGCCGGGCTCAAGCTCGGCACGCCTGGCCGTGCAGCCTTCGCCGGCCGCGTACGCGAACTGGCCGAGGGCGTGCCCCTGATGACGCAGCTCGTCGAACCGCTCCTGGAGGTGCTGGCCAGCATGCTGACCGCACTCGCCGGCTTGACGAAGCAGGTCATGGATCTCGTCAAGAAAGAGGCGGTCTGCCAGCGGCTGATGAGCGTGCCGGGCGTCGGCCCCATCACCGCGCTTGCCTTCCGGGCGACGATCGACCGGCCCGACCGGTTCAGGCGCTCGCGCGACGTCGGCGCCCATCTCGGTCTGACGCCGGCGCGCTACCAGTCCGGCGAGACCGACATCCAGGGCAAGATCAGCCGTTGCGGCGACGAACTCGCGCGCACCGCGCTCTACGAGGCGGCGCATACGCTGCTGGTGCGGAGCCAGAAATGGTCGAGCCTGCGCGCCTGGGGGATGAAGATCGCCAGGCGTCGCGGCATGGCCCGCGCCCGCGTCGCGGTCGCCCGCAAGCTCGCCGTCATCCTCCATCGCATGTGGAGCGACGGCACCGCGTTCCGCTGGGGTAAGGAGCCCGCAGAGGGTGCCACGCTCGCAGGATGACGCCGTCACCGCGAAACAGGAGGGCAAAACACCACGCATGAACCCGAAAGGGTGAACCGGATCGTTCCCGTGGGGACGATGGGCCTGGCGATCTCGTTGAGAGTCCAGAACCTGCGGGTGCAAACCCGCAAGGTCGTGAAACAGATTGAGACGCCTCGCCCTCCTGACCCCATCATGCGGCGGCCAAGCGCCGACCGCGAAGAGAAGCGTGTGACCCACGGGGCGACACAAGCCGGAGAAACCACAACGAGCAGCTTGACCTAAACGACCCCAATCAGAGAAGAGAGGACTCTCAGTCCCATTCTCGCGCGCGATTGCATCCAGGATGTTCTGTCGATGCTCGCGCCACGTCTCGAGGGTCTGTTCCAGGGTCCGAAGCAGTTTCTCGGCCTCCGCGGTGTCCTGGCCCTTCTTGGTCATCCACTCGATCAGGGTGATCTGCTCGACCACGCGCTTCTCGCCCGCGGCGATATCCATATCAGCCTTGGCGAGATGATCGCGTTCTGTCCAAACATGGGGCATGGCACCGCTGATCATGCGCCTGATCGCGCGCGCAAACCAGAAATTTCGCGTAAGGCGGCTTTATGGAACGCGAAGCAGCTCCTCCGGACAGGGTTCGCAAGATTTCGCGCAGGCCTTCCCGGCCGCCAGTCGAAGGCCAGCCTACCGGCCTCCGGCGGCGCTTCGCGGCGGTAGCTAGTCTGACGTGATCTTTGCAGTCCAAAGGGGCTTGGAGGCCGCCTTTGCTCTCGTGCTGGCTTGACCCTGCCTGAGCATAGCCCATCCGCCGATCAGCATCGCAGCGCCCCAGAGCAAGAAGCCTCCATCCCAGTAGATCCATGTCTCGCGCGGGACCGTCTGGTTCACCTGGTGAGGACCACGCAGGTGATGATCGACCGTGCCCTCCACGAGGTTGAAGATCCCGAAGCCCATCAGGATCCCACCCGGGAGGAGAAGCCCCGACCAGCGGATGTGGTTCTGCCGGGCGTCGCGCCACAGGATGAACAGGCCGGCCCATGTGACGAGAGACGTGCTGGCGTGAAAGAGGCCGTCCCCGAGCGTGTTAGCCTTCAAGTTCCCAACCCTGTCGGCCGGGTAGCCGGCGCTTGTCAGCATGTGGGGCCCGTGCAGGATCTGGTGCCGCACGCTGCCATCGAAGAAGCCGCCGAGACCCAGCCCGAACAGAATGGCCGCCGCGGTTGGACCGCGCGAATGCCGGCTGCCGCTTCCATCCATGGCCCCCTCCCGACGATGGTGACGACCTGACCTTCCTGACACCATGTGTCGGCGCAGCAGGGGTGTTCCCGGATGCCCAATGGCGAATTTCGAGAACGGCTTCTGAAAGCGGGTACCATGTGTCAGGTCGGGCGGGACGTGCCCTGGCCGGATGAGGAGGGCTGAAACGACGAAGCCCGCCGCGGCGGTGTGCCGGGCGGGCTGATATCAGCGGGCGCGCATCGCGCCCGCCTTCGAGACCGAGGTTTCAGCTGAAGGTGAAGTTGGCCGCCGTCAGGCTCGAGGCCTGGACGTTCTGCAGCCGGATCGTGTCGCCCGCGCCGTAAGAGATCACCGCGTCGGCGCCGACCTGCTGGGTCGCCGCCTGGACGGCGGCGAAGGACGTGAAGACGCCGCCGTTGAAGGCGATCACGTCCCGCTCAGGCCCGCCCGTCACGAAATCGCGGATGAGATCCTGGCCGTCGCCGCGGCCGAACCCGAAGGTGTCGGAGCCGGTGCCGCCCACGAGCTCGTCGTTGCCGGCATTGCCAAACAGCAGGTCGTTGCCCGCCTCGCCGTAGAGCGCGTCGTTGCCGGCGCCGCCCGATAGATCATCGTTGCCGGCCCCCGCGCCGATGAAGTCGTTGCCGTCCTCGCCGCGGAGGAAGTCGTTCCCGAACTCCCCGAACAGGACGTCGTCACCGAGCCCGCCGAGCGCTTGATCGTCGTCCAATCCCGCGAGGATGCGGTCGTTGCCCGCATCGCCATAGAGCACATCCCGTCCGGCACCACCGTCGAGGAAGTCGTTGCCGAGATCGCCCTCGACGAGATCGTCGCCAGTGCCGCCGAGCACGGTGTCGTCGTCGTCGCCCCCCTTGACGAAATCGTTGCCGTTGTCGCCGCTCACATAGTCGAAGCCTGCCTCGCCAACGAAGAAGTCGTTGCCGTCTCCCCCGTACAGGATGTCGTTGCCGGGATTGCCGGCAGCGTAGTCGTCACCCTCGTTGCCGAAGATCAGGTCGTCGCCAGCCTCGCCGATCAGCTGATCGGCACCGCCTCGTCCATAAATCGTATCATTGCCAAGTCCACCAGCGATGTAATCGACATCATCTCCACCGTCTAGAATGTCGTTTCCATCCTGGCCGTCAATGCGGTCGAAACCAGGTCCACCATTGATCTCGTCATTGCCCGCTAGCCCCAGCAGGATGTCGTCACCTGCCAAGCCATTGATGAGGTCCGGCCCGTTCGTTCCGACGAGTTGGTCCGGTCCGGGTGTGCCGTTGATGATCGCCATGAGCACCTCCCAACAAGGACCATGAACAACATGGAACAAATGGGCCATGTTCCATACGCGCATTTTGGTATGGATGGAGACTTACATATGTAACCATGAATTTAGCAGTTTTTATATGCACCGCAGCACAAATTGACTTGATGCGCTGCCCGAACTCAGTCGCATTCAGGTTCGGCGAACTGGCCTGGAACGATGCTTTACGATGGGGCGTTTAGAGATCACCCCCTATGAGTAGCCATGGCAGACATCCGGCAAGGTCCTAACCCTCCGCCGGGCGCTTTGCTGTTCAGCTTCTAGCCTGTGTTCGACAGCGGGTACCGTCGGCCGGGATGTGCCCTGGCTGGATGAGGCTCCAGGCGCAGAAAAGCGCCCCGAGCCGAAGCCCGGGGCGCGTGGTGAGAGTTGCTGAAACGAGGTCAGCGGCGTGGCGGCGCATCGCGGTGCGAACCGCGAACCGGCTGGCGAGAGTGGACGTGCGATGAGCAATGGCGAGCACAGAAGCCGCCGGCGCCGTTTGGTGGCCGTGATTGTTGGGTTCTTGGTTGCCCTATTCCTCACCGCAGCCGTGCTGCTGATATGGGTCAAATGATGCCGCGCGGTCTCAACCCTCGCCGCGCCTGCGACGAGCACGTAAGCACGTGAGCGCCGCCCTGTCCCGCTATGCTCAACCTTCGTGAGAGACGGGCGACCCGCTTCCATTCCCAGATGAGCCCGCTACCGCCGCCGCGGCAGCCTCAACATCCTGCCTTTGTCACTAAGCCGCAGCTTTATGCTCCCAAATGACGGAATCCTCTTCGAGACAGTATCTCACCCACTGCATTGCGCCCTCAGCAGTATCGAACACCTGGGATGGTGTCCGTGAGCAAGGCCAGAATTCTGCTTCGATGAGCTAACGGCCCGCGAACTCCTCACGCACCGAATTGCGAAGCTGAGTGACAACCGCGAGAAGCGTGTCGTCTCGAAACACCAGCATGCCGTCTTCGGATTCGGTTTCGAGGGCGATGCGGGTCACCCAACTCGCCCTTGGATGAGACTGTTTCAGCTTCACCTTGCGAGCAAAGCACCTGCGGCGGTAGGACGCGCAGTCTTAGCCGTTACTGCCCGCAGTAGCACAGGAAGGAGCATTCTTGGTGTGACTGCCGCCCGAACCAACGCTTTGCCAACGGCCTCGCTACGGCACCTGAGTTGGCAGCATCGCCGTGAACGTGTGCTCTATGGCCGCTGAACCTGATCGCATCACCTTGAACGTCGCCGTATAGGTCCCAGGAAGCCATCCCTCAGGTGGACGCTTCTTCCCAGCGTACAGCAGAGATTGAGCCCGTGGCCTCACCAAGGGCGGCTCCTGACGCTCAATGATCACCTTACCGTCCGGCCCTGTAAGGTTGAGTTGCTGAACGTCCCCCGGCGCAAGGCCGATCGCTCGAACCCAGGCCACCAGTGCATCCGCATTCGGTCCTGCGGCCTCAGTCGCTTCTGCCTCAACAGCATCCATACTCACGGGGCCACCCGCAAAGCCCGAGTTCAGCACCGTGCCCGCTCGATAGACCAAACGACCTCGGGCTACCTCGTCCCATAGAGCACTGACGAGCTTCGCCTCCGCGTCGCAGGCGCCTGTAGTGGCACCAGGGGCGAACGGATCGACGACCTTACCGTGCTGGCGGACGGTGAAATGCAGGTGCGGGAACTCCGTAGCGCCAGACAGACCAGCTTGGCCTATAGGCTGACCGGCAGCCACCACGTCCCCAGAGCGTACCCTCAGGCTGTCCCTGGCGAGATGGCAGTACTGCGTCTCGTAGCCCCCAGCGTGAGCGATCACGAGGCCATTGCCGCACTCGACACCGGCGACAGCAGCACGCCCGGTCTCACGTACTGAGACGTCAGGCACGTCATTGCGGGTCCGCAGCACGCGACCTGAGGCTGCCGCCAGAACGGTCCCAACCTCCCGGGCTTCGGCAGCGCGGGTAGGGGGACGGAAGTCGGTTCCATCATGGCCATCGTTGGTCTGTGACCCGCAGGCGTAATCGCGTATGCCGGGTGAGGGGTCATGGTCCACATAGTGCTGCACGAAGCAGGTGTGCCCTGGCTCGCAGGCGAGAGGCAGACGCAGCGAAATGCCCTCGGCGCGGGCTACCGAGACCTCCGCAAGGAGTATCGGAATGGACAGAGCCGTTCGGAGTACCGATCGCATGAGAACCGAAATAGCGCGAGCGGCATCATGGCCAATCGCGAGGGCGCCTCGGCCATCGTGGACCAGTGGCAGCCCTGAGTGTCACCTTCAGCTCCGGGCGATCAGCCAAGAGAGTGGATGGCAGGGTCATTCTCACGCGTCCGGGTGGTGGTGAGATGTCATTCGAGGCGGCTGCCAGGAGCGGCACCATCACCGTGAGAGGCGCCTGAGCTCCACTGCAAGGCCCGCAACATCGCGAATAGCAGAACGCCCGGCGAAGGGGAGATCCCTTGCCGGGCGCCTGAGACAACGGATTGCCAAACTAGGGTAGTTGCTATGGCTTGCGTAAACCGTCAGCATGGGGTCTGACAGTAGGAAAATCCTTACCAGAGGCCAGAGTTCCAGCTTAACAGTGTTTGCTTGCACTAATACTTAGTGCCCGGTGGACTGCCCGCCATCAGCGTGACTTGGCGTGCCGTGCGAGCTCAGCGGCGAGGGCCGCGATGTCGACCGGCTTCTCCTGACGCGACACGGCGGCGTAGGCGGCTGGCACAACTCTCGCGTTGTCTTCCCATTGGGGGCTACCCCACGTGCGGCTGCCGTCGCCCTTGCTGCGGAAGACGAGCTGCGGGATGCTGGTGGCGAGGAGGCGGAAGCGCTCCTCGTTCTCCCGGAGCCGCTGCTCGGCCTCGAAAGCTTCAATGCGATCGCGGATGATCTTGGCGAAACCCGGGACACCATCGCGCAGCGGCAGGAGAAGGCCCTGACCCCAAGAAGCGGGAGCCGTCCTTGCGCAGGTGCCAGCGCTCGTCCTCGGCCTGGGGCCTTGTGCCGCTCGGCCTCAGGGATGCCCTCTGCGCGATCCTCCGGCGTGAAGATCACGTCGGCGCTTTCGCCGATGGCTTCGGAGCGGGCGAGACCGAGAAGGCGCTCGGCACCCGTGTTCCAGCTGGTGGCAATGCCGCTCTCATCGATGGTAAAGATCGCGAAATCGAGGGCACTCTCGACGATGATCTGGAACAGCTCAGCCTCGTCAGCCAGCAGGTCTTGCGGGGAGGAGCCTAGATCGCTGCCCATGCGCGGGTCCGCCCGGAGATGGCGGACGACGACCATGCCGTCCGCCAGGGATTTGATGCTTCTCGATCGTGCCGTGACATTAAGGGGGCAGGTTACCGCCTGCATTTACGTCTGTGAGGGTGCAGCCATGCCTGCTGCTTCGCTTCGCACGCAGCAGCAGGGAACCGCGCTCAGGAGGATCTTCCCTGCGGTTTCGCCAGCAGCATTCTTTCGATTGCTGCACGATCTCCGGCAAAGCTCTGGTGAGGTCCTCTGGTTTGAACGGTTTCTCCCAACGAGGCACATCCTTGTGGGCGCCCGGTATGGCGGACTCATTGTAGCCTGTGGCGAAGACGAACGGCACGCCATCCTCCCTCAGAGCATCCGCGAGGGGGAAGACGAACTGGCCTTTCAGGTTGACGTCCAGTACAGCTGCGTCCATCGGCTCATCGGCGGGTAGCGCTAATACTTGCTCCAGCTCCGGTACCGGCCCCACCACGAAGGCGCCGAGCTTCTGGAGAGCCCGGGCTAGGTCATAAGCGAGGAGATACTCGTCCTCAACTACCAGAACTCGCCGGTACACAAGATCTATCGATCTGGTGTGCTTGCCATGTTCTTCCCTTTACGGCCCTCGGCAACCTCCTCAGGGCTCGCGAGTCCAACTGAGACGCCACGGCCATGATTGCCGTCGAGCGGCTTTGTCACCACAGGGTAGCCGAAGCGCTTTCGCTGTTCCGGGGAGTGGACAAAAATATCGGGGATTCCTCACAATTAATCCATGATAGGCTCGCGACGTCGATGCCAATGGAACCATGACAGATTATCAATGTTCTTATGGCAGATGGCAGCGTCTATTCAATTCACAACCAGCCCTGCTTAATTGCGATGAATGCCAAATGGGAGCCAGAGCCTTTCCGATGTTTCGGCTGGGATTTGCGCAGGCATGTTGGGCGCCCAAGCAGGGGGCTCAGAGCTGGTGTGGAGGAGTATGGGCTTCCATCTCTTTCTCTCGTCTTGCGGCAGAACACCGCGGCGCTCAACGAGCGTGTTAGGCATGCCGCAGACCGCAGCAGCAATTTTTGGGTGCAATCCAATCATGGCAATGCTCACAAGCAACCTGTGAAACAATCGAGCCACTCACCCCGTTGTAGTTCCGTCCGATAGTGGCGTCACGGAGTACTGGTTGTGTCAGAATTTGAAATGCGTTCGAGCATTACCTTCAGGGGACGCGGTAGCGCTTCCTTGATGGGGGATAGAATTATCTTACATGTATGCCCTCTCTGCTCGCAGAGGAACATAGCGGTTGTCGCTCCCCAAGGCCGTTGCGCTTGGTGCGACTATGTTCCCGATCCTCGTGATGTCGAGACTACGGGCAATGAAGCAGACTGATATCCGCTGCAACCTTGAATCAGCGCCGCAGTCCAATTTGGCTAATAGTAAGGCCGGCAATGCGTAAGAAGAAACAAAAAGCTTTCACAGTTGCGGTGGGCTCACAGCATAGTGCCTGCTTTCGTGTCTACGCCGTGAGAGCAAGCGATGCCTCGGGCGCACTCGATGCAGCAAGGGCTGCTATCGGCGCTGACGAGGATCTGGAGCTATGTGGCCACCTCTCCGATAAGCTTGCTGTACGGCTGAGGATCAAGCCTGGTAAGGCGGTCCCAATCTGATTTCGGCAAGGCGTCACCTCAACGTCGTCTAGCCATGCGAGAGAGCATGGCGTGGGACTGGCGAGACCTGCCGTCGCTCCGTGGAGACGGGACGCGCGGAGCGCCTCGCCCATCAAGCGGAGCCACTTCAATCCTGAGCTTAGAACCATCAAGCTTGAGGTACGATCCGGCAACCTCTTCACGGCCGAGACTGTTCTATGTAGATGCCGCCCCGTTCTCTCCATGCTTTGCGGTGGCATGCATGATTGCAGAGAGGAGGCAGCATGCCGCTGCTGGAGGCCTACAATCTTTTTCGTCGCAAGGGGAAACCCGCCCTGTGCTGCGCCGTCCGCCAGGATCGGCCAGTACCGACCTTCGTCCAAAGCGAGGCCTGGGAGGAGGCCTGGGAGTATGCCGGGACGGTCTCTGCCAGTGACTCGACCCCGGCTGGCTTCAAGGCAAAGGCTGCGAGAGAGGCGACAGCGGTGTCAGGCTATTATCTCTTCTATGCGCTGAACGGGTAACGCGGCCGAAGGACCGACGGCTTTTAGCGTGAGCCAATTACCATCACGATCCAGCTTGCCGCCAGTGCTATGATTGCAAGGCCGATCCAGACGAGCGTTGTCCGGGTTATCGGACCCAAAGCACCGCAATCCCGAGGACGAGTTGGAGGGCGACGATCAGCGAACTCCAGATGGACGGCCTAGTCTACCCGCCATGAGGCCATCCGTCGGAGACCTAAAGAGTGACAAGGCCGCTGCTCATGTGCCTCCGGCCTGGACGTAGTGGAGGAAATTCAGATGGCCCCTGCTAGCGAGATCAGCATTGAAGAAATCAGGACGCGCGCTTACGACATCTGGGAGCGCAATCATTGCCCGAGTGGGTTTGAGGTTGAATTCTGGCTGCTTGCTGAGCGTGAACTCCGGGCAGAACGAGAGGCTAAACGTCGCGATGCCAGTGACGCTGGCCCTGCGGATGAACGCGCAGCCTCGAACCAGGCTCCAAATTCGTCGTGCTGAAACCGCTTGGCTGCAGACGTAGTCTGGTTTACCCCCTTCAAGGTGTCGGCACGCGGAAAGCTACTGAGCCCGCGCCAATTAATCTATGCTATGCTGATAACCTACATTAAGCCCCGACTCGAAATTTTGGCATATCGGCTCGAACTAAGCGCCTCGCCAGCAGTTGGTCCCGGGTGCAGCCATGGTCCGGCTGCGGGCCTGCGCAGATAGAGCTGATGAGAGAGACTGCTGACAAACTCGATCGGTCACGCTTGAATGATGCTCATTCACCGGCAGATAGACCATGGTGGCAGCAGGAGGTCATTTATCAGATCTTCACGCCATCGTTCCAGGACTCGAATGGCGACGGCATCGGAGATCTCGCCGGAATCCTCTCGCGCGTCGACTACCTCGCCCGGCTCGGCATCGGGGCGGTCTGGCTGACGCCCATCTATCCCTCGCCCCTGCTCGATGCTGGCTACGACATCGCCGACTTCACCGGCGTCGGCTCCTGCTTCGGCGATCTCGCCACCTTCGACCGGTTGCTCACGGCCCTGCACGACCGCGGCATCCGCCTGATCCTCGACCTCGTGCCCAACCACACTTCGGATCAGCACCCCTGGTTCATCGAGAGCCGGTCCTCCCGCTACAACCCGAAGCGCGACTGGTACATCTGGGCGGATCCGGTTCCCGGGCCTCTGCCGCCCAACAACTGGCTCAGCCGGTTCGGCGCCAGCGCCTGGGCCTACGATCCCACGACCGGCCAGTCCTACTATCACGCCTTCCTGCCCGAGCAGCCGGACCTGAACTGGCGCAACCCTCAGGTCCGAGCGGCGATTCACGACGCGATGCGCTTCTGGTTGCGACGCGGCGTCGACGGCTTCCGCGTCGATGCCGCCGCAGTCCTGGCTGAGGACGCGCTCCTTCGGGATGAGCCGCCGAACCCGGACTTCGACGGCGACACGCCGCGCCCCGAGCGCTTCCGGCGCACCCGGACGGACAGCCAGGCGGTCACCCGCGGTTACTTGACCGAACTGCGTCGCGTGGTGGACGAGTTCCCGGATCGCGTGCTGTTGGGCGAGGTCGATACCACTCCAGACAAGCTGCCGAGCTTCTACGGCGAGGACGAGCCGCGCCTCCACCTGCCGCTGAACTACCGTCTGCTGGAGGTGCCCTGGAAGCCGGACGCCGTCGGCCGTGCAGTCCAGGCCTTCCTCGACACGATGCCGGAGAGCGCCTGGCCCGACTGGGTGCTGGGGAGCCACGACAAGCCCCGGATCGCCAGCCGCCTCGGCCCCGAGCAGGCGCGGGTCGCCGCGATGCTGCTCATGACGCTGCCGGGCACGCCGATCCTGTACGCAGGTGACGAGATCGGGATGGAGAACGTCCCGGTGCCGCCTGCGCTGGGGCAAGATCCGTTCGAGCGGTGCGTGCCGGGCTACGGCCTGAGCCGCGACCCGTTCCGGGTGCCCTTGCGTTGGGCGCCCGAGTCGGGTGCGGGCTTCACCACCGGCGAGCCGTGGCTGCCAACGGGACCGCTGCCGCTCGGATCGACCGTGGCCGAGCAGGAGGAGGATCCGTGCTCGCTGCTGGCGCTGTACCGGCGGCTCACCGGCCTGCGGCGCGACAGGCCGGAGCTGCAGGCCGGCCGCTACCGGCGGATCCTGAGCGAAGGCGGCGTGCTCGCCTACGCGCGCTGGCTCGACGGGTCGGGGCTCGTCATAGCGTTGAACCTCAGCGCCTCGGACGTGGCGCCGACCTTGGACTGCCGCGGTCGGGTCGTCCTCGGAACAGTCCTCGACCGCGACGGCGAGCGGATCGACGGCTGCATCCGGCTATCTCCGCATGAGGGCGTGATCATCGCGGCCGAGGACGGCTGATGCGCCCACCGGGGCACCTTCATCCGGCGGCAGGGGACCGAGCAGGGTCCTCGCCTCGCAACGTGCCCACACCGACAATCATGGGGACCTTCGACCCGCCCTGCGCGTTCTGATGAGACCACGCCGCGCGGCTGGTAAAGCAGCGCCTCGTGTTTGCCAATTTCGCCAGAGAGATGCCCATGGCAGCTAAGCCGAAGACATTGCAGGATGCGTTCTATGAGACGCTGAGGGACGTGTACTATGCTGAGCGGCAGTCCGTCCGGGCGCTGAAGAATTCGGCCAAAGCAGCCGAAAACGAAGAGTTGCGACAGGCATTCGAGACGCATGCCGAGGAGAGTGCGAACCAAGTCGAGCGCCTGCAGGAGGTGTTCGACCTCATCGGCAAGCCGGCCCGCGGCAAGACCTGCGAGGCGATGCAGGGGCTGACGGCTGAGATGGAAGAGGATCTGGAGGATTTCGGCGACAGCCCCGCCGCCGATGCGGTGCTGGTCGGCTGCGCCCAAGCCGTCGAGCACTACGAGATTGCCCGCTACGGCACGCTCAAGACCTGGGCGATCCAGCTCGGCTACAAGGACGCCGCCAAGTTGCTGGATGAGACGTTGCAGGAGGAGAAGAAGACCGACCAGTTGCTCACGCAGATCGCCGAACGCATCAACGTTGAAGCAACGGGAACTACACAGGGTGGTGGCGCTCAGGGCAAAAGCGGCAAGGAGGCGTGAGTTGGAAAGTCGGCTCGGGCGCTGAACCAGACGCCTCAGCCCCTTGCCTGATGACCGCCTGGTTTGCGCGCGCTCTAACTTCATCCCAAAGCCGAATGTCCGGGGGGCGCTCGCAACCGGACATTCGGCTCTCACACTCGAAGGTCGGCAACGGGTCATCCCCCCGTTCAGCGATTGCCTCACACATGCCTCGGACTTGGCGTGGAGAGCCTCTGGCGGCAGCGCGATTGCTCTGACCCGACCGAAGGCAAACTCGTCCTGGTCCTGTCGGACCGTAGAAGGCACGGGAAGTGCGCTGCCTGCCTCGGGCCTGTCAAAACTTTGAATGTCTCACAGGTGAATAACGCCCGATTGCGGATGCGACAACGAATTTAGCACCACGGTCTCAGCTAGGTGCAAGTGGATGGTGCCGATAAGGCAGGAAGATCTCGGCAAATAGGTCGGGGTCAGATGGACAATCGGCCACGTCAACAGCCGCGGCTTTGAGGCCCTGCGCCTCTCCGTCCTCGGAGCGCGCCAAGTCTTCGGGCCGCACGCAGCCTATGCCGTCTCCTTGAACTCGATGCCGGTCGAGGTCGCCCGAGCGCACCTCGGAGCAGTGGCCGACATGGTCGAGTGGCACGTCTCTGATGACCAGCTCCCGTCATTTCTACACGAGCGCCTCGATCCCACGCTCGCAGAGGGTGTGGCCTGCTACGGCTGGTTCGCTGTGTTGCGCGAGTTGGGGCCCCGCAACACCGGAATCCGTGGTCTGCCGCCCGGCTACGATCTCCGGGCCGCCCTCGAGAGGGTTCAACTTTGGCCAGACTGCGTCCTGCCCTCAGGCTGGCTGTTGCGAGATCAGGTAACTCGGATCGAACCCGCCGGCTTGCCGCTCGCCTCGAAGGTCTGCCGCAGGTCGTCGGCGATGTAGTACTCGTCCTCGACTACCATGATGCGCCGGTTCCGCAGGCTCGAAGCAGATTGAAGGTCAGGCATCCACAATCTCCACTTGGCGTGTTGAGATCGGCAGCGTGATCGTGCAGCGCACGCCGTCAGGCGTGAGCTCGTAGGCCGTCTCGGCCCCGAGCTGGTACGGCAGTGCCCGCTCGATCAGCTCACGCCCGTAGCCCTGCCGCGGCGGCTGCCCCTCGGGCGACAGGGCTACGGGCACGCCGCTATCCTGCCACTCCACCCGCAAGCGCGGCTCGCCGTGATCTCCGTGGATCACACACCACTGTACGAGAAGTCGACCTTCAGGCTGGGAGAGCGCCCCGTGCTTCACGGCGTTGGTCACCAGCTCGTGCAGACCCAACGCAAGGGTCTGCACGGTTGATGAGCGCAGGCGCACGCCTTTCGGTCCCGCCAGGGTCACCTGCGGCCCGTGCTCTTCGCGATCCATCACTCCCTGCCCGGCCAGCTCGGCCTGGAGGAGTTCGTCGAAGCTGATCCGGTCGCCCTCATTGAGCCGCGACAGCAATCCATTGACCCGCGCCAGCGCCGCCAGGCAGCCGTGGAAGGCGTCCCGGTGCTCGTCAAGCGAAGAGCTCTTGGCGAGCGTCCGGTCGAAGGTCGAGCGCACCACCCCGATCAGGTTGCGGGTGCGGTGCTGGAGCTCGGCCACCAGCACCTTCATCCGTTCGGCCGTCTCCTTCTGCTTCGTCACGTCCTTGGCGATGCCGGCAATCCGCTGCACTTGGCCCGCGACGTCCAAAAGCGGAAAGTCCGTGTCGCGGATCCAACGCACCTGCCCGTCAGAGGGCCGCACGATCCGGAACTCGTGCTCGACGAACTCGCCCCTGCGGAGGCGGTCGAGGGTGTTCAGCGCCTGCTTGCGGTCGTCCGGATGGGTCAACTCGGCCCATTGCTCGATGGTGTTGTCACCCATGACCCTGTCACGGCACTCGCCGTAGATCGTGTCGAAGGCCGGGTTGAGATACTCGAACCGAAGCGTATCGGCGTCTCGGATCCAGAGCAGATCCGACGAGGTCTCGCCGAACTGGCGGAAGCGTTCCTCGCTCTCGCGCAAAGCCGCTTCCGTTTGCGCCCGCTCGATCAGGTCGGCGGCCTGTCGGGTCAGCACATCGAAGCGGCTGAAGTCATCGATGCTTGGTTCATGGGGCTCCCGCCAGTGAGTCGAGACCATGCCGAGCGCGCGCCCGGTGCGAGACATCAGGGGGGTCGACTGAACCGCGCGCAGGTTGGAGCGGCGGTAGGCCTCGAGGTCCTTGGTTCCCGCCATGAACCCGCAGCTCTCGATGTCGCTGACTAGGGTGCGCCGGCCCGTCTTCAGCGCCTCGCCGCAGGTGCTCGCGGAGTTGGAATCGACGCGATCCCAGAACGCCGCCGCGTCCGGGTGAAAGCCTCGCCAAGCCAGGAGCTTCAGGGTTCCCGTGTCCGGATCGAGGATCTGCATGCTCGCGGCCTGTGAGCCCATGACCGCCATCATGGCATCCAGGATCTGCTCGTAGAGGGCCGCCGGGCGCTGTTCCGGGAGCAGCTCCGAGCTGATCCGCTGGAGCTGCCGGGCGCCGTCGAGTTCATGAGCGAGCCGGGCCTCGCTCTCGCGCAGGGCCGTCTCGGCGCGCATCCATGCGATGGTGTCACTCGCCAGACGGCCGTAGACGTCGATGAGCCTGAGATCGAGATCGGACAAGCGGTGTGGCTGGCGGAAGTGGGTGGAGAGCATGCCAAGCGTCTCGCCAGTGGGCGTGAACAGGGGTGTCGACTGCACCGCTCGATAGCCGGCTGCACGCGCCGCCTCCAGGCTCGGAGCAAAGGCCGGCTCCTGCTCCACATCCTCGATCACCACCCGCTCCCGGCGAGCCAGGGCGACGCCGCAGGCGGAGTCCTCAGCGGCATCAACCTCGGCAAAGTGATCGAGGAACGGCTGCCCGAAGCCGCGCTGGGCGGCGATGCGCAGCGTCCTGGTCTCTTCATCATAAAGCTGGATGTCGCCGAAGTCGGCGCCGTGCAGGTCCATGGCCGCGTCCAGGATCGCGTCGAGCGCCGCCTGCAGCCCGGCCCCGTTGACCACCTGCCGGCTCAGCTCATGCAGCCGCGTCATTGCCTTGAGCTCGGTGGCGAGGGCCTGTTCGGCCTGCTTGCGGGCGGTGATGTCGAGCACGAACTCGAAGATCAAGCCATCCGGCAGCAGCTTGCCCGCGAACAGGGCGTGCCAGCGCGAGCCGTCCTTGCGGAAATACTCCTTCTCGTAGGGCGGGCTCTGCCCGGTCGCCTTCAGCTCAGCCAAAGCTCGCTCGGAGGCTGCCATCCATTCCGGCGGGGTGAGCGTCTGCCACGTGAGGCGGCCCCCCTCCAGGTCCGCACGGCTGTAGCCGCCCATCGCCAGGAAGGCACCGTTGGCATCGATGATCAGGCCTTCGGGGGCGAGATAGATTGCGCCGACCGTCTCGATCTCCAGCGCCGCCCGCAGGCGCGCCTCGCTGGTCTGCGCTGCATTGTAGGCCTGGGAGTAGGCGATGGTCCGTTCCGCCACCCGCCACTCCAGCTCCTCGCGCCCAGCTTTGGCCTCTTTCAGGGCAGAGGTCATCTGGTAGGCCGCGGAGGCAAAGCGAGCGAGGCTTTGCAGCAGCCGCGCGTCCTCCGCGTCGAACCGTCCTTCGGGCGTGTGCTTGAGCGCCCAGAGCGTGCCGATGGGCTTCCCGTTGAGCTGCCAAGGGGCGAGCAGGCTCTCGTAGACGGGCGGCACGACACGGCGCTGGTCGGGGAAGAACCGTTCCGCCTCGTTGAACAGGAGCACGCTGTTGCGGGCGATGACGGTCTCGCAGGGGCTCGCCTCCCGCGGCATGGTCCCGTGCAGGTTAGCCGCAAACCTGCCTGCTGCGGCGTGCCAGCGGAAGATGCCGGTCGTGCCGCCCGGTTCGAGGATACTGATGCCGGCCGAGTCGGCGTGGCACAGCTCGATGACCAGCTCGGCGCATCTCTGGAGCACGCGGTCCGGGTTGGTGGCCATCTCCTGCGCCAACAGGCCGAGCGCCCGGCTCTCCGCCTCATAGTCGGGCGTGCGGGAGGGGCGGCTGGCCAGCTCCGCCGTGATGAGGACGTCATCAACCCCGATGGGGAGATCGCCACGGGTGGCACTGAGCATTTCGCCTCCCGGAATGCTCGACGAAAAACACCCGTATAACGCGCAGATCGCCGAAGAGATCGAGTGCTGACACCGGGCACCCGAAAGACCGCTTCAGGTCAAAGTGGTTCCTTTAGCGCGTCCGTGTAAAGATCCACATTCCGGATGTTCCACGGACACGCGCCTATCAATTGTCTCGTTCGACAGACACGTGCGGCTTGTCGCGAGTGATCGGGTTCCGGTTCCCGCAACTCCCGCAATCCTGCAGTGTGGTCGTTGCTGTCCATGGTCATGCCGGCCCACTTCTGGATCATGCGATCCTGGTTCAGCAGCAGTGCCGCCCGCCTGGACGTTCTTCCAGCGCCCCCGGCTCGCGGCGTGGCGCACAAATGGCTCAGATGCGCCAAGGGCGCCGGTTAATCGCATACTCTCTGGGGTTCGGCAGTGGGCCGAAAGCAGCCTCTAGGATGGCCAAGCGGACTGGGAGATGACCCTATTGCCGGCTTGGAAGGGCAGCCATGAGCCAGCCTGATCAGATTGCGATCTTCGTCGACGCAGACGCCTGTTCGGTGAAGGACAAGGTCTACCGGGTCGCCGCACGCTACGGGCTGCACGTCTTCATGGTCGCCAACAGCTTCATGAACCTGCCCCGCGAGCCCTGGATCGAGCGTGTCGTGGTGCAACAGCGATCGAGCGCAACGCATCGACGGCACGGCCGCCGGCCACCACGATCGGGAAGATGGTGGTGGTCGATCCCATGAGGGGCTCCTGTCCGAGACGAGGTGGACCCCGCGATCTTCAGACAGGCCTCGCCGGGCCAATCACGCCAACTGCTTGCAAAACGCCCTACCGCGGAAGCGGTTTAGTTCACTGGCACGTTGCCGAACACCCTCGGCTTGGATGCAGTTCTATGCCAGCAGGACCTGAACGACCCGTCGGATCCCCTCCCCTGCTTCTCCAAGGCGTCGCGTCGTTCCAATGCAGCGTCACCGGCAACATCCCGCTGAACGGAAGAGAATGACCCCAAGCGGTCCTTCGCGGTGCATGTGAGGAATGTCCGGTTGCGAGCGTTTTCCAGACCTTTGATTTCCTGACAGGGTTTCCTGACACGGGCGGCTTGGGGGCTGGAGCGCCGGGCACGATTCAATCCGCGTGTAAGATTTCCCATCGTTTTCTGTACATTCGGGCGCAGCTTGTTTTTCGGCCGCGGCAACGCGTGCTCGGCCGCGCGTCCAGTATTTGCTCAGATTAGCAGCGGAAATGTGCGTTTTAAGACATCAGACCTCCGGTATAACAAGTCATGATGACAGTACCAGCCAGACTATGATCAAGCTTGACAGAATGTATCTATTTGACTGCCTATATGGGATCTCGCATTGGCATTCGGCCAGACAGCTCCGATGATCACCTGCCAAATGCATGCGGCAGGCGTTCAAGGGAGAGTGGAATATTCAGACGATCTCTGCCGCTGCTGTTCGCGTTTGCGGTGGCCGCTACAGCCTCGTTCGCGGGAGCGTTCTCGACGAGAGCCGTGCCCGTTTCGGTTGAAACGGCCACGGCTCTTCAGTCTTTGATTTTTCGCGCTCCCTCACGCCGAACCGGTATCCACTTCGGCGGGGAGCGCTCTAGCGCTCAGGCCTCACCGTTGAGCGGGGCCGCCGGCTTGGCGGCGCAGGCGGAGCCCGAGATGCTGCATCAGGTGCAGTATGGGGGACACCGCCATCATCGCCGGCATCATCACTTCTGAACCGATCCGGCGGACGAATGGAACGACCAGGGGGCCCATGGGCCCCCTTGATGCGTGCGCACGCCGTGCGGGCGCCTTGGATCGCCCCGCCATTACCAGGGCTTGCGGATGGCTGCTTAGAGCAGGGTCGCGCCACGGTAACGGGCGAAGGTGCGCGTTCCGGCGGGCCCGAACAGCACCACCTCGTAGGTGTCCGGGTCCATGCCTTCGACCTCCATGCCGGGCGAGCCGATCGGCATGCCGGGCACCGCAAGTCCGGTGGCGGCGGGTTTCTCGGTGAGCAGCCGGGTGATCGCCTCGGCAGGGACATGGCCCTCGATCACGTAGCCCCCAACCTGGGCGGTATGACAAGACGCCAGCGCCCGCGGCACACCCAGTGTGGCCTTGAGCGGCGCGACCGGGCCGGTGGTCACCGCGACCGGAAAACCGGCCGTGCGCAGGTGCGCCACCCAGGCCTCGCAGCAGCCGCAGTTCGGGTCCTTGGTCACGGCGACCCGCGGCAAGCTCCCCGCGGCGGCACGCAGCGGCACAACGGCGACCAGGCTGCCCAGACCGGCCAGCAGGGTCCGGCGGGTGAGGGGCGGACGAGAGATCATCACAGCACTCCAGGCAGAACGTTACTCAGCGGCGTGGCGGTAGGACTGGGCGGCAACCGCCGGTGGCGCTGCAGTCCCAGCCGCGCGGGGCAGGCCCCGCCCCTTGATCAGGGCATAGACGGCCGGGATCACCACCAGGGTCAGCACGGTCGAGGAGACCATTCCGCCGATCATCGGCACGGCGATGCGCTGCATCACCTCCGAGCCGGCACCGGTGCTCCACAGGATCGGCAGCAGCCCGGCCATGATCGCCGCCACGGTCATCATCTTGGGGCGCACGCGCTCGACCGCGCCGACCATGATGGCCTGGCGCAGGTCGTCCCGCGTGAGCGGCTGGCCGGCCTTGTCGCGCACCGCCCGGACCTCGGCCAGGGCATGGTCGAGATAGACGAGCATGATGACCCCGGTTTCGGCCGCGACGCCCGCCAGGGCGATGAAGCCGACCACCACCGCCACCGACAGGTTGAACCCCATCCACCACAGCAGCCACACGCCGCCGACCAGCGCAAACGGCAGTGACAGCATCACGATCAGGGTTTCGGTCAGGCGGCGGAAGTTGAGGTACAGCAGCAGGACAATCACCAGCAGGGTCAGCGGCACGACGATCCGCAGGCGCGCCTCGGCCCGCTCCAGGTACTCGAACTGGCCGCTCCACTGGAGGCTCATGCCCGGCGGCAGCTTCACCTCATGCGCCACCGCCGCCTGGGCCGCGGCGACGTAGCCGCCGAGATCGCGCCCGCTGATGTCCACGAACAGGTAGACGGCCAGCCGGCCGTTCTCGGTGCGGATCGAAGTCGGCCCGCGGGTCAGCTGGACCTTGGCGACCTCGCCCAGGGGCACGGTGCCACCTGCCGGCAACGGCACCTGCACCTCGCCGGCAATCGCCTGTGGGCTGGCGCGGAAGGCGCGTGGATAGCGCAGATTGACCGTGTAGCGCTCGCGCCCCTCGACGGTGGTGGTGACGCTCTCGCCGCCCAGGGCCATGGCGATCACGTCCTGCACGTCGCCGACCATCAGGCCGTAGCGGCCCAGCGCCTCCCGGTCGGGCGTGATGTCGAGGAAGTAGCCGCCGATCACCCGCTCGGCATAGGCGCTCGCCGTGCCCGGCACGGCACGGATCACCGCCTCGACCTGGCGGGCGACCTGTTCCATCGCGCCAAGGTCGGTGCCGAAGATCTTGACGCCGACCGGCGTGCGGATGCCGGTCGCCAGCATGTCGATGCGTGCGCGGATCGGCTGGGTCCAGGCGTTCGACACGCCCGGAAACTGCAGCGCGGCATCCATTTCGGCCTTGAGGCTCGCCAGCGTCACGCCCGGGCGCCACTCGGCTTTCGGCTTCAGATTGATGATCGTCTCGAACATCTCGGTCGGGGCCGGATCGGTCGCCGTGTTCGCCCGGCCGGCCTTGCCGTAGACCGAGGCCACTTCCGGGAAGCTCTTGATGATCCGGTCCTGCGTGGCGAGCAGCTCGGCCGCCTTGGTGATCGACACGCCCGGCAGGGTGGTCGGCATGTACATCAGGGTGCCTTCGTTCAACTCGGGCATGAACTCCGAGCCGAGCTGGCGGGCCGGCCAGACGGTGGCGCCAAGCGCCACCACGGCCAAGAGGATGGTCAGCAGGCGCGCGCGCAGCACGCCGCGGATCACCGGCCGGTAGAGCCGGATCAGCAGGCGGTTGAGCGGGTTCCTGTGCTCCGGGATGATCCTGCCGCGCACGAACACCACCATCAGCGCCGGCACCAGCGTGACCGACAGCAGCGCTGCGGCGGCCATGGCAAAGGTCTTGGTGAAGGCCAGCGGCCCGAACAGCCGACCCTCCTGGCTCTCCAGGGTGAAGATCGGCAGGAACGAGACCGTGATCACGAGAAGGCTGAAAAACAGCGAGGGACCGACCTCGCCGGCCGCGTCGATCAGGATCTGCGTGCGCGGCGCGTCGGGCGGCGCCCGCTCCAGGTGCTTGTGGGCGTTCTCGATCATCACGATCGCCGCATCGATCATCGCGCCGACCGCGATGGCGATGCCGCCCAGGCTCATGATGTTGGCACCGATCCCCAGGAAGCGCATGGCGCCCAGGGCCATCAGGATGCCGACCGGCAGCATCAGGATCGCCACCAGAGCACTCCTGAGGTGCAACAGGAAGACCACGCAGACCAGC
The DNA here is from genome assembly GCF_000022085.1 of Methylobacterium nodulans ORS 2060. Lineage (NCBI taxonomy): Bacteria > Pseudomonadati > Pseudomonadota > Alphaproteobacteria > Hyphomicrobiales > Methylobacteriaceae > Methylobacterium > Methylobacterium nodulans. The sequence goes on from NC_011887.1 coordinate 206,694, forward strand.
GCGACGATCAGGCTTTCCTCGATCAGTGTACTTTTCAGCGTCTCGATCGCGGCGTCGATCAGCTGCGAGCGGTCGTAGACCGGCACGATCTCGGTGCCCGCGGGCAGGCTGTGGGCGATTTCGGCCAGGCGCTGCTTGGCGCTCTCGATCACCGTGAGGGCATTGGCGCCGAAGCGCTGCAGGATGATCCCGCCGGCCACCTCGCCGTCGCCGTTGAGCTCGGTCAGGCCGCGCCGCTCGTCGGGACCGAGCTCGACCCGGGCGACATCGCGCAAGCGCAGCGGCGTGCCGCCCTCGGTCTTCAGGACGATGTTCTCGAGGTCGGCCGGGCTTTTGAGATAGCCCCGGCCGCGCACCATGAACTCGAACTCGGACAATTCGACCGTCCGGCCGCCGACATCGGTGTTGCTGGCCCGGATCGCCTCACGCAGCTTCGTCAGCGGGAGGCCCAGGGCGCGCAGGCGGTTGGGATCGACCACCACGTTGTACTGCTTGACGAAGCCGCCGACGCTGGCGACCTCGGCCACGCCCTCGGCGCGGGAGGCGCCGAAGCGCACCACCCAGTCCTGCAGCGAACGCAGCTCGGCCAGCGTCTTCTGTTTGGCCAGGATCGCGTACTGGTAGACCCAGCCGACACCGGTGGCGTCGGGCCCCAGGCCGGGCGTCACGCCGGCCGGCAGGCGGCTGGCGGCGGTGCTGAGGTATTCGAGCACGCGCGAGCGCGCCCAATAGGGGTCGGTGCCGTCCTCGAAGATCACGTAGACGAACGACACCCCGAAGAACGAGAACCCCCGCACCACCTTGGATTTCGGCACCGTCAGCATGGCGGTGGTCAGCGGGTAGGTGACCTGGTCCTCGACCACCTGCGGCGCCTGGCCGGGATATTCGGTGTAGACGATGGTCTGGACGTCCGAGAGGTCCGGAATGGCATCCAACGGCAGCGTGCGCAGGGCATGGAGGCCGGCGGCGACGGCAAACACGGTGCCGATCAGCACCAGCACCAGGTTGCGGGCGGACCAGCCGATCAGGCGCGCGATCATCGGGCGGCCTCCGGGGCGGGAGTGGCCGCGGCCATGCTCTGCAGCGCGGCTTTGAGGTTGCTTTCGGCGTCGATCAGGAAGTTGGCCGCGGTCACCACCTGGGCCCCGGCCTGCAGACCCTCGCGGATCTCCACATAGCCGTCGCCTCGGCGGCCGACCTTGACCTCGCGCGGCTCGAATCGTCCCTCGCCCTTGTCGAGAATGACCACCTGGCGCGTGCCGGTGTCGATCACCGCATCATCGGGTACGGCGACCACCGGTGCGTCGCTGCCGGTGGTAATCTCGACATCCGCGTACATGGCCGGGCGCAGGTCGCCGTTGGGGTTGGGCAGCTCGATGCGCAGGCGCGCGGTGCGCGTGCCCGTCGACAGGTGCGGATAGATCCGCGTCACCGTGCCGGTGAACGCTCGGTCCGGGAACGCACGGGCGCGCACAATGGCGCGCTGGCCCTCGGCCACGGCAGCCAGATCGCGCTCGGGCACATCGGCCAGGACCCAGACCCGGCTGTGATCGACGATTCGGAACAGCACGGCGCCGGCCTGCGCGCGCATGCCGTCCGAAACATTGCGCTCGACCACCACGCCGTCGCGCGGCGACGTCCAGGTGATCGCCGCCGGGACCTTGCGGGTTCGCTCGATCTCATCGATCACCTCGGGCGGGATCGCCAGGTTTTCCAGGCGGCGGCGAGCGCCCTCGTAGCCGATGGCCGACAGATACTGCGCCGCGGCGGCGTTGATCTCGGGCGAGAACAGGCGCAGCAGCGGCTGGCCCTTGTGGACATGGTCACCGGTGGTGACGCTCTCGACCGTCTCGACGAAGGCGTCCGTCCGCGTGGCGATCACCGAAACCCGCCGCTCATCCTCCTCGACGGTGCCGGGCGCGCGGACCGGTTGCGACAGCACGCGGCGCTCGATCGTCTCAGAGCGCACGCCAGTGCGCTGGATCTTGCCCGGCGAGATGGTGACGGCGCTGCCGTCCGTGTCCTCGCCCGCATAGACGGGCAGGTAGTCCATCCCCATCGAGTCCTTCTTCGGCACCGGCGAGGTGTCCGGCAGGCCCATCGGGTTGCGGTAGTAGAGGATCCGTTTTTTCTCCCCACCGGCCGGGGCGTCCGGCGGACGATCGGCGGGGCCATCGGCCTCCATGTCGTCCGTCTCGAAATGGATGTCCTCGCTGGCGTGCACGGGCCGGAACGCCCGGCCGTCCGGCGTGCGGGTGGGCTCCAGGCTGTAGGCCGGCCTGCCATCCGGATCCTGGTAGTAGACCACCGGGCCGCGCGGCGCGGGTGCGGGTGCTGCCGGGGGCGGGGCCGCGGCCGGCGGCAGCCAAAGGGCGAATTCCGTGCGGGCACGGTCGAGGAGCGCGGGCGCGGGATTGCTCCCGTGCCCGGCCCAATAGCCGGCACCCCCCGCCGCCAATGCGGCGAGGGTCCCGGCCAGCCAGGCCGACCTGCTCATTTGACAGCCTTGAGCACCAGCTTGTTTTCGACCGTGCCGGTCTCGCCCTGGACCTTGGCTCCGAGCGACAGGCGCCAGCCGCCGGCCATCGAGAGCTTGGCCTTGAAGCGGTAGATGCCGGGTTCCGGCGACGGCAGCTGTTCGATCTTGGAGGTCATCTCCTCCATGCTGTCGGGCGCCATATCGATGCGCTTGGCAAAGATCACGGCGTCCGGCACGGGCTTGCCGGTGCGCTTGTCGACCAGCCGCACGTCGAGGGTGGCGTCGCCCTGCTTGACCTCGTTTTTGACGAGCTGGAACTCGTAGTCCTTGATGTCGGCCCGAGCCACGCCGATCAGGGCGCAGCCGAGCAGCGCGGCCGAGGCGGCGCGCGCGAGAAGGGAGGTGTCGTCACGGCAAAAGGTCTCCTGAACACGAGGACAGCCGCGCGCAGGCGCGCGGGATCAGCCGGCTCAAAAGAGGCCGGCAGTCTCGGGTTCAGGCGCGGGGCGGTTCGGACGGTGGCGGCGGGGCCAAACTGCGGAACGCCGCAGACACCCACCACGGCGCGGTCTGAGCGACCGCCACCGGCATGGGCACACCGATACCAGCGGGCAGGGCCGGAGCCAATTTAGCCAGACACAGGGCGGCCAGCGGGCAGCCCTTCTGACAGTCCGGCATGGCGGGCTTGGCCGGCGGGCAGCACGGCATGTCGTCCATGGCCGTGGCGGCCATGCCGTCCATCGGCTCAGCTGGGTCCACAGCGTGATCGACCATGGCAGCGGACATGCCCGGTGCGGCGGCCGCGACAGAGGTGGTCACCGGGGCCAGGGCCAGGCTGACGACCGCAAGGGTTGCCAGCAGCCGCATGAGGGCCTTCCAGAACATCACGCCTTTCCATCGCACAGCCTGGTCGCCGCGAAAAGAGCGGTGGTGGCGCGGGTGCACCGTGGCAGCGCTTCAGCGTGCCAATAGGAACTTGATCAGGGCGGCGATCGCGAGGATCAGGAGAAGAAGGACGAGCAGGCCGAAGATGGCCATGCTGCCCATCATCCCACCCATATCAGCCATCGCGCCGTGCATCATGGCGGGGACCGTGGTGCATGAACAGGTGCATCAGCAGACAGGCGAGCAATAGCAGGTACGGCAGGGCGCTGAGCACGTGCCCAGTGTGCGCCATGAACAGATAGATGCCGAGGGCGGCAAGGGCGAGGATGACTAGGAGCCCGTCCGAGTAACGGGTTGATGCGTTGGGATTGAGGTTGAGATCTGGGCGGATGGATTCCGCGCCACAGGCTTAGCGCGCGGCCTGCGCCAGCTTCAGGAGGTTATGGGCGGTGCAGATCATCGCCCACTCGCCTCGGACCTGCTCAAGACCGCGCAGCAGGAACTGCCGAAAACCTCTGGCCTGCTTCATCTGCCCGAAGACCGGCTCGACCACCTGCTTTCTCAGGCGGTAGCGGCTCCGGCGCCCAGCCCGCTTCAGCCGCTGAGCCATCGCGCTCATCAGCGGCATCTTCGTCAGCTTGCGCCGTCCAGCCGCATGGGCCTCGCCGTGACGCGCTCGGCCGGGCGGCAGGTAGCCCCGGATCCGACGCGCCTGGAGCGCCGTCAGGTTCGCCTCGGTGGCAAAACCGGCATCGCCCGAGACCTCGCGCGGCTTGCGTCCGAGATGAGCAGAGACGTCGTCGATCAGCGGCACCAGGGCACGATAGTCGGCTGCGTTGGTCACGAGCCGCTGCGCCACGATCACCTGATGCGCCGCATCGACCGCGATCTGGCCATTGTAGCCCTGCACGAACCCGTCGCGGGTGGGCAGGATCCGGCTGTCCGGCTCGGTGAAGTTGCGCTGTGCCCGGTCGGGTGGGCCGCCGTCCTCGCCGCGCAGGGGCCGCCCCTGCCAACGCATGCCCGACGAGGCGCCCGGCCCGCTCTCGTCCTCAGGGGCGGGCGGATCGGCGGCCTCGGCTTCCAGGGCGGCCTTGGCGGCGCGGATCGCAGCAAGCCGCCGCTGCTTGTCGGCCATCCAGTCCGGCGTCTCGTCGCCGCGCCGATCCATTCCGTGCGCGCGGTCCTCAGCGGCATCCATCTCGGCAGCTTGGGCAAGCCACGCCTCGACCTCGGCCGCCAAGGCCGCTTCGGTCGTCTTCATCCGGCCGTAGCTCATCGCTTTGTGGCGCGAGGCATTGGCCTTCAGCTTGGTCCCGTCCACCGCCACATGAGCAAAGCCCACCAGCCCGGCCGCCTGGCACAGCCGCAGCACCTGCACGAACAGGTCCGACAGCGCCGCGAGATGACGCTTGCGGAACTCGGCGATGGTGCGGAAGTCGGGCCGGTTCAGGCCGGTCACCGCCATAACGTCGACCCGCTCCTCGCAGGCGCGGGCGAGTTGGCGCGAGGAGTACAGGCCGCGGCTGTAGCCGTAGAGCAGGAGCGCCACCATCATGCCGGGATGGTAGGGTGGATAGCCGCGCTCCTCGGTATAGGTGTCGAGGATGGCTGACAGATCGAGCGCCTCGCGCACCGTGTCGCGCACGAAATGCGCCATATGCCCGGGCGGCACGAACTCATGCAACGAGGGCGGCAGCAGCCAGCCTTGATCGACATCCCAGGAGCGAAACACCTTGGCCATGGGCCGAGTGAATCACCTCCGCGCCCCGCCGTCGAGACGCTTACTCGGACAGGCTCCTAGCTGTGCAGTCCCGGAGTGTGATGGTGCATCATCGGCGCTGAGGCGTCAGGCGGAGGATGCACGGTGGCAGGAGTTCTTCACGGCAGCGCCCGTACGCCGCCGCGTGCCTCATCCTGAGCCCGTCGAAGGACGCGCCGAGCTCCAAGCGTCGCAAGAAAGGAGCCGCGCCCTGGCCGCCCCGTACAGGCTGAATCCGAAGACGGTCGCCAAGTGGCGCGGCCGGAATGGGACGGCGGCCGATGCGCCGATGGGCTCGAAGGCGCCCAGAAGCACGGTCCTGACCCCGGCCGAGGAAGCCATCATCGTCGAGTTCCGGCGCAGGACCCTGCTGCCTCTCGACGCTGTCCTCGGCTGCCTGCGCGAGACCATCCCCCGTCTCAGCCGCTCGGCCCTGCATCGCTGCCTGCACCGGCACGGCATCTCCCGCCTTCCGGCCGCCGAGACGGCCGAGGCACGCAAGCGGTTCAAGACTGACGCGATCGGCTCCGTGCACAGCTGCAAGCTGCGCCATGCCGATGGCAAGCTGGTCATGGTCCTGGCCATCGACCGGGTCTCGAAGTTCACTTATGTCGAGTTCCACGACTGTGCCGGCACGATGGAAGGGGCCACCTTCCTCAGGAATATCGTGGCGGCCTTCCCTTACAAGATCCACACGGTGCTGACCGACAACGGCATGGCCTTCGCCGACCTGCCCAAGAAGAGGACCGGACCGAGCCGGCGCTTTCTCGGGCCGCCCATCTTCGACCGCGTCTGCATCGAGCGCGGCATCGAGCATCGGCTGACCAAGCCCGACCATCCTGGGACCACCGGTCAGGCCGAGCGCATGAACCGGACGATCAAGGATGCGACCGTCAAGATCTTCCACTAAAGCCTGCAGGCGCATGTCTTGGCCTTTGTCACGGCCTGCAATTTCGCCAAGCACCACAAGTCGCTCAAGTGGAGGACACCGTTTCAGGCCATCTGCCAAGCCTGGACCCAGGACCCAGATCGCTTCAAAATCAACCCGCACCATCTCATCCCAGGACCATACAAGGTCGTTGTCGCGCTGCGTGGGGGTGAGCGTCACTGCCGTACGCCGTACTCGTCGGTCTGGAGGTCGAGGTCGACGCGGCTCGGATGCGCGCGGAGCGAACGCGCCGGTTCGCGCCGTCATCTCCATTGGGGATGCAACAATGTGGAGTTCAAACTGGAGATTGTATAATCAGGCAGGGGTCGAGACAAAGTCAATCTGGATTTGCATCAGTGGCACAAATCCAGAATGGCCGATCGTTAAGTTGATCCTGCTGGCACTGATCAACGTCGGACTGGTCCTGGGCGCCCTGGCACATCCGGTAAATGACGCTTTTGTTGATCGCAAGTGTAGAGAAGTTTGCCAAATTATCCCAGGTTCAAAGAAAAACCCGCTGTCACGTAGTCATTGATCTGCTTGGGTGCTACTGTGGCTTGCTCGTGATCGAGGGGTTGCTTCAAGCCGGCGGAATGTTGTTCTGGCGATAGCTTCGGGGGCCTCATCTGGGATCGGAAAGACAGAACTCGCATTGATCTCGCAGAGCACGTAGGTGTCCTCGCCGGTGGGCGTCTGCGGACCCAGCAGGAAGTCGGCGTCCCAGATCACCGGCAGGTCACCCAGGCCGAGGCCCAGCAGATGAGCCATCTGCGGCGTCCACTCTTGTTCGAGCAGGCCCCGCAAGCGCTGGAACCTGGGATCGTCCGGCCCGAAGTAGAGGCGGGGTCCGGCCGGGCCGGCCTCGGGGGGAGCGAGAGCTCGGACCAGTTGATGGCCGAACCCTACCACCTGGTCGCCGGACAGGTAGCAGCGGATCATGCCCTCCAGGTGCCGCGCCTGGAACGGCTGGTCGATCAGCGTGCCAGCGGCCGTGAAATTGACCGCTCGCTCCTCCATGAAGACATCGAGCGGTATGGTGCGCACGCGGCGGCTGCCCCAGGCCTCCTGAACGACGACGTCCACGCCGGCTGCACGTTCGATCTTCCAGACCCCGAGCCCGCCGTTGCCGCGGTTCTGCTTCAACACCCGCGGACCCGTGGCCACCCGTTCAGGAAACTCCGCTCTGAACGCGACGTAGGTCCCGTAGACGTGAGTGTCCGTCCCCCAACCCAGCTTACGGGTCCGGTAGAGCACCTCCTTGACGCCCATTCTGGCAATGATGTCCGGATGGCTGCTGACGAAGATGCCGGCCGCGGCCACCTCCCGCAGGAGGTCATCCAGCACCCCGCGCCCTTCGCCGCCTGGTGTCGTGATCGGATTCACCCAGACCAACACACCATCGACGCTCATCAGCTGGGCGCGAACTTTGTCGGTGAGCGCGTCCGACCAGACCGCCGGCTCGGCGGTGATCCCGTGCCGCTCCAGAGCAGCGAAGATCGCCTTAAGCCGGCTCGTCTCCGGTCGCGCAGCGGCGCGCTCCTCGGCGTCGCCCCACCAGACAATAGCCATCTTGAACGGATGCGGATTGGTATCGGACATGAGTGCTGCCCCGGAGGACAAGTGGACCGGCATCTCAAATGAACAGTCAGCTTTGCCTGATCCGAGCGCCAGGAAAGGTGGGCGATCAGCCTAACGGAAACCCCGGCACTGCTAGTCGGCGGGCCGGAACACCCAGATGGCCGCCCCCTCGCGATTGCTGGCGCGCACGGCCAGGAACAGACGGTCGAGCTTGGGCAGGAACAGCGAGGTCCGTGCCCCCGACACGGTTGGGATGCGAGCGAGCTCGCGATAGGACCGCCCCTCTTCTTGCAGGACATCGAGAGCGCCTTCCCCGCAGCTGATGTAGATCCGCCGGCGCTTTCGATCGACCCAGATGTCGTCGGCATCGCCGCAGGTCGGGACCTGCGCGAGCGCGCTCCCGTCCTTGATATCGAAGACGGCCAGGAGGGCAGGCTTCCGGTAAACGACCAGGAGCCGCTCGCCTGAAGGGTCCAAAGCCATCGGGAAGTTGGCCCTGGCGGACGGCAGGCTCCAGTGCGCGATCTGGCGGCCATTGTCGCGATCAAGCACAGCGATCTCGTGCGCATCCGGCACATTGACGTAGATCTGGCTTCCCTGGGGACCAAGCTGGAAGGATTCGGGGTGTCCGGCGAGCCGAATCTCCTCCAGTTTCGTGCCATCGGGAGCAAGGACCGCGATTGCACCCTGCCCATAGCCGACGATGACTTGCCCCGTGCGCTGATCGAGCCGGATGTTGTCAGCGTCCTCACCCAGCCTCATGGCTCCAAGCGACGCGTAATCCGAGCCGTTGTACCAGCGAACGGTACCGTCGCCTGCGTTCGCTACGAACACCGTGTCGTTGGAGGCCAGGTAGGCGATGCCCTGCGGTTCATGGAGGCCGGGGATGCGGTGCACGAGCTTGCCGTCGCTGACGTCGACTATTCCGATGCTGTCATTGCCGAGCTCGGCGATGAACAGCCGATGCCGAGCTGCATCGAAGGCAAGGTGGTCGATGCGACCGCGTACATTGCCGAGCGGGATCTTTTGATCGAGCAGCATTGGCGCGGTGTCGGCCGCCCGTCCTGGCGCTAGCTGCACGGCAAGCAGGAGTCCTGCCGCTGTGCGAACGAGAGCGGATCCAAAAGGCTTCGGCAACATAGGTCAGCCCCCTTTTGGAGATTGCGGAATCAACCCGGAGTCATTGTGGTACGTTCACCTTCCCTTAAACTGAAAAATAGCCGGTCCGCGTTCTCCCAGCGGATCGCCTGCATGAAGGTGTCGACGTAAGTCGCGGCCTTGGAGCCGTAATCGATCTGGTAGGAATGCTCGTACATGTCGAGCGCCAGGATCGGCACGCCCCCCGCCAGCGTGTGCGCGTGGTCGGCGGCCCACTGGTTGACCAGCTGGCCGTCTCGGGGCGACCAGGACAGGAGCACCCATCCGGAACCGCCGGCCAGAGCTTTGCCCATGGCGATGAACTCGGAGCGCCAGCGCTCGAATGAACCAAAGCTGCGGGCAAGCGCTTTGCGTAGGACCGGTCCCGGCTCGCTCTCCTGGCCAAGGCCGCCGAAAAACAGCTCATGCAGGATCATCGAATTCATCGCGATCAATTGCTCGCGCTTGAGCCCATTGATCACGAAGCCGGGCGTCGTCTCGTAATCCAGCCCGGCAAGCTGCTCCTCGATGAGATTCAGCCGTTTCACGGCACCGCCGTAGTTGTTCTCGTAATGGCTGACGATCAGCCGTTCCGACATGCCTTTGATCCGAGCTGGATCGCAGCCGAGCGGCTTTATGGCGTACGTCATCCTGACCTCCTCTGACCGAGCGCAGGCGTGATCGCCGAGGGCAACCAGTCCTCTCGTCATGTGCCTGCTTGCGAGGGCAAGGGCGGCCGAGCCGACCCTTGCGTGCTGGCTCAGCCGCCCGACGCGACCTTGACGTGTTTGAGCGCTGCGCCGAGCCCCTTGGCGAGCTTGGCCGTGTCGTCGTTGGCCCAGAAGTGCATGAAGAACAGCCGCGGCTCGTCGCCGAGCATGTGGTTGTGCAGAGCCGTCACCTCGATGCCGTTCTGGCGCAGCGTCTTGATCACCGGGTTCACCTCGTCGGCGGTCAGCACGAAGTCGCCCGTGATCGCCGCCTTGCCGCCGCCGGTCGGCTGGAAGTTGATCGCGATGGCCGAGCCCATCGCCTCCGGCACATCCATCCCGTGGTCCCTCGGGGTCTCCGCGCGCGGGACGCTGACGGCGTAGACCCCGCCGTTGAGCTTGCCCTTGCGCCCGAGCGCCGCCTCGATGGCCGCCGTGTCGAGGGGCTGCGCCTGGTCCGAAGCTGTGGCCCGCGCGGGCGCCGGGCTTGCCCCGGCCGAGGCCGGGCCCGGGTGGCCGGCCGGCGGCGTGCCGGTCGCCGTCTCGGCGCCGAACGGGGTGCGGCTCGCGCCGAGCGCCCCCATCAGCGTCGCGGCGAGCGTCTCAGGCTCACCATGTCCCGAGACGTGCATGTAGAGGGGGTTGGGCGAGGCGCGCAACAGGTGGTTGTGCAGGGCCGTGATCTCCACGCCGCCCTCGACCAAGCGCGTCATGACCGGGTTCACCTCGTCCTCGGTGAGCACGAGGTCGCCCATCACCATCACCTGGTTCTCGCCGGCCTTCCGAAAGGCCAGCCAGGAGCCGAGAGCCAGCGCGGGTTTGATCGACACGCCGTCGAGCGTCACCGCCAGATCGGTGCGGGGCAGGCTGACGCGGTAGACCCCGCCCGGCATCTCCGTGCCGGGCTTGCCGAGGCCGGTGGCGATCGCCTGCTGCCACGTCTCAGCTGCCTGCACGGGCGGCGCGAGCGCCACCAGGCTCAATGCGAAAAGAGAAGCTATTTGTCGGCGCATGGTCATCTCCTTCGTGACCAGGTTTCGTGTCAGGCCGGCATCACGGCCGCCGGGCCGGCGCCTGCAGCACGCCTTCCTCGGGCAGGGCGCCGTCGCGCCGGAACTCGACATGGGTGCCAGCCATCCAGACTTGGAGGCAGGGATCGGCATTCAGGCACAGCGCGTCGCCCTGGAGCCGCCAAATGCCGGTGCGGGCTCGCCCCATGGACACGGTCTGCAATCGACCGCCTGGCTCGAAGCGGTAGGCCCAGTGCACCTCGTCGGTGACCTCCTTCCCGGTCAGACGCGCGCGGATCTGCGGCCCGGTCAGCTGCCGAAATGTCTCTGCGGCCGGCGCTGGGTGGGCCAGCCCCAGGCTGAACAGCAGGACCGCACCGCCCTGCCAGAGCCCGCGATGCCAGGGACGCATCAGACCAGCCCCGCTAAGTGGAGGGCCACGCCCGCGGCCGAGCAGGCCGCGAGCGTCGTGATCATGCCGACCTTGAACCGGAACACGGCCACGGCGGCCGCGAGCGCCAGGACCAGGGCGAAGGGGTTCACACTGGCGAGCACTGGCACATCGAACCGGAGAGGGCCGGCCACAGCAGGTCGCACCTGCGTGAAGATGGTGTGGAGCGCAAACCAGACCGCGAGGTTGAGGATCACGCCCACCACGGCCGCGGTGATGGCCGCCAGCGCGCCGGCGAGGGCCGGGTTGCCGCGCAGGCGCTCGACGTAAGGAGCCCCGACGAAGATCCAGAGGAAGCAGGGCACGAAGGTCACCCAGGTGGTCAGCAGGCCCCCGAGCGTCCCGGCGACGAGCGGCGGCAGCGAACCGGGGGCGCGGAAAGCGGCCATGAAGCCCACGAACTGCGTGACCATGATCAGCGGTCCGGGCGTGGTCTCGGCCATGCCGAGCCCGTCGAGCATCTCGCCGGGCTTCAGCCAGCCGTAATGCTCCACCGCCTGCTGCGCGACATAAGCCAGCACCGCGTAGGCGCCGCCGAACGTCACCATGGCCATCTTGGAGAAGAACACGGCGATGTGGCCAAATACCTGGTCCGGCCCAGGGCATCGCGGGCGGGCAGCTTGTCGGCCGGCACCATGGGCAGGCCGGCCGCATGCCAGGCATCGGTGCCGCCCTCCAGCACCTCGGCCGGCACCCCCTCCTGCCGCAGCCAGGCAGCGACGCCGTGACTGAGCTTCTGGCCGCGTTGGCAGATCACGATGGCATTGCGGCCGAAGAGTGCGCCGGCCCAGGCTGCCACGTCGCCCCAGGGGCGGCGCATGGCGCCCGGAATCAGCCGGGGATCCGCGGCGAAGTCCTCGTCGGTGCGGACGTCGAGGAGCACCGGGCAGCCGGGGGTGCCGAGGAGACGAGCGAGCTTGTCGACAGGGATGGAATTGGGCTCAGGCATGGCGCGTCCTTGCAGAGAATGCAGGTTGGACGCGATTCTTCAGCCGGAGCCTCGTCGGGAGATCGCTTCCCGATAGTGGGAGAAAAGACCTTCGCGGCGCGCGATGTCAAGCGGCAGCCGCGGCGTTGGCCGTGCAGGTTCCGGACCGTAAGGCTCACGCGAGGCGGTCGAGGCGCAGGCGCTGCCTGTCGTCCGTCAGGCAGCGAAGAGCAAGACCGGCCGTGGCCAGCGCCGCGAGGCCACTCGCGCCCGTCAGCAGGAACAGGAGCAGGATCTGGTACTTCACCGCCTCGACGGGATCCATTCCGGCCAGGATCTGGCCCGTCATGATCCCGGGCAGCGTGATGATGCCCGCAGCCGACATCTGGTTGATGATCGGCAGCAGGCCGCGGCGCACGGCCGTGCGGAAGAGGCCCGCGGCAGCCTGCCGGAACGGCACGCCGAGCCCGAGCTGGGCCTCGATGGCGCTGCGCTCACGCCGCACGCCTCCGAGCAGGCTGTCGAGCGTCAGGCTGGCCGCGTTGAGCACCGATCCCAGAACGATGCCGGCGAGCGGGACGGCGTAGCGGGGATCGTACCAGGGCGTCGGGCGGATCGCCGTCGACAGGGCGAGGCCGGCGGTCGCCAGGGTGGCAACGAGGACGCTGCCGAGGCTGATCGCCAGCGTGACAAAGCCCCGGAAGCGCCGCTCGGGCCGCGCGGCGACCTCCCGGGCGGCCACGAGGCTCATCACCAGCACGAGCAGCAGCGTCGCCACCGGATCGTTCAGCGCGAAGACGAAGCGCAGCAGGTACCCCACGCCGATCAGCTGAACGACCATGCGCGCGGCCGCCAGCACGAGTTGGCGGTGGAGGTTGAGGCGCAGGGCGAGCGAGAGGCCCGCATCCAGGACGACGAGCGACGCCGCGAGCGCGAGGTCGGTGGCGCTGAGGGTGATCGGGGTCATGGCACCGCCTCCAGCCGACGCGCCGCCATGCGCAGGGCCCGTGCGCTCAGACGCTCGCTCTGACCGGGATCATGGGAGACCATCAGGATGATCGCTCCGGCTGCCGCACGCTCCCGCAGAAGCGCCTCGACGGCCGTGGTGGAAACCGGATCGAGAGGCCCGGTGGGCTCGTCGAGGAGAAGGGCCGGCGTCTCACGCACGAGGGCGCGGACCAGGGCCAAGCGCTGACGTTCCCCGGTCGAGAGGTTGGCGACCAGTCCCGCGAAGGGGCGTGCGCCGACACCGAGACGTGCGGCGAGCGCCTCGGCTGCGGCCCGGTGCTCCGGCGCGACGTGATCGGCGATCGCGTCGCTCCACCAGCCTGGCTCGGCGGCGACGTAGGGGACCTGCCGCCGCCACTCCGGAGCCGGCATCTCGGAGCGCCACCGCCCGTCGAGCCGGACCCGCCCGGTATTCACGTCGAGATCGGCGATCATGCGCAGGAACAGGCTCTTTCCCGAGCCGGACGGGCCGGCGATGGTCACGATCTGCCCCTTGGGCACGACGAGATCGAAAGGCCCCGCCAGATCGCTGCGCAGGTCCTCGATATGCAGTCCCCGATCGCGGTCACACCTCATGGCAGGTCGGGGCCCGGCGAGGCTCTGCCTTCGCACCGACAGCGGACCGTCTTGCCGAGACAGCGGCGATGCGCACCATCCTGCGACGGCAGTGTGAGCGAGACGCGCCCGCCCGCGGGGGTGAACTTGACAGCATTGTCAATGAGATTGCCCCCTGTCTCGAACAGCAGCTCGCCGTCTCCGTGAACGATCGTCAGTTCGGCCGCAACTGTGAAGGTGATGCGCTTCTTCTCGGCGATCGTCGCGTAGAAATCACCGAGCTCGCACACGCTCGCCGTGAGGCCGACCGGGCCGAACGCGGCCCGCCAGCGCCCACCGAACAACTGGTCCAAACCACATGCATGACTGCGCCGGCGGACGTGGGCCGCATCCGGACGCGGCCGCTTTGCCAGTTTGTCATATCCTACCCCCTGGATACGGCCACAACAGGCAAGCCGCCGCATCCTCGATGTCTCGGGCAGCGTGAACTCCGGCTCTGAGACGTTGCCATTTGTCGAGCGCCCGTCGGGCCGCGCGGCGCGCCAGCGCGTAGGCACCGGTCCATCCATAGGCGCGGGACCGTCTGCGCACACAAGAGCCGTTTCGAAACAACAGGCGGCGAATGACTGATATTGTTGAAAAACTCGCTTTGGAGTTCTTTGCTAGACCCAAGCATATAATTGGTTGATGCGGCGCAAGGCGCTGGCCACTACATGTAGAGGCCCCGCAGGGCCTCACGGAGTTTTTCAACAATACCAGTCATTCTCACCCGTTCAGAGTCGGTTCGACTGATGGCTCAGATGGCGCGAGGTCCAACTCAAAGCCTGAATGGACCAATGCCGAACGAGCATTGATGCAGCCAAATACGCCGCGCTCCGCACATGGGAGCTCCAGTCAAAGCCATGCTAGGCAAAGTGACATAGCCCGGATCAAGAGTTGCTCAGGCGGCGAAGCGAAAGCGTAAACGTAGACGGGTTCGCCTCCGCCGCCGACTCTACAGGGTGCCGGTTTGCGCAAGGCTGACCTCACAGTGCAGTCCACGCATCGCATAATGCGTGCGCCATGAAGGTGAGAGTGCTCGCGGTAGCGCGAATGATCTTGCCCATGGTCAAGATGCCGTGGGTCTGGTCACTCAGGTGCAAGGCCGTGACCGGTACGCCCTCATCCTCAAGCCGTTTGGCATAGAGCCTGCCCTCCTCACAGAGTGGGTCATGACCGCAGGTCAGGACCAGGGCAGGCGGTGCTCCTGCCAGGCTCGTGGTCCGCAAAGGAGAGGCGCGCCAGTCCAACCGCTCCGGATGATGGGGTACGTAGTGGCTGACGAAGTAGCGCATCGTCGCGGCCGTGAGCGGCATGCCCTCTGTGACGCGCCGATAGCCGTCGCTCGTCATAGTCAGGTCCACGGCGGGATAGAGCAGGGCCTGGAAGACGGTCCGCGGCACCACACCATCCCGCCCCATGAGAGCGAGAACCGCCGCGAGATTGCCGCCGGCGCTGTCACCCCCGACTGCGATCCGGGCAGGGTCGATCATCAAGCTCTCGGCCTGTGCGACCACGTAGGTCAGAGCCGCAGCGGCATCCTCGACAGCAGCTGGGAACGGGTGCTCGGGGGCCAAGCGGTACTCGACCGAAATGACGCAGCCGGCAGTGAGATTGGCCAACTGACGGCACACGCCATCATGTGATTCGACGCTGCCTACGACCCAGCCTCCGCCGTGCAAGTAGAGGAGGCAGGGCAGCACAGCGTCATCCGCGGTTCCCATTCCGCGGTAGAGGCGCAGGGGTACGGGACCATCCTGTGACGGTGCATGCAGATCGCGCACCAGTGACACCTGGTCAGGAGGCGGCTGGAGCGATCGGCGGCCTGCCAAATACAAGCGCCGGCTCTGCTCAGGCGGGAGCGCCTCAAGGGGCGGGTTTCCGGACTCCCGGATCAATCGGAGCAGATCCAGCACGTCTGAATGAATTGCGAGCATGCCATTACCGTTTGCATCTCAACGCCTATCGAGCGCGTTATGCTGCCTCCGGGAAGTGCTCGGAAGCATTCCAAGCCGGTCCGCGCGGGGCGCCGGTCGACGCCCAATCTATCGGCCTTCTGGGCGTCGTGGGGCTTGGCTGTTCTGGCGACGACTGTCGGGCGGCGAGGCGTCGCGGGGCTCCTCGCGGCCCAGCAACGCAACCACGCGAGCTTCGACGGAGACCGGCACGGGGCTTGTGAGTGGAGGCTTCCTCCTTGGCTCAGGCGCCCAGGACGGCCCAACCTCGCTGTCGAGTGTCTTGCGGTCCTTCGACAGCCGATTTACGCAATATCCGTCGGAGGAGAGGTGTTGCTTTCAGAGCTATTGGGGTGCTGAAAATCCTTTTTATCAGATTGAAAGACCGCAATTTTACTGATTATTTTCATGACATGAGCTCGAACTACATCTCGTTTGTCGGAAGATATATTATCTATGCAGTCATGTTCAGGATTTGATAAGGCTATCATTGCTAGGTCACTCCCACTAGAGAGCGAATGAGCTCAACCAAATAGCGTGTGGCCCACCCTGTTCAAGGGGATGAACCCAGCTTTGTGGGTATGCAGCTTACCTCTTTTTTTCATATCGGGTGATCAAAAGAGTAGCAAACTCGCCGCTGCTTGGAGCAGGATTAATTGTGCACGATGCGTACGTATCCAATGTTGTAGCGAGCGAATGAGAGGCTTGATTTACTAAGTAGCTGGGAAGTTACATGCTCGCCTCGTGATCCGCGCGTGAGGGAGGGGCACGTGGTGCAGCGCTTCTACTTCGACCTCACCGATGGACTCACCACCATCCGCGACAACGAGGGCGTTGAGGCGGACGACTTGGCTGACGCCCTCGAGCAAGCCGAAGCTGCGCTGGAGGAGATGAGCGCCAGCGGCGAGCTGACCGACCTCGAAGAGGGTTGGAGACTCGTCATTCGTACCGGGGCCGATACGGTCCTTGCCACGATCCCGATCGTGTAGGCGAGCAGGCCGCGGCGACTGTCCCGCCGCCACACCTGCCCGCCTTCCGACCCGCAGGGCATGCCGAACACGAAAGAACGCCGTCTCGGAAAGGAACAGCCAGTCCGGCGCCAAAACTGAGACCCATGCCGCGGACTCGTCGCGCAGCGATCCTCGACGTCTCGATAGCGGCCATGCTGCCGGAGGGCGATCTTCACGGAAGTGCGATTACGGAAGTGGACTATCGAAACAAATTATCACTTTCCTCGTGCCGGGATGTCGAATATCGCCCCGCTCTATCCGCGCGCAATTATCGCGCATTGTAAGTTATCAAAGTATCAACAGGACTGATGACTGTTTCAGTGTTGCGATAACCATCAATGCGGACCGATTGTATGGATCGCCTCCGCCATGCTTTGATCTTGTGAGATCAGCACGTCTGCCCGTAGCTGCTTTGCGGCGGCATCCTCGGGTCTGGCTCGCTTCGCCACCGCGGCCGTCCTCCAAACTCACCGGCACTGCGGCAGGCACCATAGAGCTGCAGCGACTTAGCCTCCTGTCGTTCTCTGAGGACGGTCGGCATCGCCCTGTAAGTGTTCCGCGTCCGTCTCCGCTCCGAACAGGATTTCATAGGTCAATGGATCGTAGAAGCGCATCAAAGTCTGGACAAAGTGCCGGACCTCAATGCCCAGCGCCTCAGCCCAAGCGCGATACCGATCTGGGGGGATGCGGCCGCGGCCGGTCTCGAGTTGAGAGATGAACGTATAGTATTCGGCACCCACCAACGTCGCGAGCTGCCGCTGTGAGAGGCCGCGCGCCTCTCGCAGATCTTTTAGGAACCGTCCGCCTTCTCGGCGCAGTCCCTGGACTTCCTCTGAATCCAGACGTTGGTGATGAGCATACACGGTGAAGGCGCCTCCTTGCGAACTCTGAACGCGCTGTTTCGACCTGTACAGTGATATACATATAGACCTGGCTCAGGCCGATGTCCAGATCGCTCCCCCGGCGCAATACCCTCTTCGCAGATTCAGCGCTTGGAATGGATTCAAGATGCCTTATCATCGATAGTGAAAGGGTGGGACCGGCTAAACAGCCAAGCTGGAGGTCGTTCACAGGAAGCCGCGCTCGGAACGAGACGATCTGCTTGGGGCGAACGCTGGCCAATGGGCTGGCGTTTTGGACTCATTGAAATAAACAAAAGCAATTTTTTGGGATGCCATAACCGAATATATCGCAATTGTCCTGCGGCAGCATCCTGGTGAGGTGTCTGCATGATCAGCAGTAATGCGTCGTCGGCATTAACAAATGGCATTCGGTCCATGCGGCCGATGCTCGTGACCGCGTTCATATTCAGTTTTTTTGCTAATATCCTGCTGTTTGTCAGCCCTCTATATATGCTGCAAATCTACGACAGAGTGCTGGCAAGTCGTAACGAGGCGACCCTCTTCGGCATCACACTCATCGCTGCTTTCGCCCTCGCTGTTTATTCGATCCTCGAAATGCTTCGCTCGCGCATCCTGGTCCGCGGCGGGATGATTTTCGACCAGCGGATCGCAGGTCCTATTTTCGACTCAGTGCATTGCAGCACTCTGCGCAAGCCTGGCACAGGACACGAGACAGCCCTGCGCGACGTGGACACCCTGCGCGAGTTCCTCACGGGCAGCGGCCTCCTGGCTTTCTGCGACGCGCCTTGGACCCCGATCTTTCTCCTTGCCTGCTTCATCCTGCATCCTTGGTTCGGGTGGATGGCCCTGGTGGGCGGGTCCGTGATCCTCGGGCTGACGCTTATCAACGAGGTTGCAACGCGGCGTTCGCTCGACGCAGCGAACCAAGCCTCCAATGCAGCCGGACAACAAGCCCGAGCGACCTTCCGGAACGCCGAAGTGCTCCAATCCATGGGCATGCTCGCCGCTCTGCGCGAGTTATGGCGCTCCCGCCATAACGAGGTGCTGCTGTTGCAGGCCCGTGCCAGTGACCGGGCCGGCATCATCGTCGCCACGACGAAGTTCGTCCGCATGTTCCTGCAGACCATGGTTCTCGGCCTGGGCGCCTATCTCGCCATTCATAGGGAGATCTCCGCGGGATCAATGATCGCCGCCTCGATCATCATCGGCCGCGCGCTGGCTCCGATCGAATTGATCGTCGCCAACTGGAAAGGCTTCACTGCAGCCCGGGCCAGCTACCGCCGTCTGGCGGATCTGGTCTCTCTTGCGGGACCGGAGCCGCACCGCATGATCCTCCCTCGGCCGCAAGGGCAGGTCGAGGCCGACAACGTGTCGGTGGCGGCGCCCGGCACCGCAACGCCCATTCTGCGCGGCGTCAGCTTCCGGCTGCAACCTGGGAGTGTGGTCGGCGTCATCGGTCCCAGCGCTGCGGGAAAAACGACCCTTGCCAGAGCTCTGACAGGTGTCTGGCCACTCCTGAGCGGCACGGTACGGATCGATGGCTCGGAGCTCGGGCATTGGGACCCGCAGGCGCTCGGACGCCAT
The DNA here is from genome assembly GCF_000022085.1 of Methylobacterium nodulans ORS 2060. Classification (NCBI taxonomy): domain Bacteria; kingdom Pseudomonadati; phylum Pseudomonadota; class Alphaproteobacteria; order Hyphomicrobiales; family Methylobacteriaceae; genus Methylobacterium; species Methylobacterium nodulans. The sequence goes on from NC_011887.1 coordinate 225,576, forward strand.
GTTGGCTATCTGCCGCAGGACGTGGAACTGTTCGATGGCACCGTGGCACAGAACATCGCGCGCTTCGCGGTGGAAGACGAGGCCGCGATCATCGAGGTGGCTCAGAAAGCTGGCTGTCACACGCTGATTCAGGGCCTCCCGGACGGGTACAACACCAGGATCGGGGTCGGGGGGCATGGGCTGTCTGGCGGACAGCGCCAGCGCATTGCACTCGCCCGAGCCATGTATGGCAATCCAAGCCTCGTCGTGCTCGACGAGCCGAATGCGAGCCTCGATCAGGCGGGTGAGGCAGCCCTGATGCAGGCGGTGTCGGGGCTGAAGTGCCGGGGAGCGACAGTCATCATCGTGACCCATAAGTTCAGCATCCTCATCGAAGCTGATCAGGTCCTCGTGATGGATGGCGGCTGCGTTCAAGCCTTCGGTGCGGCGGCGCAGATCCTCTCGCAGGTCGCTGGCCCGAAGCCCGCCGCGTCCCTTGTATCGGCCACGGGTCCGGACGGAGTTGTCGGCCGTCGGCTCCCTGACCGGCAGCGAGCATCAGCGGGCTGAGCCATGACGATCTGGTCCGCCGAAACACTGCCCGCAGCTCGACCATCCCACTCTGTCGGGGAGCGGCCAGACGCCGCAGGCGAGCAGCAAAGCTTGATTGGTCTGACCAGCTGGCGGCGGTACGCAATTGCGGGCTACGCCGTTATCTTGGCGACATTTGGAGTCATGGGCAGCTGGGCGGCTGTCGTTCGCCTCGATCGGGCCGTCATCAGTCCCGGCGTGATCGTCGCGGAGAGCAGCCGCAAGATCGTCCAGCATTTCGAGGGCGGCATGATCCTGGAGGTGCTGGTGAAGGACGGCCAGAGCGTTCAGGAAGGCGACGTCCTCCTGCGCATCGATCCTCTCCAATCCCGTGCGAGCGCTGATCTGTTCAGAACGCAGCTCGATGCCGCCCTGATCCTTGAGGCACGCCTCCGAGCCGAACAGAATCAAGCAAGCGAACTGGAACTGCCGCCGGAACTCATCGCGCGTCGGAACGAGCCCGCAATTGCCCGCATGATCAAGGACCAGACGATCCAACTGGCGGAGCGACAAAGGTCTCTAAAGTCTCAGCTCGATCTCATCGACGCTCGAGTGAAGCAGTTGAAGACCGAAATGGTGGGGCTCGCGGTCGAGAAAGCCTCGGTCCAGGCACAGGTGGGCTTTATCAACCAGGAGCTTGAGGGCCTCCGCAGCCTACGCGAGAAGAGTCTCATCCCGCTCTCACGGCTCCTTGTCATGGAGCGAGAGCGCACGCGGCTCGAGGGAGTGATCGGACGCTCAGTGGCGGAGACGGCCAAGGCGCAGAACGCCATCGGCGAAGCCGGAATGCAGATTACGCAGCTCAAGCAGAAGATGCAGGAAGTCACTACTGCGCAACTGCTGGAAACACGCCAGAAGATTGCCGAGCTTCGCGAGAAGCTCCTCGTCGCCCAGGATGTACTCAGACGACATGAGATCCGCGCCTCGCACAGCGGAGTCGTTCAAGGTCTCAAGGTCTACACGATTGGGCAGGTCGTTCGTTCGGGAGAGCCGCTGATGGAAATCGTCCCGACGAGCGACAGGCTTGTGATCAGCGTCCAATTCTCGCCCAATGATCTGGAAGCGATTCATGCGGGGATGAGAGCCGAGGTCAAATTCCCGACCTTCCAGACGCGCCGGACCCCGGCGATATTCGGGACGCTCAAGACCGTCTCACGCGACCGCTTGATCGACGACACGACGAAGCAGGCCTACTTTTCCGGTATCGTCGAGATCGACGAGCACCAGGTTCCGAATGACATAAAGCACCGCTTGCTGGCAGGGCTTCCAGCCGAAGTTGTCGTCTCGGCCGGTGAGCGAACAGCACTCGACTACATGGTCGCACCCTTGTTCGACGCGATGGGGCACGCCTTCCATGAGCGTTAGATCCGATTCAGCCCAAAAGCCGAGGCCGCGAGTTGAGCGCCGTGGTGCGCCCACGCCGGCCAAGTGGACGATTGGGCCTTGGGAGTAAGGTCGCCATGGGCGCGGTTATCTCTTTCTTCCGGCCTGCTCCAACGACCCAAGGAGATTGGTCCCAGCAGGAACTTGCCGAATTCTATCGGGTCGAGGCCGCGCTGATCCGTGCCGGGATGCGGATCACCAGCGAGCAGGGCTTGAGTGATGAGGCAGAACCTTGGTTCGTCTTCTGCCGGCCGGACGGCGACGCGATCATGCATTTCGCCAGGATTGACGGCAGCTATGTGGTTGCCTCCGAGGCGCTGGACCACCCAATGCGTGGTGCTGACTTCCGCGCCCTTCTCAACCAAATCGCGGCGCAATATCCGGCCCTTCTGCCCATCCCGCAAGCGGCGGCCGGCACCAAGCTCGTGGTTCATCCGGCAGCCCTGCTGGCAGCAATCGTTGCAGCCGCGGCGTTGACCCTTTCACACGAAGACGCCTTCGCCAGCGAGCTCCAGGACATCGAATCGAGTGGATCTGTGCCATCGGCTCCGATGGCTGCCAGCGGTCCCAGCGATCAGGTGGTGCCGGTGGTGGACCCTCTGCCGTCGAAGTCGAGAAGTTCGGGCGAGGCCCATGACCAAGGCGATCATCGTAGGCAGATCGAAGCAATCGTGTTCTCGGCGATGATGTTCGCCGCGAAAGCGGTCGCAGACGATGGTTTCGAGATGAGGTCAGATCCGGAGCTGCTCCTGACCGAGCAGACGAGCAATACCACGGATCAACTGGCGCAATGCGACGTGTCGCTGCCGTCCATTCCAGCAGCCGGCGGCAGACACGCGGAGGAGCTGACCATTCAGCGCGCGTCTGCCCTCGCCCCCGACATCGAGGGTCAAAGGCGCAAAGACGCGGCGCCCTTAGGGGCGGAGCAGATTGGCGCGATTCATCAGAGCCGACCCGACGTTGGCCTAGACGGTTCTGAGCCTCTGAAGCTGGTGACAGCGGTTAAGCTTGCAATCTTGGAGCCTGAAGGCCACGGCTATTTGAGGAGTGTCGAGGCAGGCAATCCTCGCACCACGGCCGGATTGTCATCCACCGATCGTCATCCGAAAGATGGGTCGAGCGCTGCTGATGGCGGTGTGGAGGCGAAGCAGGCGGGCGGTTCGACTGTATCAACAGCGGATTCGGGTTCCCAAAACCATCATCAGGGCGCAACACAAGATGGGTCGAGCGCTGCTGATGGCGGTGTGGAGGCGAAGCAGGCGAGCGCTTCGACTGTATCAACAGCGGATTCGGGCTCCCAAAGTCATTATCAGGGCGCAACGCAAACAGCGCTCCAGGGCACTTCGGATCCGAATGCATCGCTCATCTCGGCGCCTCGGTCCGACAGAGGTTTGAGCTCATCCGTGCAGCCGGGCGCTGCTACGCTTCCGCCTGCCTCGACCCTGACAGCGGGAGTGCAAGACAATCAGCCTTCACTTGTTGCCAAGACGAAAGCCCCGCCAGCCACATCGGGCGGGGTGAGCCCTGAGGTGAAAGCAGCCGATGTGAGCCATCCGCAGGCGGACGCCACAAAGGCGGTGATCTCGCCAACCACACCGGGCGGGGTGAGCCCTGAGGTCACGGCAGCCGATGTGAGCCATCCGCAGGCGGATATCACAAGATCAAACGCAGATCACAGTGGGGCGGCTGCAGCTACTCTCGGACATCCGGCCGCGTCAAGTCAGCCTTCAGATGCAACAGGTTCAAGCTCACCCGTGCAGCCGAGCGGTGTCCCGCTTCCGCCTGCCTCGACCCTGATAGCGGGAGTGCAAGACAATCAGCCTTCACTTGTTGCCAAGACGAAAGCCCCGCCAGCCACATCGGGCGGGGTGGGCCCTGAGGTGAAAGCAGCCGATGTGAGCCATCCGCAGGCGGACGCCGCAAAGGCGGTGACTTCACCAGCCACACCGGGCGGGGTGAGCTCTGAGGTCACAGCAGCCGATGTGAGCCATCCGCAGGCGGACGCCGCAAAGGCGGTGACTTCACCAGCCACACCGGGCGGGGTGAGCTCTGAGATCACAGCAGCCGATGTGAGCCATCCGCAGGCGGACGCCGCAAAGGCGGTGACTTCACCAGCCACACCGGGCGGGGTGAGCTCTGAGGTCACAGCAGCCACTGCCAGCCATCCGCAGGCGGACGCCGCAAAGGCGGTGACTTCACCAGCCACACCGGGCGGGGTGAGCTCTGAGGTCACAGCAGCCACTGCCAGCCATCCGCAGGTGGACGCCGCAAAGGCGGTGACTTCACCAGCCACACCGGGCGGGGTGAGCTCTGAGATCACAGCAGCCGATGTGAGCCATCCGCAGGTGGACGGCACAAAGGCGGTGACCTCACCAGCCACACCGAAGGCGGATGCCCCGCCAGCCACACCGGGCGGGGTGAGCTCTGAGATCACAGCAGCCGATGTGAGCCATCCGCAGGCGGATATCACAAGATCAAACGCAGATCACAGTGGGGCGGCTGCAGCTACTCTCGGACATCCGGCCGCGTCAAGTCAGCCTTCAGATGCAACAGGTTCAAGCTCACCCGTGCAGCCGAGCGGTGTCCCGCTTCCGCCTGCCTCGACCCTGATAGCGGGAGTGCAAGACAATCAGCCTTCACTTGTTGCCAAGACGAAAGCCCCGCCAGCCACATCGGGCGGGGTGGGCCCTGAGGTGAAAGCAGCCGATGTGAGCCATCCGCAGGCGGACGCCGCAAAGGCGGTGACTTCACCAGCCACACCGGGCGGGGTGAGCTCTGAGATCACAGCAGCCGATGTGAGCCATCCGCAGGCGGACGCCGCAAAGGCGGTGACTTCACCAGCCACACCGGGCGGGGTGAGCTCTGAGGTCACAGCAGCCGATGTGAGCCATCCGCAGGCGGACGCCGCAAAGGCGGTGACTTCACCAGCCACACCGGGCGGGGTGAGCTCTGAGATCACAGCAGCCACTGCCAGCCATCCGCAGGCGGACGCCGCAAAGGCGGTGACTTCACCAGCCACACCGGGCGGGGTGAGCTCTGAGGTCACAGCAGCCACTGCCAGCCATCCGCAGGTGGACGCCGCAAAGGCGGTGACTTCACCAGCCACACCGGGCGGGGTGAGCTCTGAGATCACAGCAGCCGATGTGAGCCATCCGCAGGTGGACGCCGCAAAGGCGGTGACTTCACCAGCCACACCGGGCGGGGTGAGCTCTGAGATCACAGCAGCCGATGTGAGCCATCCGCAGGCGGACGCCGCAAAGGCGGTGACTTCACCAGCCACACCGGGCGGGGTGAGCTCTGAGGTCACAGCAGCCGATGTGAGCCATCCGCAGGCGGACGCCGCAAAGGCGGTGACTTCACCAGCCACACCGGGCGGGGTGAGCTCTGAGGTCACAGCAGCCACTGCCAGCCATCCGCAGGCGGACGCCGCAAAGGCGGTGACTTCACCAGCCACACCGGGCGGGGTGAGCTCTGAGGTCACAGCAGCCACTGCCAGCCATCCGCAGGCGGACGCCGCAAAGGCGGTGACTTCACCAGCCACACCGGGCGGGGTGAGCTCTGAGGTCACAGCAGCCACTGCCAGCCATCCGCAGGCGGACGCCGCAAAGGCGGTGACTTCACCAGCCACACCGGGCGGGGTGAGCTCTGAGGTCACAGCAGCCACTGCCAGCCATCCGCAGGTGGACGCCGCAAAGGCGGTGACTTCACCAGCCACACCGGGCGGGGTGAGCTCTGAGATCACAGCAGCCGATGTGAGCCATCCGCAGGTGGACGCCGCAAAGGCGGTGACTTCACCAGCCACACCGGGCGGGGTGAGCTCTGAGATCACAGCAGCCGATGTGAGCCATCCGCAGGTGGACGGCACAAAGGCGGTGACCTCACCAGCCACACCGAAGGCGGATGCCCCGCCAGCCACACCGGGCGGGGTGAGCTCTGAGATCACAGCAGCCGATGTGAGCCATCCGCAGGTGGACGGCACAAAGGCGGTGACCTCACCAGCCACACCGAAGGCGGATGCCCCGCCAGCCACACCGGGCGGGGTGAGCTCTGAGATCACAGCAGCCGATGTGAGCCATCCGCAGGCGGACGCCGCAAAGGCGGTGACTTCACCAGCCACACCGGGCGGGGTGAGCTCTGAGGTCACAGCAGCCACTGCCAGCCATCCGCAGGCGGACGCCGCAAAGGCGGTGACTTCACCAGCCACACCGGGCGGGGTGAGCTCTGAGGTCACAGCAGCCACTGCCAGCCATCCGCAGGTGGACGCCGCAAAGGCGGTGACTTCACCAGCCACACCGGGCGGGGTGAGCTCTGAGATCACAGCAGCCGATGTGAGCCATCCGCAGGTGGACGGCACAAAGGCGGTGACCTCACCAGCCACACCGAAGGCGGATGCCCCGCCAGCCACACCGGGCGGGGTGAGCTCTGAGATCACAGCAGCCGATGTGAGCCATCCGCAGGCGGATATCACAAGATCAAACGCAGATCACAGTGGGGCGGCTGCAGCTACTCTCGGACATCCGGCCGCGTCAAGTCAGCCTTCAGATGCAACAGGTTCAAGCTCACCCGTGCAGCCGAGCGGTGTCACGCTTCCGCCTGCCTCGACCCTGATAGCGGGAGTGCAAGACAATCAGCCTTCACTTGTTGCCAAGACGAAAGCTCAAACAGACCTCGTGAACGCTGAAGTCGACGGGGACGGCAACCTTGTGTTCGCCCCGGGCAACGTACATCAAAGTCATCCGGCACCGAGCCATGCGCCACCAGAGTCAGTCATGCACACAGATGTGGGTCTTGTAGGCCTTGTGCACCATCATACCCTGTTTCACAATCCCGACTTCCATTGATTGTCTGTTAAGAGAATAATACCAATGGCCCAATATGCTGACATATCGGGCCATTGACCTGCGTCAAAATGTCGATATCGAACCAGAGGCTTGGCAAAAATTTGAGAACCGCACCAACCGTCACTACCTCGCTGCAGCCAGCTACGAGGACGACTTGGCCGTCGCGACATGACCGGGCACCGCTCTAGTGCAGAGACGCGGACGAAAGCTTCAGACGGAGGCTCGCTAAGCAATTGCGGTTGCAAGGCAATTCGCGCTGCTCCTTGTACCTTTCGAAGGCGTCAGTGCACCAGCGTTCGGCCTCCCGGCCCTCTTCGAGCCGGAACACTGCAGAGCCTGTGAGTGGAACGCCATTGCGGCTTGATTTCCATCGCCTCGCCGGTGTACAGTGAATCCATAATAGGCCGTTGCTGTATGGCGATCAAGGTCTGAGGCGCCTTTCTTGGTCAGGCAGATGGGGAGCAACGACGACCTCGTATCTGACCGGACGGTTATGTGCCGGCTGAGGACGAGGTGGCATTCAAGAGTGTCCTCGCGCAGGAGGAAGGAGTTCAACGCCATGTCTGGTGCTGGCAAGCCGAGCGTACCTAACGAAACTCCTCCTCGTGATAACGCTACGTCTCAGATCCGCGCTCACATCCGCGAACGAATTCTTGAGCTTGTGCGCAGGACTGGAAAGAAGGCCTGAACTTAAAGTGCGGCAGAAGGTGGTCGCAGCAGCCTGGTGAGCAGGTGGCCGGCATTCCAGACGAACGAAGCTCCCGCTGCCAGGCTGCCAGGCTCTGAATCGCTGGCGGGTGTGACGCCGATTATCATAGCCGATAAATCCGGGAGGCCGCGCTCAGGTCAGGGTATGGCTGTACGATTGATCGGCGGTGTTCAGCGATAACGGTCGGAAATAGTCATCTGCTGCATTGCATTCAATCCAGGATTATAGCTTGTTAGAAAGGATAATACCCGCACGATGCGAGGCTGTTAATCTGATAGATGCCTGCAATGAGAGGGCTCATCGAACCCTATCGACACTCAGTCCAAAGGCAATCGAGCAGGCTCCTGTTGCGGAGCGTTACGCCGTACCCGATCGCATCCAACACCGGAATCGTCCCAGCCTTGACCTGCGGCTCGATCGGGTCCTCCAGCACCTGGGTGTAGCCCGGGATGCGATCCCAGTAGGGGAAATGCTCTTGCATGTAGAAGTTGGGCGTGGCGGCGCTGAAATGCATCGCGATCACCGTGGAGAGGGCGCTCGCACAGACATGCGGCTGGACCTTCACACCATATGCTTCCGCCATCGCGGCGATCTTGCGGCCCTCGAGAATGCCGCCCGTATTGCCGAGGTCCGGCTGCAGGATATCGACGGCTCTCCCGGCGAGCAGGTCCCGAAAGCCATAGCGCGTGTAGATGCGTTCGCCGACCGCGATCGGTTGGGAGATGCCGCTGGCGATCTTGCTCAAGGCATGCGGGTCGAACGGGTCTGCGGGCTCCTCGACGTAGGTGATGTCGAATTCCTCGACCTCGCGGCAGAAGCGAATCGTCTCGTCAGGGGTGAGACCGCCACTCAAGTCCAGCATGATCTTGGGCCCGGGTCCGAGGGCGGCCCGCACGCTGGCGACGGCTGCGACGGCCCGCCGGCGCACGTCACCGTCGGACGTCCCGCGGCGTGATGGGTGCCGCAACCTGCCGGTCTCGAGGATCGTGGCGAAGGGGTAGAGCTTCAGCGCATCGTACCCATCCGCCACGGTCGCCTCGGCGAAACGCGGCAGATCGGCCAGATCCGCGCAGCCGAAGTACCAGCCATTCGCGTAGGTCCGCAACGCATCGTGAACGCGCCCGCCGAGCAACTCGTAGGCAGGAACGCGAAGCGCCCTCGCTTTGATGTCCACCAGGGCCTGCTCGATCGCGCTCATCGCGCCGAACACGATCGGACCGCCGCCCTTCGCCCAGAAGGAACAGTCGTACATCTCCGTCCAGATGGCCTCGACCCGGAACGGGTCCCGGCCGATGACGCAGCGCTCGCAGAGCTCCCTGATCATGGCGGCCGCCGCCGTTCCACCGAGACCGTAGGCAACCGCCGCCTCGCCCAGTCCCACTGTACCGTCGTCGGTCGTCATCTCGAGGATGACCGGCCTGATGCCGCCGCTCTCGACCACGTAGATCCGAACCTGCTTCACTCTCATGCCGTCAGAGATCCTTGCAGAGACGCAGAGCGTCGAGCACCGCCGCGTGCACGTTTCGGCTGGCGACGGCGTCGCCGACCCGGTGCAGCTCCATGCGCAACTCGGGACGCCAGGTCAGCGGCTGCGCCTCCCCCGCCAGGAGCGCGTCGATATCGGTGACACCGTCGTTAGCGGAGTGTGGTCTGAGCGCCTGATACAGGTCGTCCGCCGGTCGCGTACCGTGCTCCACCAGGATCTGATCGGCCATGCGCTCGGTGAGCTGTTCGGAGGCCAGGTTTCGAAAGGTCGCCACGATGCGGTTGCCGCGCCGTTCGACCTTCACGATCTCGTGGTCGAAGGTCATCGGCACGCCGAGCTCGTAGATGCGCTTCTTCCAGATGATGCGCTCGGCATAGGTCAATTCCTGCGCGATCTGGGCGTCAATCGAAACGAACTGGACTTTGCGGCCATCCTGCGCCGCGAGCTCGGCCGCCTGCGGGCCGGGGTGGCGGCCTGTGCCGTCATAGACGATGACCTCAGCGGCGAGCGGGGTGGTCCCGCCGATCACGTCCCAGACGCTGTCGCAGTGCTCTGCACCCGCGATCCAGTCGATGTCCGGCACGCCACCCGTGGCAACCACGACCGCGTCCGGATTCTCGGCGAGCACATCGTCCACCTCGGCGTAGCGGTTCAGTTCGACCCGCACGCCCAAGCGGCGGATCTCCTCGACGCGCCAGTCCACGATGCCGATGACGTCGCGCCGCCAGCTCGCACGCTGGCTCAGCAGCAGCTGCCCGCCGAGCTTGGCGGCGGCCTCGAACAGCACGACCTCGTGCCCGCGCAAGGCCGAGACCCGGGCCGCCTCAAGGCCGGCGGGCCCGCCTCCGACGACGACCACCTTGCGGCCGGCCCGCTCCGATCGGGCGATCTCATGAGGGAGCTGACTCTCGCGCCCGGTGGAGGGGTTGTGGATGCAGTGCGGCCGGTAGGGCGACTGGCAGTGGGTCGCGCCCACGCAGGGCCGGATGCGGTCCTCCTGGCCGGCCTCGATCTTTCGCACGATGTGGGGGTCGGCGATGTGGGCGCGGGTCATCGCCACCATGTCGAGGAGACCTTCGCGGATCGCGTGGCGCGCCGTCGCGATGTCGGAGATCCGGGCCGCGTGGAACACCGGAAGTCCAACCTCCCGCTTGAAGGCGCCAACCTGCCGCAACCAGGGCGCGATCGGTGAGGCCATGCCGGGCATGTTGTCCACGGCGAGCGCCCGCTCGGTGTCCATGCGGCCGACGATGGCGTTGAAGAAGTCGAGCATGCCGGTTCGCTCGAAGATGTGCGCCACCTTGATGGCATCACCCATCGTCAGGCCGGTCTCGCCCTCCTCGATGACGTAGCGCATGCCGACGATGTAGTCGTCGCCGACCTCCTTCCGTATCTCCTCGAACACCATGAGGCCGAAGCGGCAGCGGTTCTCGAGCGAGCCGCCGTACCTGTCCGTCCGGCGGTTGGTGGAGGGGGAGAGGAACTGGCCGATGAGGTGCCCGCCCGCGAGGGTCTCGACGCCGTCGAGCCCGCCTTCCCTGCAGCGGCGCACGGCGGCCGCGTAGGCCTTCACGACGCGCCTGATGTCGTGCTCGTCCATCTCCTTGGGAAAGCTGCGGTGCAGCGTCTCGCGCATCGCCGAAGGTCCGATCGTCGGCAGCCACTTGTCGGCATACGGCTCGCCGCGGCGACCGAGATGCGTGATCTGCACCATCAGCGCCGCGCCCTCAGCATGCATGCGCGCGGAGAACTGCTGCAGCCAGGGGATGATCTCGTCCGTGCCGACATTGAGCTGACGGAAGATGTTGGGGCTATCGGGCGCCACGTTCGACGAGCCGCCGAACATGCTGAGGCCGATGCCGCCCTTCGCCTTCTCCAGATGATAGAGCTGGTACCGCTCCTTGGGCATTCCGCCTTCCTCCAGGCCGGAGGCGTGGCTGGTGCTCATGACGCGGTTCCTCAAGACCAGGTTCTTGATCCGCAGCGGCTGCAGCAGAGGATCGCGCGCGATGGCGGCCGGCCCGGTGATCGCTTCGACTAACGGCATGGGAGCTCTCCGGAAGGAATGTCGGACGGGTCGGCCTTGCACGCCGATCCAGCGTGCGGCCGGTCTCGTGTGCGAGGCGGGATAGCGAGGAGTTGGGCTTCACGTTGGAACGTCGCGTCGACCAATCGCCCGCAGAGCGCGGGCGCCTCGGCGTTCAGGGCCGCGATCGCGGCCTCGGTCGTGCCGCCGGGCGTGGCCGTGCGCGCGACGACGTCCTCGAAGCTCAAGCCCTCGTCGAGGATGGCCGCTAGGGCCGCGACGGACTCCGTCATCATGGCACGCAGCTCCGTCGGCCCGAACGCGCGCGCCCGGGCGGCGTTGGCCTCCAGGAACGCCGAGCAGAACGCGGCCAAGATGGCGGGCGCGGATCCGGCGAGATTGGACGCGATGCGGCCGTCCGCCGGATCGGCCAGGACCGGCCGGCAGAAGCGCTGGAGCAGGGCGCAGATGCGCTCGACCTGCTCAGGTCCGGCGCCGGGACTGGGCGTGACCAGGCACACGCCCCGCCCAGCGGCATGCGCGGGCGACAAGATCACCTTGACGATGGGACGGGCGCACCGGCACCCGAGGTCCGGCAGGGGCACGGCATTGGTGACGCTCATCAGGACGGCGTCCGCCCGCATGTGCGGGGCGACCGCCGACACGCCGTCGCGGTAGGCCTCCGGAGGCAGGCATGGGACAACCACGTTGGCGTGGACCGCCAGGCGCTCGGAGTCCATGACCTCGACACCGGGCCACGCCGCCGTGGCCGCGGCGACCCGCGCCGGATCGCGTCCCGCAGCGATCACGCGCGTCTCCGGTGCGAAGCGGCGGAGGGCAGCGAGCAACACCATCCCGATCCGGCCGAGACCGATCAGGCCGACGGTCGGCGCGGGATCAAGGGGCCGGGCGCTGGGTTTCACGGATCAAACCTCGTGGGTCAGGGCGCTCGATCGAGGGACGCGAGCGCCCGGGACGCCCCGCCACGAGCGGCGGGGCAGTGTTCACTGCGGGGATGCCGCCGGGCGAAGCCTGACAACTTTGCTGTCCAGATCACCGGCGCCCCGTGCGTTCGAGCGCCTCCTCCTGTGATTAGGCATGGCGCCGCGCCCGGCCCGTGAGAGGAGAGGTGATCACGCGGGAGCGCCGGCGGCACGGATGCGCGTGTTGAAATTACCCTAAAGAACCCGAACAGCTATCGGACCTATTCTGTCTAGAGAACTTGGCTTAGGAACTGCCTGGTTCGAGGATCCTTGGCATTTTTGAACAACTGATCGGGCTTTCCATGCTCGACAATGATGCCGCCGTCCGTAAAGTAGACATGATTGGCGACCTCGCGCGCAAATCCCATCTCATGGGTCACGAGGATGCATGTCATTCCTTCAGCTGCCAGCTCCTTTATTGTCACCAACACTTCCTTGACCGTTTCAGGGTCGAGCGCTGCGGTGACTTCGTCGAAGAGCATGACATCGGGTCGCATCGCCAAGCTTCTCGCGATGGCCACGCGCTGCTGCTGGCCGCCCGACAGCTGTCCCGGATAGGCGTTCTCCTTCCCCGTGAGACGGACTTTGGCGATGAGGGCGCGGGCTCGCTCCTCCACCTGGGCCCTCGGCTCCCGGAGCACCTTTAGCGGCGCCATCATGACATTTTCCAGGGCCGTCTTGTGGGGGAAAAGATTATACTGCTGAAAGACGATGCCGACCTTTTTCCGCAGGGCGAGCTTGTCCAGCTTGGGGTCGTTGACTTCCTGCCCGTCGACGGTGATCGAACCGCTCTGGATCGCGCTTAAGCCATTGATGCAACGGATCAGCGTCGATTTCCCGGAGCCCGAGGGGCCAATGATACATACGACCTCGCCCTTGCGCACGTCGAGGCTGATGCCTTTCAGCACTTCGAAGGCGCCGTACGATTTGTGAACGTTGCGCAGTGAGACGATCGCGCGATGACCCAGGCAGGTCTGGCTTTCCTCAGCAGCGGATCGATCAGCCAACGACATATCTGCGCTCCAGCCTACGAGTCCAAAGAGCAATCGGGTAGATGTAGAGGAAAAATAAGCACAGCAGGAACAAGTAAAACGGCAGCAACAGCTCCGGGCGCGAGCCGGCAGCCTCCATGCCTGCTTGAGCGTTGGCGACCGCCTCGTGCACGCTGAAGATCGAAGCCATCGGCGTCGACAGCGTCAGCATCGCGTACCAGTTCATCCACGGAGGGATGCAGCGACGGACGCACTGCGGCAGGATGATGTACCGCAAGGTCTGAGCCCGGGTGAACGCGAGCCCTTCGGCCGATTCCCATTGCCCCGACGGGATCGATCGGACTGCGCCGCGCAGGATCTCGCTGATGTTTCCCATGACCGGCAACGCGAAAGCCAGGGTGGCCTTGCTCCAGTCGGGAACCGGAACCCTCAACCCGTGCGGCAGACGAATCTCGACGGGCATGAAGTACGTCACCAAGAACAGGATCACCAGCCACGGCGAGTTGCGCAACAGATGTGTGACGAACCGCGCGGGCAGCCGGACGGCCGAAATCGTGCTGATCTGCAGCAGACCGAGGCCTGTCCCGAGGATTGTGGCCATCGCCATCGCGAGAAAGCTCATGGCCAAGTTCAAGGCAAAGCCCTGCAGAATGAATGGGGACCATTCGAGGAGAGTGGTCAGCGCCGTGGGCCCAGAGCCGAGCACGAACGAACGGCTCACCGCAAAGGCAAGGGAAACCCCCAGGGCCAGGAGCAAGAGGATGACGTGTCCCGCCCGGAGGCCTCTCAGAAACTGCCCTTCCCGGAGACGCGCCATGTTCAGCTGAAATGCCGGCTGTCTCATTGGCCGTATCCTGGAAGAACGAGCTTGCGTTCGATCGCGTGCAGGCCGGCCGCCAGGAGCGTGACGACGACAATGTAAAATCCGAACAGCACCAGCATCATCTCCGGGACGTTCAGGTTGTCGGACCAGACCTGGTTCAGGACGTACGTCATCTCCGGAACCGTGATGATGTACGCAAGCGATGTCGTTTTCGCGAGGCTCACCAGGTTGTTGGTCAAGGCCGGCAAGCTGATGCGGAACGCCAAGGGCAGCGTGATGTAGAGATATGTTTGCAAACGCGAAAAGCAGAGACTTTCGGCCGCCTCGAGAGTTGAGTCGGGCACGGCCTCGATGCCTGCCCTGAATATCTCGACGTTGAACGCACCGCCGAATATGCCCAGGGAGATAACCGCCCAGGCGAAGGAGGAGACGACCGGCTGCGAGTAGCCGCCCATGTCGATAGCAGGGGTGAAAGCCCCGAGGCCGAAGTAGAAAAACAGCAGCTGGATCATCGGAGGGGTGTTGCGGAACGCCTGGATGTAGGCGCCGACCCCCACCCGCAGCGCCGGAGACTTGGCGCCCTGGGCCCAAGCACCGAGCACGCCGATCACCAGGGATAGCGACAACGACCAGAAAATCAGCTGCAGGGTTGTCGAGGCGCCCGAGACGAAACGGCCATATTCATACGGATCGTAGAATATGTTGAAATTCATCCCCGTACGCTCGTACATTCCTCGAAAGAATGGGCCGATGATCTCTAGCATCTCGACACCCCATTAGGCAAAATGAAAATCTCGAGCGGCCTCATTTACTTGAGATATGAGGTATCCCAATGCAGTTTTTGTTGCTGCTGCACGAACCAGTCGGACGTATTTACGCCCCACTTCTTTCCGAGCTCGATGAGTTTGCCTTCGGCTTGCCAGCGGTAGGCCATACCGGCCATGAATGCACCCCAGCCCCTGTTAAGCTCGTCGAGCGGGACGGCAGCGGCCCATGGGTTGTTGTAGAGCACCGGGACCGGCATCTCATAACCTTCCCACTCTGGCAGGGCGAGGTCGGCCATGATGCTGACGTCATCGTAGAGCCAGGCGATGCACTTGCCCGCGCGCAGACCTTCCTTCCCTTCGGTGTTCCCGGCAAAGGCAATCAAGTTGGCGTGCAGCTCAGTCTGAACCTGCTTATTGTAGTAGTTGCCCTGCTTGCCACACACGGGCTTGTTGGCGATATCCTTCCAGTCCTTGATCGCTCCCTTCTTGGCAAGCAGCGTCGGTCCGGACGACCAGTACGCAGGCTCGATTATCCCGACGACCTTGCGGCGATCGGTGGCGTCGTACATGCCCCCGATGATGAGATCGATCTTGCCCTGCTGAAGGAACTGAATCCTGTTGGCCGAGGTGATGATCACCGGCTCGAGCTTGACGCCGAGCGTGTCGGCCACGCTCTTGGCGAGATCGAGCTCGATCCCTTGCAGGGTTCCATCGGGCGCCGGAAATGCCCAAGGCTTGAAGGCGCCCTGCACCCCGACCCGGACCACGCCGCGATCGAGAATGTCCTTGAGGCGGCCGTCGGCCGCCCTCACCGGAGCCGCTCCCAGCGCAACCCCGAGCACCGCAGCCGCGACGGCTGCCATCTTCATCAGCTTGCCTTTCATCATGTCTCGTCCTCCATCCTCCCACTCGACAGTCTATTCCTTTTTCACCGCGCGAACCTGGAATTCTGGTAGCGTAAAAAGCTTTCGACCTGCGCCGAGACATCACTCTGAGACCATCCCAAGAGGTCAGAAACGGCCTCTGCTGCCGACTGGACCGTGTCGCGGTCGAGGTGACGTCCCCATCCCATCCCGGTGCGCGTGTAAAGAATGCCCTTCAAGTCGCGCGCGTGTTCCGCGATGACGGCGTGGCGCAGCAATGCCGCGCTCCCTTGGGCAGGATCCGGCCGCGGTCTGGAAGAGGGCGTCCCGGGCCGCCGCGCGCGTGGCTGTCCCGAAGGCTTGAGCGCTCGCGCGACCACGTCGCGAAGCTCGCGGCCGGCGCTCAGATGTGACATCACCGGGCCCGCGGTCATCGCGAAGACGCCCGGCATGCCGCGATCGGCGAGATCGTGAATTTCGCGGATCCGGCGTCCCATCGGCTGCCGGGCATCGAAGCCGAGCGGTCGGACACCGGCCCACGTGAACTCGACGTGGGACTTCCGCAGCCCCAACCCGGGAAGCAGGAAATTGGCTTCCTCAAGCAGGAAGGAAATGTCGTCATCAGTGGCGACGGCGTCGCCGGCATCGCCGTCATACTTTGTCTCGGTCGGACCGAAGTAGAACAGGTCGCCATCCAGCGGGAGACAGTAGAAGGGCATTCCACCGCGATGCAGACAGGCGATGCCATGACCCGCGTATCGCTGCGGCAGGCGGACCACGATGTGAGATCCCTTGGTGCCTGTCACGAGCGGTGATCGCGGCTCGTCGACGATCCCGGCGATGACGCCGTCGGACCACGTCCCGGCGAGGTTGAGCACGACGGGCGCCTCGACCAAGTCCGTGCCGCCATCGCTCGACAGTTGCAGGAGCCAATGTCCGTCCGCTGACCGCCCCGCAAACCCGGCCTTCGTGAACAGGCGCAGTTCCGCGCCGTTGCGCTCGGCCTCCAGGGCGGCTTCCACGCAGAGCCGATCCGGCGAGTCGATGATGTATTCGCGGTAGGTTGCGATGGAGCGGAGGCTTTCCCGATCCCGCAGATCACCCGCGAAGGGCACGAGTTGGTCGAAATCCCGCGTGATGCGCCGGTAGTCGAGCGGCGGCCGCGCCGGACCGAGGCGCTTCAGCAGGCCGAACCCCAGATCGAGATGCCACCCCTTGACGTCACCGTCGCTGTAAAGGGGGAAGCACATCGTGAAAGGCTTGCAGTTGTCTGGCTTCAGATCGCTGAGCTCGGCTCGCGCCTGCATCGCCGCGCGCGCCATGGTCATGGCGCCGGCAAGTCGCCTGGGTGAGGAGAGGAAGGTCCGAACCGGATGCGCCGTCTCGAAGTATCGCAATCCGCAATGCAGAATTCTCGATGACCGGCTGGACGCACCGTTGGCGAGATCCGACATCTCGGTGAGCAGAACCTTGTACCCGCCCGCAGCCAGTTCGCGCGCCGCGCTGGTGCCATTGATGCCGCCACCGATAATGACGACGTCGTAGCGGCTGTCACCCTTCGCGTCTCGCCGTGAGTGAGTGTCCACTGCCCTTCCTCAAAACCGACGACCTGCCAGAGCTAACCTCGGAAAGCGAAATGCGCAAAATTGAATGTTCGTGGAGCGTTATGCGACTTACGCATATCGGGCTCAGCCCGGAAAGCCCGACATCAAGCGATCACGTTCCGAGGCCAAAAAATCCAGCAGAGCGTCTGCAGCAGGGTTGGCTGGACGGGATTCAGGGCGCAGGAGCGCGACGTTGAAAGGTATTGTCGGCACAAAGCGTACGAGTTGCACGCGGCTGTCCAGTTGCTTCAGGGCGGTATACGGATCCACTAGGCCGATACCCACGCCTTGCTTGACCAATTCGTAGACGGTCATCGAAAGCGGGGCTTCGTACTGTGCCTCCAGCGGCACACCGCATGTCCTGAAAGCCTGAGCCAGCAACTGTCCCATCGCTGTGAATGACGATCCCACGATGAACGGCACCCCTCGGACGTCCGACGGCCCAACCTGAGATCGCTGAGCAAGCGGGTGATCCCGCGGAACCGCGAGCAGGTAAGGTTGATCACTGAAGATCTCAGTGCGGAAACCGGAACGTTTGAATGGCATCTCCGCCAAGCCGAAATCGACTTGCTGAGCAGCCGCCCATTCCTCCACCTGCACGGACATCTGAACGTTGAGAAGGACCCGAGTTTTGGGCCATTCCCGTGCAAAGGCTGCCAGGGTGGCGGGGATGAAATTCAGTCCCAGGGCTGGCAGCACGGCGGCCGAGATCCGGCTGCTTTCGCCCTCGGCGACCCGGGAAGCGAAGGTCTTGAGCGACTCCAACGAGACGTAGGCCCGCTCCACCTCGTCGAGCAGAAGCTGGGCGGTGCGTGTCGGCACGACCAACCCGCGCCTGCGTTCGAACAACTTCGCACCGAGTTCTGCCTCCAGCTTGTCGAGCAGGCGGCTTACTGCGGGTTGGCTCCGCCCCAAGACCTCGGCAGCCGCGCTCACCGTCCCTGTCAACATAACTGCGCGGAAAGCGGCAAGGTAAAGAAGTTTCATTGATTTTGACCTGAGATTGCTCCGATCTTGTGGACTGTTATCGCACGGGATTGCACAACTCCCCACCACAAGACCCATTGTACAGGCGCCGGTGATGCGGCCACCGTGCTCTGCATCTGGTGACCAGTTCCCACCCCTCGGTCCGGTTGGAATGTTAGTTGGGAGGAGGTCTGTCCACCACGGGCAGCTTGGCCGGCCGAGCGGGTAGGGCCGGCACGAACACCTCGGAGCTGCGGCCGCCCCCCTGCGGAGTGTCTTCCCCAGCTCCAATCATGATCTACGCCGCCCCGAGCGTGTCGGAGATCTCGCAACTCCGAGGCTGTCTGGATGCGAAACCTCCATCAGCAACAACCTTGAGCGCTTTGGGGAGCGCGTCCGGGTCAGGCGGTTTCGTGACGGTGCTCAGACTGGCGGCCGATCGTTGATGCTGCTGATCAGGTCGAGCGTGCGCAGGATCGCCATGCTGATCCTGATGGCCTCCGTCTTTCCCGCACGGGTGGTCGGCAGGGTGGCCACGACTTCGCACTCGCTGCAACTCGCCGGACCGATAACGACCTCAAACAGGTCGTCCTTCCGGTTCGGGTGACGGGCGAGAAAGACCCCGATGCCGTCGACTTCGCCGACAGGGCGCAAGACCTCGATCAGGGGGGCAGGCTCTTGCCGCTCGCCCCACCGATCTTGCCGCGGAAATCTGGTCGGATGACGTCGCCCATGCGCCAGCATAGCCCATGAGCCAGCGCAATGCAGCCGGGCAGTCTCTCATGCCTCCTGCAGCACGAGCGCTCAACTGACGTCCGTCTCGACGCTGATCACCCCGGGATGTTGCCGCAACCGTTCAGCGATTGCCTCGATGCTGCGCTGGGACAGACGAACGAAGGTCACCGTGACCTCGTCGAGCCCCTCCGAGCCGGACTGGCGCACCACGAACTGCTTGATGCGCGACGAGCGCTCGCCCGTGACCTCCTGCAGGACGTCGATCGACATCTCGCCTGTGCGCGCCACGAGCCGCAGCGGGCGCGTCTGCATCCGCGCCTGGTAGTGTTCCTCGATGGGCTTCACCCCGGCCAGGATGATCAACACGATCAGCGTCGTGGCGACCGCCGCGACGTAGAGCCCACCGCCCACCGCAAGGCCGACCGCCGCCACGGCCCACAGGCTCGCTGCGGTAGTCAGCCCCCGCACCACCTCGCCGCGCAGCAGGATGGTGCCGGCCCCCAGGAAGCCGATTCCGGAGACGACCTGTGCGGCGACGCGAGAGGGATCGAGCACGACGTGGTTCTCACTGAGCACGTCGGAGAAGCCGAAGGCCGACACGATCATGATCAGGCACGCGCCGACAGCGACCAGCATGTGGGTGCGCAGGCCCGCCGCCCAGAGCAGGCGCTCCCGCTCCAGCCCGACGAGGCTGCCGAGCAGGGCCGAGAGGGCGAGCCGGGCGATAATCTCGATGTTGCTCAACATGGCCCACTCTCCTGGTGACGGTCACCGTCAGCCGCTGGAAACCAGGGGTTCAGTCGAAGCATAGCAGCCCAAGGCAACGCTGGCGCGAACCCAATCACATGCGAGAAGTTAGCCGGCTGTCGTGTTGGTGCCTATGAGCGGTGTGGCGGAGGTCGGGATGCTGGGCTGGTTCCGGGCGCTGATGCCCAAGGAGGATCGCTTCTTCGACCTGTTCGAGCGCCATGCTCGCACGCTCGTCGCAGGCGCAGAGGCGCTCCAGGAGCTGCTCAAGGGCGGGGAGGCGGTGCCGCGCTACTGCCAGATCATCGCCGAGCGCGAGCACGAGGCCGACGACATCTCCCGCGAGGTGCTGCTCGCGGTGCGGCGCAGCTTCATCACGCCGTTCGACCGCGGCGACATCAAGGACCTGATCCAGTCGATGGACGACGCCATCGACCAGATGCACCGCACCGCCAAGGCCATCGCCCTGTTCGAGCTGCGTGAGTTTGATCCGGTCATGCGCGAGATGGGGGGCACGATCCTGGAGGCCGCCAAGCTCACCGCCGAGGCCGTCCCGTTGCTCCACAAGGTCGGCACCCACGCGGCCCGCCTCGCGGCCCTGACCGAGCAGGTGGTGCGGGTGGAGGGCCGCTCCGACGCATTGCACGAGCAGGGCCTCAAGAGCCTCTACCTCACGCACGGACGCACCGACCCCATGGCCTACATCGTCGGCAGCGAGATCCTCGGCCACCTGGAGGACGCGGTCGACCGCTTCGAGGATGTCGCCAATGAGATCAGCGGCATCGTGATCGAGAACGTATAGGAGCGGCGATGTCCGACGCCGCGCTTGCGTTCCCGATCCTCGCCGGCCTGATCGCCGTCGCGCTCCTGTTCGACTTCCTGAACGGCCTGCACGACGCAGCGAACTCGATCGCCACAATCGTCTCGACCCGGGTGCTGCGGCCTCATTACGCGGTGTTCTGGGCAGCGTTCTTCAACTTCATCGCCTTCCTGTTCTTCGGCCTGCACGTGGCCCAGACGCTCGGCACCGGCATCATCGACGCGAGTCTCGTCGACGCCCGGGTGATCTTCGGGGCGCTTTCCGGGGCGATCGTCTGGAACGTGCTCACCTGGATCCTCGGCATCCCATCGAGCAGCTCGCACGCCCTGATCGGCGGCCTCGTGGGAGCGGGCGTCGCGAAGGCGGGCTGGCAGGCGGTGGTCTGGGGCGGGCTCGGCAAGACGGCGGCGGCCATCGTGCTCTCGCCGCTCCTCGGTTTCCTGCTCGCCCTGCTGCTGGTGCTGATCGTCTCCTGGCTGTTCGTGCGCTCGACGCCCTTCGCGGTCGACCGCGCCTTCCGCTTGCTGCAGTTCGTCTCCGCCTCGCTCTACTCGCTCGGCCACGGCGGCAACGACGCGCAGAAGACGATGGGGATCATCGCGGTGCTGCTCTACAGCCAGGGCCATCTCGGGCGCGAGTTCCACGTGCCCCTCTGGGTGGTGCTGTCCTGCCAGGCCGCGATGGCGGCCGGCACCCTGTTCGGCGGCTGGCGCATCGTGCACACGATGGGCTCGCGCATCACGCGCCTGACGCCGATGCAGGGATTCTGCGCCGAGACGGGCGGGGCCCTGACGCTGTTCGCCGCCACCTGGCTCGGCGTGCCAGTCTCGACCACGCACACGATCACGGGGGCGATCATCGGGGTCGGCGCCGCGCGGCGCACCTCGGCGGTGCGCTGGGGCGTGGCGAGCAACATCGTGGTGGCTTGGGTGCTCACCCTGCCGGCCGCGGCCGCGATCGGGGCGGGCGCTTACGTGCTCACCGCTCTGCTGCCTTGATAGCTGCGAGTCTGCACCTGTGCCCAAATCAAAGAAGCCCCAGGTGAAGTTAAAGAAGAAGCCTCAGGCCAAGGCAGCGGTGAAGAAGGCGCTATTTCCCAAATTACTGAAGCAGGTGGCAGCCCTGCCGATTCGCCTAACGCAAGATATTGGCCTGGAAGTGCTGCTGGTGACTTCGCGAGAAACCAAGCGCTGGGTCGTGCCAAAGGGTTGGCCGATGAAGGGCATGAAGGGTCACGAAGCAGCTGCCATCGAGGCACGCGAGGAAGCCGGCGTCATAGGGCGCATCAGCAAGAAGCCTGCGGGCTATTACACCTATGACAAGCGGCAGCCGGACGGCCGCACCGATCCTTGCCGGGTGGCAGTGTATGTCCTCACCGTCACCGAACAGCTGGAGACTTGGCGCGAGAAGGGACAGCGCGAGATGCAGTGGGTCGGCAGCGAGGCAGCGACCGTGCTGCTCCAGGAGCCGGAACTGGCATCACTGATCCGGGATCTCGCACGTCCGGCGACGTGGCCTGGCACAGCGCCCTCTCTAGCTCGAAAAGCGCGTGCCGGCCCTGTAGTAGAAAATAAAATAGTAGATGCCAGAGTCGAGATATCAGTTGTTAAGTCTGGAAAGACTTTATCTTCAGAAGTTGTGATCAGTCCTAGCAAGACTGACATGGCGACCGCTGTTGCCCGCTTGTGTCTCAAGGTTCAAGAGACTCAGTCGGGACCGCTGTGGCCCTTTCAGGTCGTTGTGCGGGAGGCTGATTGACACCGACAAGCCCAACCTCTGGCTCAGGAGGAGCTGTCGAAGCCTCAAAGTCCCTGCAGGAGGGGCCTGTCGCAAACGCGAGCGCGTTCACGGGTCGTGAGGCATACCTGCCCAGCTTGCCACCTCCGTCCCGGAGCCGGCCCATGATCCTGAACGCCCTTGCTCTCAAGCTGAAGAGACAGGCCCGCGGAACGTGCATCGTGGCATTCCACCCGAATGCGGTTCAGGACGTCTCGCCCAGGGCGAAGTGGAAGATCACGTGGGCCGAATCACCCATCTGGACCGCCACTCCCGTCTGAGACCAGCCCAGAACCTTGGACCAAGACGGCCCTCCAGGCGGCCAAGGCGCACGGCCGGAAGTTCGGGAGCGACCGGGGCAACTTTGCCGTCATCCAGGGTCAAGGTCATGCAGCAAGCGTCTCGTGCTTTCGCACCGGGCGATGCAGAACGAGGCCTGGAAGGAGAGCCGCGGCACGGCCGACTGGACAGTGGTCGCGGCGATCGACGAGCACGCCTGTTCAAGCCCGAGGCGTTGCGCAAGGCCGGGTTCGGCCCGGGGCGCCATGCCGCCGAGCCGCAGGGCGACCTCCTGCTGCCCGCCCGCGATGCGGTGGTGCTCTGGCACTACAAGCATCTCGGCTTCGAGCGGAACGCCACCCGCGAGGCAGCCCAGGCCGCGCGGCTCGGGCGCGCCGACGTCGCCCAGGGCCTCGGCCAGCACTACCTCTGGGGCCGGGAGCGGCTGTGCGCCTTCTGGGACGAGATGGAGCGCGAGTCCGTCGACCTCGGGCGCGTGGTGCCGGACACCGCCTGCATCTGGCCGCTCTGGCGGGAGGAGCGCGGGCTCCCGCGGGTCGATCCCGCGCCGCTCCCCCCGCTCGCAGCGGCCTTGCCCGCCGTGGCCCCGGCCGTCTCGGTGCTGGTGAAGGCCTGTAACCACGCCCCCTACGTCCGGCAGATACATGCCGGCCCGGAGAGTCTTGGGGGCTGAGCCCCTACCCAGTGCGATACGGCATCCTCCTGACGGGCACGTGGGAACACCTGGCAATACCCACTTCCAAATAATCCTGCGGTCGTTACGCAGTGTTCCCGAAGGTCTGTGTTGATTTTGTTACACAAACCTGCGTTCTGCGAAGAAGTCAATGTCAAGCGTGGCCGCAAACTAACCGGCGGATTGCGGCCGAACCGCGGCTTTCGTATCCCCTCAGCAGCAAGCTAGGTCTTGCCAGGTCCAGGAATTTTCTATGCGTTGGGGGAGCGAACAATGGTGGCGCTGCGTCGCGGACTTCTGGTCACGACGATCCTGGTGCCGTGCGGGGCCGTGGGGCTGGCCGGTCGCGCCGCCGCGCAGGGCGATACCATCGCCCTCGAGCAGATCGATGTCGTTCCGGTGACCCCGGTCGGCGGAGCCGGCGGTGCGGCCCGCGCCGAGACCGGCGCCGCCGGCGGCGCGCTGCCGCTCTCCAAGGTGCCGTTCACGGCCGAGACCGTCACCGCGCGCCAGTTCGAGCAGGACCGCGCCACCCTCGACCCCACCTTCACGCTGGCCCGCACCACCCCCGGCGTCAGCCTCTCGGACGGCCAGGGCAACAGCTTCCGCCAGACCCTCACCTATCGCGGCTTCGACGCCTCCCCGCTCCAGGGCGCGCCCCAGGGGCTGGCCGTCTACCAGAACGGCACCCGCATCAACGAGGCCTTCGGCGACGTCGTGAACTGGGACCTGATCCCCCAGGTCGCCATCAACCGCATCGACCTCGTCACCGGCAACCCGATCTTCGGCCTCAACGCGCTCGGCGGCGCGGTCAACATCGCGATGAAGAACGGCTTCACCTGGCAGGGCCAGGAAGTCTCGGTGATGGGCGGCTCGGACGGCCGCATCCTCGGCACCCTGCAATACGGCGAGGTGGTCGGGCCCTGGAGCTTCTACTTCGCCGGCGAGGGCCTCAAGGACGACGGCTGGCGCTTCAGGTCGCCCTCCGAGATCGGCCGCGTCTATGCCGATATCGGCCATCGCACGCCCGATTCCGAGTTCCACCTCATCGCCTCGGGCGCCAAGACCTTCTTCGGGGCCACCTCCGCCGCGCCGGTCGATCTCCAGCGCCTCACCGAGCGGGCGATTTTCACCAACCCGCAGACCATCGACACCGAGGCCGGCCAGATCCAGGTCACCGGCAAGGTGAACCTCTCCCCGACCTGGGACCTCGCGGGCAACGCCTATGTGCGCCGCTTCAGCCAGTTCGTGGTCGACGGCAACGACGGCAACTTCGAGAATTGCAGCACGCGCTCCTCTTTCCGCGGCTTTCTCTGTTTCGAGGACGACGGGTTCTCGCCCGCCCCCGGCCAGACCCAGGCGCAGTTCCGCAACCAGTTCCTGATCCTGGGGCCGAACGGCCAGCCGATCCCCTTCCGGGCAGGCATCCCGTACGGCACCCACGATACGGTCCGCACCGAGGCGACCGGCTACGGCGGCACGCTGCAGGCGACGAACCGCGACCGGGTGTTCGATCACGCCAACACCTTCATCCTCGGCGGCAGCATCGATGCGGCCTCCTACACCTTCAAGTCGGCGAGCACGCTCGGGGTGATCAACCCGGACCTGAGCGTCACCACCGACCCGAACAACCCGACCTACGGCCTGATCCCCGGGCTCGGCACCGGGCCGATCCGCACCGCCGCGGCGCTCGGCGTCGCGCCGAGCCAGGTGATCGGCTCGAACCTCTACATGGGCCTCTACGCCCTCGACACCTTCGACGTCACCGATCAGCTCTCGCTCACCGCCGGGGCGCGGCTGAACTTCGCGCGCATCTCCACCCAGGACCTGACCGGGTTCTCGCCGGATGTCACCGGCACGCACTTCTTCACCCGCCTCAACCCGGTGGCGGGCCTGACCTACCGGTTCTTCCCCTGGCTGACGCTGTATGGCGGCTACTCGGAATCGAACCGGGCGCCGACGCCGCTCGAACTGGCCTGCGCCAACCCGAACCGGCCCTGCCTGCTGCCGAACTCGCTGGTGGCCGACCCGCCGCTCCAGCAGGTGGAGGCACACACCTACGAGGCGGGGATCCGCGGCACGGTGCCGGACGTCGCCGAGGGGGGCCTGCTCACCTACAAGCTCGGCTTCTTCCGCACGGACCTGACCAACGACATCCTGCAGATCGCGGTGCCCGGCAATGCGGCGCGGGGCTATTTCGTGAACGTGCCGGCGACGCAGCGGCAGGGCATCGAGGTGGCGGCGGAGTATGTGGGCGAGCGTCTGCGGCTTTACGCCAACTACGCGCTGATCGACGCCACCTTCCAGTTCCGCGGCGACCTGTCCTCGCCCAACAACCCGCTGGCCGATGACGGGCTGATCACGGTGCGGCCGGGCAACAAGCTGCCGCTGGTGCCGGAGCACCAGATCAAGGCCGGCTTCGAGTACGCGATCACGCCGCAGTGGAAGTTCGGCCTGAACGTGGCGGCGTTCTCATCGTCGTACTTCCGGGGTGACGAGTCGAACCTGAACCGCAAGCTGCCGGCCTATGCGATCGCCAACCTGAACACGAGCGTGCAGCTGACGAGGAACATGGAGGTGTTCGCGCTGGTGACCAACCTGTTCAACACGCGCGTGCCGAACTTCGGCACCTTCCTGGAGCGGACGGAGCCGGGCGAGCTGTTCGCCAACCGCTACGCACTGAACGACCCGCGCACCACCGCTTTGATCCAGCCGCTCTCGGTCTATGGCGGCATGCGCGTGACCTGGTGAGCCCCGGCTGAGGCGGATTGCGCCGGTCATGACCGGCGTGCTGATCATCGACGATCGCCCGATCGTTCTCGACACGCTCCGTAGGCTGCTCGCGCCCACGGGCATCACCGTGCACACGACGACCAGTCCGGCCGAGGGTGAACGCCTCGCCCGCGAGTTTGCGCTGACCCTCGTGGTGACGGACCTGGCCTTTCCCGGGACGCCCTTGGGCGGACTAGCGCTGATCCGCCGCCTGCGCAGCCGCCCTCCTGCCCCACGCGTGCTGGTGTTCAGTATGTACGACGAGGCTCCCGTTGCCCGTCAGGCCCTGCAGGCGGGCGCCCTCGGCTACGTCTGCAAGACCGCCGGCCTGGAGGAGTTCGCACAAGCCTATCGCTACGTTCTGAGCGGCAAGGGCTACCTCAATCCCGACCTGGCCTTCGCCCTGGCGGTGCCCCCTCCACCGCCGGCCGATCCGCTCGACCGATTGACCGGGCGCCAGCTGCGCATCCTTCAGCTGTTGGCCGGTGGCCAGACCTACCGCAGGATTGCTGACCTCCTGCTGCTGAGCGTGAAAACCATCGCCAACGAGGTGGCCACCATCGGCCGGCAGGTTCAGGTCCCCGACAAGGCCGGTATGGTCCGTTTCGCGATCCGGTATCGGGATGCCATCGTCGCTAGGCAGGCTGCCGACCTCCCCTGAGCCGCTGCATCAGCGCCCGCGTGCGCCCGGCCCCGTGCGGCTTTGCCGCACTGCAACAGCCCAGCTCAGAGGCGATTGTGCACTGCCGCGGCGTCTGCACCGCTTGCCGCTGCATGATCCGGCGCCCATGTGGACTCCACGTTGCTGGTTGCATGCAGCCGGGACGCGATGCGTCCCCAACGACAGGAGCTATCGATGACCTCCGCCCTGCGGACAGCTGCCGTCCTCACCGCCATGCTGGGCCTGATGCCCGCCGCGCCGGTCCTCGCCGCCAGCCCGGCGGCAGCGATCAAGGCAATGGATCCCGACAACGACGGCACCCTCGATCTCGCCGAGGTAAAAGCAGCCGCCACGGCGCTGTTCGCTGCGCTTGATCCGGACAAGGACGGGACCCTGGATGCCAAGGAGCTGAAGGGCCGTGTCTCGGCCAAGCAGCTCAAGGCGCTTGATCCGGACAAGGACGGCACGCTGGACCAGGCCGAGTACCTCGCCCTGGTCGAGGCGGCCTTCCAGGCTGCCAATCCTGACGGCGACGGCACCGTCGATGCCAAGGAGCTGTCGACCAGCAAGGGTAAGGCGTTGCTGAAGCTCATCCAGTAAGTCCAGTAAGCATCGTCTCGCGCGATGGTGCCGGGTTGCTCGACTGACGGTCCGGCATCGCGTCCTCGGCTCCATCGCTGAGCCTGCCGACTGACGCGTGCAAGCGCGCCAGAGCTATGCCGCATGCAGCGCTACGGCTTGGCCGTAGCGCTTGCTACTTTCGAAGACCCTCCGCCACGCATGGGCGTCGGTTTTTCGCCGCTTCTTCATCCATGCCACCCCCCGCCACTCGATTGGCCAACGACGAGCTAAGAGATCTAAGCGCATCACGGCGACATTTCCGCCGTTCCATATGATAAATTATTTATTATTTTAGTAACGCGCTGATGGTTGAAATATAAAAATACAGTTTTCAGAAATATAGAACATCAAGAAGCTATATAATGAAAACAAGTATGCAGCTCTGGCACTCTCATCCTTGCTTATGCTAATATGCAATCCTTCACTATCGTATAATATTCGCCTGTCCGCGCTGTATCCTCACTATGGAAGGCGGCCTATGTCCGGTGAGGAGTTTGACCGTTATGCAGGAGCCGGGATCCTGTCCTGCCAGGGCAAGACTCAGGCAGTCTGCATCTTGGCATTCAACCTGGAGCAGATGCCCTTCACATCACAGACGATTGGGCGATCTTGGGATTGCGCCGGAGCGTCGAAACCGCAGCACCGCAACCTCTTCCAGATGCAAGGACCCTTCCAACCGGTACCGAGCGAATTCCTGTGACCATGGTTTCACCAGCTGGACACGAGAACTACAATGGACCAAACAACCGTGAAGACTGTGCCATCCGGCAGATCGACCCGCCTGGCGTAGATGGTATTGGACAGCCGCGGCACGGCTGCAACGACGGCTATGGAGGTTCCGGGTCGGACCTCTTCAATGCATCTGTCGTTTAGTTGCATTACAGAGCGCATCTCTTTCTATGAACTCGCGTCGTGAATTCGATGTCGATTTCCACTGCGGATCTTCCCTTTTGTTCGAGGGTAAGATTTTGCAAGCTCTCCAAGAGACGGCAGCAGGCGATAGAGATTAACCCTTATTTAGGAATTAGCAGACCGGGAATTACATTACCTTCTTTTCCAAATTTTTCGTGAGCCAGTTTGCAGTTTATCTGGCGATTTTCTTTGTACTTCTCGGTGTATCTCATAGACTTGATCACATATGCCCCACTCGAAAGGGCCTCAAGATCGATGCCAAGGCTCATCATCACTTGCCGGAACCGATCATAATCGGGCTTGTCATCCGGGCAATCCTCGGCAACGAACCGCACGAGGCCCGAGAGCTTGATGGCGGCGTCACTCATCGCGGAACTCGGCCCGAGTGATTCCCCTGCGACTGTAGTGACAGTTGTCAAAAAGCCAAATATCAAGACTGTTATGGCGAGCCGCACCACGAAATCATCTCCCTGTTTAGATATGTCGCAGATTGAAGTGCCTTGAATCGGACCTTTTCACTCGGGATCAGCTCTGGCTGTGGTGCCTGATTGCAAGGCGGATTAGTTCAGAAAGACTCTCGGCTCCGAGCTTGCGCCGCATGCTGGAGCACGTATTAGCCACCGTCTTATAACTCAGACTGAGGTATTTGGCGATCATTTCGTAAGATTTACCTCGCGAAAGAAGCAAGAAGATTTGCAACTCTCGTCCGGTGAGGGCCAAGAGCGGACTCACTCGCTGGCTGCTCTGGAGGATTGCCACCTTCATTGCGAGGCGATGATCGATGTAAGGCTCGCCGGCCTGGACCCGTGCGACGGCAGTGGCAAAGTCGACCGAGGGAGTATCTTTGAGAAGATAGCCGATCGCGCCGCCCTCCAGCGCGCGGGCGACGATCACCGGGTCGTCATGCATGCTGAACACGAGGATGCGAGTCGCCGGTTCGAGCGCGCGGATCCGCCGGATCAGCGAGAGACCGGTGAGGCCACTGTCCTGGAAAGTCAGGTCGGCCACCACCAGGCCGGGCCGGTTGCGGTAGAAGCTCTGGTAGCCCTCCTCCACGCCGGTGGCGACGTGGATCGTCGCGAGCCCGGCATCCTCCAGGACAACCCGGCACCCCTGCAGGACCACGGGATGATCGTCGATGATCAGAACGCTCCCGGACATGTTCACCTCCCGCTGCCGCGCTGTTCGGTTGGAGCGCATTCGGGTTGGCGTGGCGGCCATCATCACGGCTGCTTCAGGCTCTGGGGTGCGTACTTGGTGCTGAGACGATCCACTGCGTCTCGATGTGCCGCTCCCGCAATCCTCGTGTTGACGTAGTGCTGGCCCAGCGAGCCGTAGAGCTGACGGGCGCCGGCCGCGGCGGCGATCCCCATGAGGCCGTCGAGGATCGGCTCGGCCTCTCCGGGCAAGCCGGCGGCGTGCAGCATGTCGAGCACCTGTGCGGTGCGGTTGGCGATCATTCGGGGATCCTTGATGAAGCGCGGCGCGGCCCGCGCCAGCGCCGCGCGCAGCCGGGCCACGGCCGGATCCTTCGCCGGTACCAACCGGCCCGCCGCGCGGGCGGCGAGCCAGAGCGCCGGATCCGTGCGGTCGTCGGGCGCGAGCCACGCCGGCATCGCCCCCGCATCGTGGCGGGCGACCACCGTGGCCGGCTGCGAGCCCCCCTCCCCTGCCTCGCCGCAGGCGGACAAGAGCAGGCAGGCCGCGGCGAGCTGCGCCCCGCGTCTCACGGCGCGCCCGCGAGGCTGCGTGGCCCCTCCGCCAGGCCGAGGCGCGCGACCTCACGGCGCGCGGCCGGATCGACGAGCGAGAGATCCCCCGAGAACCAGTTGGCCACGGCGACCCGATCCGCCGCCACGGCGAGCACGCCCTCGGGATAGCGGCCCACTGCCACCTCGCCGGCGACCGCGAGCGTCGCCGCGTCCACGATCGAGACCGTCCCGGCCTGCTGGTTGCTGACTACGACGAAGCGTCCGTCCGGCGTCGGCGCGACACCGTAGGGCATCGGCCCGACCGCGACGGTGGCGAGCGGGCGGAGCGTGCCCGTGTCGATGACGGTCAGGTCGCGGCTGCGCACGTTGGCGACGTAGAGGCGCGTTTCGTCCGGGCTGAGCGCGAGGGCAAAGGGGCCCTCCCCCGTCGGAACGGCACCGAGGACCCGCAGCGCGCGGGCGTCGATGACCACGACGCGGCGCTGCTCGCGCTCGGCCACGTAGAGGCGCCCGCCAGCCCGGTCGAGGACGAGGCCCGCTGGATCCTGCACCGGGACCGGGGCTCCGACCGGGGCGCCGGTGCGCGCGTCGAGCCGCGCCACCTCGTGCCGGACCCAGTCCCCCACGAACAGGACATCCCCGGCCGGCGCCACCGCGATCCCGAAGGGAGTCCCCGCATGGGGCAGCCGCGCCACCACACGCCCGGCTGCCGCGTCAATCACGCTGATCAGGCGATGGTCCGGATGGGTGACGTAGAGCCGCCCGTCCGGCCCCGGCGCAATCCCGGCCGGTCCGGGTCCGACCGGGATCATCGCGGCGACACGCCCGGCCGCCACGTCGATGCGCGTCACCACCCCGCCTTCCTGGCTCACCACATAGGCATCCCCGGCCTGGGCCGGCGCGGCGGCGGGCGTGCCCGCGAGGAGCGCGACAACGGGGGCGGCGAAGCGCCGGCCCATCACGAGCCGCCCTCGACCTTGGCCTTCAGGCCCGCGAGGCCGGTCTCGAAATAAGCCTTCATGGCGGCGCGCCCGGCCGCGTCGTTCAGCTCCTCGGGCGGCTCGTTGCCGGTGTCGCCCCGGTAGAAGCGGCCGAACCACGCCACCCGCGACCCCGCCCCGTCCGGCGTCACCGCGATGGTGGCGGAGTAGGAGGAGACCGGCAGCGCCGCGAGGTCCGGCTCGGACAGGCGGTAGGAGTAGGTCATCCGCCCCGCATCGTACTCGTCGAGGCTCTCCCGCAGCACGCCGCCCCGCTTGAGCGTGACCGCGCGGGTGGCGCCGTTCGCGGTCCCGCCCGATCCCTCGCTCGTCACCACCGCCGGGTGCCAGCCGCCGATCCCCCCGAAATCGCCGAGGACGGCCCAGACCTTCTGCGGCGGCGCCGCGATGGCCGTGGAGGCCTCGATCTTCTGCGGCGTCGGCCCGTGGGCCGGAGCCAGGGTCGCGAGAAGACCAAGGATCAGGGCTGCTCCGAACAGACGCATGCTCATACCTTTCCGTACTGAAGGCGCCGCCGATCGCGCCACGGCAGCAGGCCGTACAGGGCGACGAGGCAGGCAAGCGCGAGGGCGCCCGGGATCGGGCGCAGGTCGACGACGGCCCGGACCGGCCGGGGCGTCGCAGCGGCAGTGACCGGCTCCGCGAGCCCGTCCGGCCCGGCGAGATGCGCGTAGGCGAGGCCGGTCTCCCCGGCGAGGCGCCGCAGATAGGCTTCGCGCACCGAGGAGAGGTGCTCGCTGCCCTCCGCCGGCAGGGCGCCGTAGGGCGCGTTGCGGGGATTGTAGCCCTCCCGCGTCTCGGCATCCGGCGGCGGCGGGCCGAAGCGGTTCTCGTGCGGGACGTCGCCGGGGCCGTAGAAGCCCGTCTCGCGCCCCCGGTCGTCGTAGCGGGGGATCGGCGACAGGCCGTAGCCCCCCGTCCCCAGGATCACGCCGCGCACCGCGCCTGCCCGGCCCTCGAAGGGCGGCGGGCCGCCCGCCGGCAGGGGCGGCGCCTCGTGCCCGTCGGTGACGAAGGCGAGATCGCTGCCGAGTTCGCCCGCGAGCGCGATCGCCCGGTGGAGCCCGGCGGCGATCCGGCTGTCCCCGTCCCAGGCCATGCGCCAGTCGAGACCCGCGATGGCGCCGTCGAGCGGCGCGAAATCGGCGCAGACCTCGACCGGCTCGAACAGCAGGAAGACCCGCCGCTCGCTGAACAGGGCAAGGCCAAGGCGCGAGCCGCAGGGCAGGTCCGCCGCCATCCACCGCAGGGCGGCCTTAGTGATCTCCAGGCGGCTCGCCGGCCGGCCGTCCCGTGCATAGTCGCGGGTGTTCATGCTCCCGGTGATATCCACCACCACCAGCGCCTCGACCCGGCTGCGGGTCAGCGCGACGGGCGGCATCGCGAGAGCGAGGCCGGTGAGCAGGGCCGCCCCGGCGAGCAGCCGGCCGTGCGGGTCGCTGCGCAGGCGGCGAAGGCCGGCGCGCAGGATAGCTGCGAGGCGCCCGGTCACGGCAGCCCCCGTGGCTGGCCCGGAATGTCGGTCCAGATCTTCCTGGGATCGGCCGGCATCTCCTCGCCCTCGGTGCGGCCGCGTTCGGGAAAGTCCCGGACGAGGCGCGACGCGACGTCGAGGTTGTACTTGGCGTCCCAGTCGTCGGGTCGCAGCGTGAGCGCCCGGCGATAGGCCTCGCGGGCGAGGACGACGAGCGGGCCGGCCTTCTCGAGGTCCCCGGCCTCCAGCCGGCCGAAGGCCTGCCGCAGGCGGGCATCGCCCAGCACGCGCCGGGCCTCGCCCCGGAGCCGGGCCGGGCCGCGCCGGTCGAGGGCGTCGGTGAGCGGCTCGGCTTCCTCGAACCGCTCGCGCCGGGCCAGGAAGCGGATGCGGGCGAGCAGCACCTCGGGCAGCGCACCGGACGCAACGGCCGCGTCCTTGCCGGCCTCCAGGGCCGCGATGGTGCGGTTGGCGGCAATGTCTCGCCACGCGAGGGCGACCGCGCCGAGCGCCGCCGCCGCCAGCAGGCCGGGGAGCACCAGCAGGAGGGGGGAGCGCAGGCGCAGCCAGATCGGCCGGAGCCCCGGCCGCCGGGCAGCTGGGAAGCCGGAAGCGATCATGCGACACGCCTCGCGTCGGCTGGAGCCGATCCGGCGCGCACGACATCGGCTGCGTCCGACGCCCGGCAGGGAGCGGCGAGATCCGCCTCGATCAGCTTGGCGAGCAGCAGGATCCCGATGCAGAGGCCGGCGAGCCCGTAGGCGAGCCCGGTCAGGTCGCGCCGCGGCCGCTCCTCGACGAGGGCGATCGGGTGGCGTTCGAGGCGGTCGATCTCGCGGATCGCCTCCTCCACCGCCTGAGGGCTCTCCGCCTCGAAGGCGCGGTAGGGCACGCCGAGGCCGCGGAAGAACAGGTCGAGGTGGCGCTCGGGCGCGGCTTGAGGCGTGTCCTCGCCGGAGGGCCGGTCGGCGAGCCCGGGCGAGCCCGCCGTGCGCAGGAACAGCCAGTAGAGGGTCGGGCGCAGCTGCGCGAAGGCGGCGCGCAGCGTGTCCTGCGTCCGGCGGTCGATCACGGCGGCCCCGTCGGAGACGAGGAGCAGCACACGCCCGGTGCTCGCGCCGGCACCGAACTGGGACAGGGCGAGGCCGAGGCCCCGCGCGACGTTGGTGGCGTCGAGCCCCGGCCGGTCGATGGCGCGGATCGCGGCCCGCACCGCCTCGGAGCGGTCGGTCATCGGCAGCACGGCGATCGGCGCCGTCGAGAAGACCGAGACCGCGACCTGGTCGTGCGGGCGCCGGCCGACGAACTCGGCCAGCAGCCGGCGCGAGGCCGCCGCCTTCGACTCCTCCGCACCGGAGGGCTGCCGGCCGGCGAAGCTCTCGTTCATGCTGCCGCTGCGGTCGATGAGGAGCGAGACCTGGGCGCCCGTGCCGGTGCGGTGGATCCGCTCGCCGCGCAGGAACGGCCCCGCTACGGCGACGAGCGTGAAGCCGATCGCCCCGATGCCGGCGAGCGTGAGGCCAAGCCCGATCGCGCGCGACAGGCCGTCGGCTGGCACCATCGCGGCGGCGGGCAGCGGGTGCCGGCGCAGCGCCGGGCCGAGGAGCGGCAGCAGGGCGAGCGGCAGCAGCCAGAGCAGGTCGGGCGTCGTCGCAGCGAGGCGGGCGAGGAGGCTCATGCGGGCCGCTCCGCAATGCGCTCCACGGCGGCGAGCCGGCGCGCCACGGTCTCGGCCTCGGCGAGGGGCCAGGCCGCCCGCGCGCCGGCCGGGTCCCGCCCGAAGAAGGTCTCGCGCGAAGCCTGGAAGAACCGCGCCAGCGGCTGCGCCAGCGGCCGGTAGACGGGGTGGCGGTCCAGGAAGGCGCCGAGATCATCGGCGAGCACCCGGCGCCCGGCGGTCCGGTCGAGGCCCCGGTGCAGGGCGAGGAGCGCGCCGCGATAGGCGGCGTCCGGGTCCGGCGAGCGGGCGAGGCGGCGCAGCTGCCGCAGGGCGGCCGCGAAGGCGCGGGCCGGGCGGCGGCGAAAGAGCCACCACGCCCGGTCATGGGCCAGGAGGCCGAGGGCGGCGAGCGCGAGGGCGGAGAGGCCGAGGGCCGCAACGGTAGCGGGCCCCGGATCACGGCGCGGCGCGGGCGCCTGCGGGCGCATGTGATCGGCGGGATCATCCACCGGCGCCGGCTGCACCTCGCGCAGGGGCGAGACGCCGACCGGCCAGCCCGGCACCTCGGCGCTCGCCGTGGTGAGCGCGGCGGCTGTCTGTGCCGCAAAGGTGACCGGGAAGCCCGGCACTTCGAGCTTGCGCGCGTCGAGGGCGACGTAGAAGGTCTGGTAGGTCAGCGTCAGGCGCCAGCGGCGCTCGCCGTCCTTCACGGGGCCGGCCGTGACCGCGACCGCGCGCAGGTCGAGCCAGCGGGTCAGGGGCCCGGGCTTCGGCAGCGACGCCGGTTCGAGAGAGAGGCCGTCCGCGACGGCGATCTCGACCTCTGCGGTGAACAGGTCGCCAGCGAAAAGCCCGAAGGGCCGCGGGCTGCGCACCACGACGTCGCCGACCTGCGCGGCGGCCGGCGCCGCCGTGAGGATGGCGAGCAGAACGAGGAGCGCGGGGATGGCACGGCCCCTCATGCGGCCGTCCCCAGGAGGTGCCGGGACAACTCATCCGCATCGAGCCGGCCGGCGAGCCGGTAGGGCGGGCGCCCGCGGGCGAGGGCCAGCCGATGCAGCGCCGTGCGGAATGCCGCCTCGCGGGCGAGCCAGCGGGCCTTCAGCGCCGGGCGCATCAGCACCAGCCGCCTTCCGCCGCCTTCGAGGTCGTCGAGGGCGAGGAGACCGAAATCCGGGAGATCCGCCCCCAGCGCATCGTCATCCACCAGGACCGGGACGAGGTCGTGCGGCGCGAGCCGGTCGAACAGCGCCGCCACCTGCGCCTCCGGCATCCGGAAGTCCGAGACCACCAGCACCAGCCGGCGCCGTCCCGCCAGGCGCCCGGCGGCCGCGACCAGCCCGGCGGCTCCGCGGCCGTGCGGGACCACGGCGTCGAGCATCGCGGTGACGCGGGCGGCGGCGCAGCGCCGCCGGGTCGCCGGCAGGGTCACGTCCTCGCGCGGGCCGGCATCGCAGCCGATCAGCCCGAAGGCGTCGCCGATCCGCGTCGCCGAATGCGCCAGCGCGACGCAGAGATCGCACGCGAGGCGCCAGGGCTCGGACCGGCCGCAAAAGCGCATCGAGGCCGAGAGGTCGAGCAGCACCCAGACCTCCACCGCGCGGGGCTGCTCGAACCGCCGCACCATCGTGGTGCCGAACGGGTCGCGCAAGGTGGCGCGCAGGTCGATCCGCCGGGCATCGGGATGGCGCCAGAACGGCACCTGATCGCGAAAAATCCCGGGTCCGCCGGTGTCGCGGGCGCGGTGCGCTCCGGGTCCGGGACCGGCTGCCGGGTCCCGTAGGCGGTAGAGAATGTCGGGTGCGCTCACGGCACCGGCACCGCGGCGAGGACGGCCCGGCAGAGCTCGGGCACGAGGCGCTCGCGGCGCATCTCGTAGACCGGCTCCAGGAAGACCCGGTGCGCCATGGTCTCGAGAAAAACCTCGCGCACGTCCTCCGGCACCAGCATGTCGCGGCCTTCGAGCCAGGCCCGCACCCGCGCCGCCCGGATCAGGAAGGCGATGCCGCGCGGGCTCGCCCCGCCCTGCACCAGCGCCTCCATGGCGATGTCGGGCAGGCGGATCCCCGCCGCGGCCGGATCGAGCAGCGCCGCCCAGAGCGCGACCACGTAGGCTTCGAGGTCGGGGCTGGCGTGGATGCCGTGCTGGATCGCCGCGGCAATCCCCCCGATCGCGGCGTGGTCGAGGATGCCCGGGGCGACCTCGCCGATAAGCCGGTCGGTGTCGTGGAAGCGCGGATCGAAGGCGAGGCGGCGGCGCAGCTCCGGATCGCGGGGCGCCTCGAGGCCGATCTCCATGAGGAAGCGGTCGCGGGCCGCCGCGGGCAGCTCGAAGGTCTCCTCGCGCTCGACGCGATTGCGGTCGGCAAAGACCAGGAGATGCGGGAAGCGGTACTCGCGCTCGAAGGCCTGGACGCTGCGCTCCGCCATCAGCCGCAGCAGCAGGGCATGGACCTGTGGCCGCGCCCGGTTGATCTCGTTGAAGAAGAAGACCGAGAGATCCTCCGCCCGGCGCAGCACGGGGCCGGGCTCCACCCGCGGACGGCCATCATCAGCCAGGAAGGTGTGATAGATCAGGTCGGCCGGCATCAGGTCGACCGTGCCTTCGATGCGCTCGTAGGAGCCGCCGAGCGCCCGCGCCACGGCGCGCAGCAGGGTGGTCTTGCCGACGCCCACATCGCCTTCGAGCAGGACGTGCCCGCGGACGAAGATCGCGATGGTGACAAGGCGGATCGCCCGCTCCTGACCGATCACGGCCTTTCCCACCTCGCGCTCGAAACGCAGGGCGGCCTCGCGCCAGTCGGTCAGCATCGCATCGGCGGGACGGATCTGGTTCATGTCTCAGGACTCCGCGCCCGTCCCGCGGGCGTTGGTCGCGCGCCGGGCGCGTCGCCGTGGGGCGGACGACCGTTGCCCGCCGCCGGCACCCGGCGGCGGGAGGGCGGCAGAGCCTTCTGCCGCCACGCGCGGATTACTGGCTGGCGAGCTTGGTGACGTCGTATTCGAAGCGGCCGGTCCTCTTGAAGGCCTCGACGCGCTTGCGGTTGCGCTCCTCCATCGCCTTGATCGAGTCTGCCTGCTTGTTGAGTTCCTTGGGATCGTGTTTGGGATCGTACTTCGTCCCGGCGATCTTGTCGGGGAAGCCGGGCTTGGGCTCCCAGCAATCGCCTGCGGCTTTGCACTTGGTGCCGTCATAGGCGAGCGCCGGGAGCGCGGTTCCGGCGACGAGCGTTCCGGCAGCGATGGCCGCTGCCGCAAGTGTCATGCGCATCAGGTGTTCCTCCTTGGGTTCGATCGGCGGTTGCTGCCGCCCGTGTCGCGCTGGCGCGCGATCTTCTCGACGCTCCCGGATCAAGTCCGGCGGTCACGACTTGCCGCTCCCGCGGCACATCCCGGGCGGATCGTCCGGGAAAGTCTCGCCGAGCTTGTAGGGCGTGTATGACTTCTTCTGATCCTCGCTCAGCCACTCTGCATCCTGCGCCGGCCCGGTATAGAGATGCCGGACCCAGGCCATGGCCTGGAGGATGTCGTCGAGCGTGAGCGAGAGCGATTGCGGGCCCATCTGAGCCTGGGCGCCGCCGAACACGATCGAGAACAGGCCCGCATCGGTCGTACCCTGCGGATAGGTCCAGTAATTGTCGTTGAGGCCGGGCCCGATCTTGCCCTCGCCGACATGGCCGTGGCAGCCGGAGCAGGCGGCGAGGAAGGTCTGCTCGCCCTTCTTCAGGCAGGAGGCGTCGAACAGGTAGGGATTGCGGCCGCTGGCGAGGAAGCGCTTGACGCCCTCGGTGTCGCGGCCCTCGGGCAGGGCCTCGTTGAGGTCGAGCTTTTCCCCGGTGACGACGCTGCGCAGGTCGACGCTGCTGCTCTGCGCCGTGGCCCGCGGCGACAGGGCACCCGCGAGGGGGCCGAGGGCCGTGATGGTGACGACGAGCCCGAGGCTTGCGCTCAAGGCGGTCCAACGCTTCATCATGCACGCGACTTTCTGGATGACGAGGAGGTGGGTTCGAGGGGCAGGCGCGCTCGCGCGCTCGATCACGAGCCGGTCGGCAGCGTCGGCACGCCTTCCTCCTTCAGGATCGCCTCGATGGCGGGCTTGGCCTTGGCGAGGCCAGCCTCCAGCTCCTTCAGCAGGGTCTCGTCCCCACGGCGCACCCCCATCGACTGGTCGAACTGCATCGTGATCTTCTGGCCGTCGCGGCTTGCGTCATCCGCGATCAGGGTCATGCGCAGGGGCACGGGCGAAGCCTTGACGAAGCGCGCCACCTCCGGCGCGAAGGGCGCTGCAATGGCTGCCTTGCCGGTCGCCACCTCCTCCACGAGGCGGGCCGGTTCGATCTGGGTGTACTGGTTGCGCGGCGAGCGGAAATTCACCAGCGAGTAGAGGTAGGCCATGTCCTCCTCGTAGCGGCCGATGCGCTTGAGCATCGCCTCGCTCGGGGAGCCGAACGGCACCGCCACGTGGCCCACCTGCTTGAGCCGCGGATCGGTCCAGGACGCGACGTCCAGCCCGTCCTGCTGGCGGCTGATGAAGACATAGCCGCTGCGGTAATAGGGCCGCGTGGTCAGCACCCGCGCATCCCCGGTGTCGAGGCCCGCGATCACGTCGCAGAGCTTCTTGTCGAGGAAGTCGCGCACCAGGTAGATCGCCGGCTTGTCCGACCAGACGAACTCCACCTTGCGGTCCATGGCGGCGGCCACGGCGGCCGCGACCTTGTTCTCGAGGCCGCTGCCGTCGCGTAGGGACAGGGGCGGCTGGCTGGCGGCGGCGCAGACGCGCAAGGCCGGCTGGCCGGTGGCGGGCGCTGTAGCCGGGGCGGCGCCCGCGGCTGCGGCCAGCGCCGTCAGGCCGGCGAGCCCGCCGACGAGGGATCTCAGCATGCTCTCAATCCGTGACAATCAGGCCCAAGGGGACGGGCCGGGCCGATGACGGCCCGGCCCTGGCTGATCAGTTGGCCGCCACGTACTCGCCGGTATTCGGGTCGTCGTAGGGACCCTTGCCGTCGAGGGAGAACACGGTCACGCCACCGCCCATCTGGGTGTAGTTGGCGAGCTTCTTGAAGGCGCCGACCGCGCCGAGGCCGGCGGTCGGATCCTGCAGGTCGAAGACGAGGCCGACGCCCGGCCAACCGCCGACGCCGTAGTAGATCGCCACGTACTGGGTGCCCTTGTGGGTGTAGGTAACGGGATAGCCGATCGCGCCCGAGGGCAGCTTCGCCTTCCAGAGCAGTTCACCCGTGTCGGAGTGGCGCGCCTTGATGAAGCCGTCCAGGGTTCCGTAGAAGACCACGTTGCCGGCGGTGGCGAGCGTTCCGCCCCAGACCGCGAAACGCTCCATCTTCTCCCATTTGAACTTGCCGGTGATGGCGTCGTAGGCCTTGATCTGGCCGAGGCCCTCGGCGTTCTGGCGGTCGCCCTTCGGGCCCGGATACATGTTGAGCGTCGCGCCGACGAAGAACTGCCCGGCGCGGTAGGGCAGCATGAAGGGCTCCCAATCCATGCAGATGTGGTTGATGCCCATGTAGAAGAGCTTGCGCTCCGGATCATAGGAATCGTGGCCCTGGTTGTGATAGCCCATCGCGGAGGGACAGATGTCCTTGGCGAGATGGTCCATCCGGGTGCCGTATTCCGGATCGCGCACCGGCAGGCCCGACTTGAGGTCGACGGTCTTGAAGACGTTGACGGTGTCGTCGATCTTGTGGGCGGAGATCAGGTCGCCGTTGGTGCGGTCGAGGGTGTAGACGATGCCGTTGCGGTCCGGATGCGTCAGCAGCTTGCGCTCCTTGCCGCTCCGGTCCTTCTGGGTCGAGAGCATCATCACGTTGACGCCCGCGTAATCCCACTCGTCGTGCGGCGTCTTCTGGTAGCCGAACTTGGCCTCGCCGGTATCGACGTCGCGGGCGAAGATGGTCATCGTCCACTTGTTGTCGCCCGGACGCATGGTCTCGTTCCAGGGCGCCGGGTTGCCGGTGCCGAAATAGATCAGGTTGGTGCCGGGGTCATAGGCGTACCAGCCCCAGTTGGTGCCGCCGCCGATCTTCCAGGCGTCGCCCTCCCAGGTCGAGGTGCCGAGCCCCTTCTGGCCGTAATGGGCGTTGTGGATGTTGAAGTCCTTGGCCAGCAGCAGGTCGGAATCCGGACCCGTGGCGTAGGCGCGCCACTTCTGCTCGCCCGTGCGGACGTCGTAGGCGGTGAGATAGCCGCGCACGCCGAGTTCGGCGCCCGAGGAGCCGATGATCACCTTGTCCTTGACCACATAGGGGGCGATGGTGAGCGTCGAGCCGACCCGGATATCGGAATTCTCGATCTTCCAGACGGTCTCGCCCGTCTGGGCGTTGAGGGCCACGACGTGGCCGTCGAGCAGCGTCTTGAGGATCAGGGACGGGGTCTTGCCGTCGCCCGGCCAATAGGCGAGGCCGCGGTTGACGAGGTCGCAGCAGGCCACCGAGCGCGCCGCCGGGTTCTGCTTGGGCTTGTCCTGCCACAGGATCTTGCCCGGATCGTCCAGGCCGAGCGCGAAGGTGTTGTTCGGGAACGAGGTGTGCACGTACATCGTGCCGTCGACGACGAGCGGCGCGCCTTCGTGGCCGTTCAGCAGTCCGGTCGAGAACTGCCACGACACCTTCAGGTTCTTGACGTTCTCGGCGTTGATCTGCTTCAGCTTGCTGTAGTTGTCGGAGTCGTAGTTCTTCCCGGGCATCACCCAGTTTCCGTCGCTCTTCGACAGCTCGACGAGCTTGTCGTTCGCGAGCGCCGAAGGGCCGGCGAGCGGCAGCAGCGCCGCCAGGGCAGCCACTGACACCCCCGTCCGACAACGAACCACAATCTTACCCAGCATGTGCGTCTCCCATCTGCATATCCCCGCCCACACAGCCGCGGAGCAGTTTCTGTTCACGCATCGAGAAGCATTGGAACCGTGATGTTTGTGTATTTTCCTAATGATTTTTATTATATGTGCTTCATAAGATTTAAAAATCACTTATTAATGCTCAAGATGCTCTCGTTCATACGTCACCTGGCAGTGGGTGTCTGTAGGACAATTTCAATTTCATGCTGGGATAATTTGGCAATTTATCGCACGCGCACCTTCATAGGATCCGGATCAGCGTCTCGACGCTGGCGAACAGACCGCAATGCGTGCCCTTGCGTCGAAAGTACTGCCGGATTAGAGAACAAACACACCAAGCATTTGCAGCGGTTCGCGGACAGAGTCGGCGCCGAGTTCGTTGCGGTGCTCTATGAGGGCAACGTGCCGATAGGACAGTTTCCGGCTGTCGCTGCGCACATTCTCGAAGGGCAGCGCTTGGACTTTTGCAAGGTTGGCCAGCTGGTATGCAGCGGAGCTTCCGAGGTCTGTCGAGCAACAGCCTTCTGGCGGGTCAAGGCCGACCGCCCGTCTGGACGCCTCGCGAGATCCTGAGCGCGGTCTTTTACGTCCTGCGAGGCGGGATCGCTTGGCGGCTGACCCCCAAGGATCTGCCGCCGCGCTAAACGGCTTATGGCGCCTTCAGCCGCCGGCACGACGACGGCTTGTTTGGCCGGCTTTCCCAGTGACGGTGTTCCCAAAGTTGCTTCTCAGAAGCAACATCCTCAACCTCTTGTCCTCTGTCGGTCTCGTTCCATGCTTGCGTGAATAGACCTTGTTGCGATTGAGACCGGTGTTCAGCCTCACCCACGGTTCTCAAGGTAACCGCGTCCGGGTAGGAGCCCATTGCGGGTCAGGGACTCCATAACCGTTTTCAGGGTCGAGTGCGGAAGATGACCGCCGGCATAGAGCCTCGGCGGCGGTGCTTCGAGCGCGTCACGGCCATAGGCCATGATATGAGCAAGAGCCTTGTTCGCGTTCGTGAATGCATTGCCCTGCCGCACCTCGACGACGGCCGCAAAAGCGTCGGCAACCGCTGCCGAAATGGCCGCCGAGCACCGTTCAGCTTCTGCAATGCGCCCGTGCTGGAGATGTTCGAGCACTGTCGCGAGCTGGGCCGGGAAGGCGTTGGCACTGCTGAGCAGGAAGCCGTCATACACGCCACCATGTGCTTTGCTCCATTGAGCATAGTCGCCCTCGGCGCCGCGCAGGAGCGTCACTCCTGCGGGCATTCGGCCTGACAGCGCCACTTCATCCCTGCCGCTGCTGTCCTTGAACAGGAGCAGATTCGGAAAGCGCTCCGCCAGCCCAGCAACCAGTTCCGGTGTCATCGTGTTCCCAGTCACCTGCGGCAGCTGGTAAAGAGCGATTGGCAGCCCAAGCTCAAACACAGGCGCAAGCGCCGCGCCGATGGCGTCTTGCGAGAGAGGCGTGTCGGTGGTCGGTGCTGCGATCGTGAGCCCGCGGACGTGACTCGCCGCGAAGGCATCGGCGACCGAATGTGTTCCAGCGCGTCGGCAAAGGTAATGCAGGACTTTGTCGATCAGCGCATGCATGGCATCGGTCGTCGGGCGAAGGACACCGACGAGAAGATCCAGGCCATGTTGCACAGCAAAGGGGATTGCCACCTCCAGCGCCGTGAGAGCTTCGGCATCATCCATTTCCCATGCATCACCGGTCGAGCCAGGGACGAGATAGCCCTTCACGTGAGGTGCCATGAAGGCCAGATGCGCGAGCTGGCGGTCGCGGTCGATGCGGCCTGCCTCATCATAGAACACCAGAGTCGGCGACCAGAGCATCGGAACGCCAGCCGGGAATAGCAGGCGCGCAAGCTTCGTGCGGTCGGTTGGAAAATTGTGGTCTGCAGGCATGGTTGCCGTATCCTTGCTGATCCCGCCAGTGTTACTCGATGTGTAGAGGACGAGGGGTCTGTCGCCAATCTCAGGCTTCCGTCGTGCGCAGGATCGCGTCCGGCCGGGTCAGGATGTCAGCAGCCAGAGAGAGGCCGAGACCGTGCCCCTCGGGCGGGCGGATGAAGCCATTCTCGAGCGGGGGCAACTGATCCACGCATCCGTGATACCAACCGTAGTAGAAGCCCCGAGTGATCTCCTGCTCGACGACGTTCGGACAGGCCATCGCGAGATGGGTCGAGACCGCTAGCGTCACCGGGCCCGAGCAGTCGTGGAACGCCACCGGCTTGGCAAAGGCTTCGGCGACGGTGGCGACCTTCTTGGCGAAGGTCGGTCCACCGTCCCAGGTCACATCGATAATCGGTGTGCCGATCCGCCCGACCTGGATGAGTTCCCGCAACTGGCCGAGGTCAAGCAGGTGGCGAATCAGGCCGATCGGTCCCGGTGCCGGGACTACCTCCGGTGCCGGGCATTTCGGGGGTAGTTGACACGAGGCTGCTGCGGCTCTAGCGATATCACACCGATATATCGGTCGCATAGCGGATGGTGCCCAGGCGAATCCATCCGGGAGCAGCAGAACGGGCCCTCAAGGCTCGACACGAGCTGGAGCGGCCGAGGTTCGACAACGGATGTCCTGACCGGGGCTGGAATGAAGCGGAAGGCAATCCGCACCAGCCGACAACCCGGGATCCACGACAAGACAGTCTGCAGGAGGAAACCATGACCAGACGCCATCTCTGCGCCACGCTCGCGTTGCTGGGGCTGAGCCTGCCGCTCGCCGGCACGGCCGAGGCCCAGATCTCCGACGACACCGTCAAGATCGGTCTGATCACCGACATGTCCGGCATGTACGCGGATGCCGACGGCCCCGGCGGAGCCGAGGCGATCCGTATGGCGATCGCGGATTTCGGCGGCACCGTCGCCGGCAAGAAGATCGAGTTCGTCGTCGCCGACCACCAGAACAAGGCGGATATCGGCTCGGCCAAGGTCCGGGAATGGATCGACCGCGACGGTGTCGACATGGTGCTCGCAGGGCCGAATTCCTCGGTTGGGCTCGCGGTCGCCAAAATCGCCGCTGACCGCAAGAAGCCTTTCATCGCCATCGGCTCGACCTCCTCGCGGCTGACCAACGAGGAGTGCTCACCCTTCACCATTCACTACGCCTACGACACGGTTTCCCTGTCCAAAGGGACCGGTTCGGCGATCGTCGCCGCGGGAGGCAAGAACTGGTACTTCCTGACGGCAGATTACGTCTTCGGCCTGTCGATCGAGAAGGACACCCGCGACGTCATCACGGCCAAGGGTGCCACGGTCGCCGGCTCGATCAAGCACCCGCTCGGCAGTTCCGACTTCTCATCCTTCCTCCTGCAGGCGCAGGGCTCGGGCGCGGACACGCTGGCGCTCGCCAATGCCGGCGCCGACACAATCAACTCGATCAAGGCCGCGCACGAGTTCGGCATCTCGGATACGATGAAGATCGTCGCGATGAACATGTACCTGACCGACGTGCATTCGCTCGGTCTGCCGGTCGCCAAGAACCTGTTCATGACAGATGGCTGGTACTGGGACCTCAACGACGAAAGCCGTGCCTGGGCCAAGAAGTACTTCGCCAAGCTGGGCCGCATGCCGACGCTGCTGCACGCGGCCGACTATTCGGCGGTGACCACCTACCTCGATGCGGTCAAGGCCACCGGCACCGATGCGGGCGAGGCCGTGATGAAGCAGATCAAGGCGACGCCGATCAACGACTTCTTCGCCAAGGGCGGCCATGTGCGGCCCGACGGCCGGATGATCCACGACATGTACCTCGTCCAGGTCAAGACTCCCGAAGAGTCAAAGTATCCGTGGGACTATTACAAGCTCGTCAAGGTCATTCCCGGTGAGGAGGCCGCCACCTCCAAGGCCGAGTCGCGCTGCGCCCTCTGGACCGCCGAGAACTGACGCCGCGCCGGCGCAGTCCCTCTCAGGAGATACGGCATGTTCAACGA
Source organism: Methylobacterium nodulans ORS 2060 (assembly GCF_000022085.1). NCBI lineage: Bacteria > Pseudomonadati > Pseudomonadota > Alphaproteobacteria > Hyphomicrobiales > Methylobacteriaceae > Methylobacterium > Methylobacterium nodulans. The sequence goes on from NC_011887.1 coordinate 270,216, forward strand.
CCTCACGGACGACGAGAGCGCCCTCAAGCGCGCGGTCGAGGCCTTTGCCCAGGGGCAACTCAAGGCCCGGATCGCGCCTTTCGTGGAGCAGCACGAGTTCCCGTCCGATCTCGTGCGCGCCTTCGCGGGGCTGGGCTTCATGGGAACGGCCTATGACCCGGACTACGAGGGGGGTGGCCTTGGCACCCGGGGCGCCGCGATCGTCGCGGAAACTCTCGCTGAAGTAGAGCCTGGCTTCGCTGCGATCTATCTGTGCAACTCCGCGCCGATGAGCGTCATCGCCCGTTTCGGCTCGGATGCGCTGAAGCGGGAATGGCTCGCGCCGCTCTGCCGCGGGGATTGCATCGCGTCCTTCGGCGTTAGCGAACCGCATGGCGGCTCCGACGTGGCGAGCACCCGCACGCGCGCGGTGCGCGACGGCGACGATTGGATCCTGACCGGTTCGAAGGTCTTCTCGACCAATGCCGGCACCGACCTGCATGGGCTCTCGGCGGTCGTCGCCGTGACCGACCCGGACAAGGGGGCCAAGGGCCTGTCCACCTTCGTCGTGCCGGTGGGCACGCCGGGCTTCCGGGTCGGCAAGGCCGGACGAAAGGTCGGCTGGCGCATCGCTCCTTCGGTCGAGCTGTTCTTCGACGAATGCCGCATCCCCGGCCGCCTGATGGTCGGTGCCCAGGGCGAGGGACTTCGCCAGATCCTCACGACGCTGAGCCTCGGCCGCATCCTGGTCGCAGCTGCCGCCCTTGGCCTCTCCCGGAAGGCCCTCGGCCTTGCGGCGCGCTACGGCCGCGATCGCAGGGTCGGCGGCCGGCCGATCTTCGAGAACCAGGGCCTGACCTTTCCCCTGGCCGATGCGATGACGCAGATCCATGCCGCCGAGCTGATGGTCCGCAACGCCGCCTGCCTGGCCGATGCGGGCCGCCCCTTCCGCCTCGAAACCTCCATGACCAAGCTCTTCGCGAGCGAGATGGCGGGCGAGATTGTCGATCTCGCCGTGCAGGTGCATGGCGGCTACGGCATCTTCGAGGATTACGAGGTCTCGGGGCTGATGGGCGAGGCCAAGGTCCTTCAGATCGTCGAGGGCACCAGCGAGGTCCAGCGCCTCGTCATCGCCCGCGAGCTTCTCCAGCACGTCGGCTGAGGCTTGTCCCGTGCCGCAGGTGCAGACTTCACGACCGCGCATAGGCCGCGCGTCGCTCGATGGCGTTGCGCGTCAGCGTCTCCAGGAAGTCGAGGAAGGCGGCCGCGTGGCGGGAGGCCTCGTCGGCATTGCCGCCCGCAACCGCCTCAAGGGTCGCGCCGTGGAAGCGCGCGGCCTGCTCAAAAAGGCCCTGTCCCTCGAATTGCGAGTACCAGAAGCGCCGCGACTGGCCGTGCACCACGGCGATGGTGCTCGCCAGCATCTCGTTGTGCGAGACGCGGGAGAGCGCGTGATGAACGGCGCGGTTCAGTCGTAGGAAGGCGGTTCGGTCATTGGCCGCAGCGGCGTCCTGGAGGTCGCGGGCCAGCGCCCGCAGGTGCTCGCGCTCGGGCGCGCTCGCACGCTCGGCGCCGAGCCGTACCATCAGGTCCTCGAGCGAGCGGCGCACCTCGAGGAGATCGAGCTGCCGCATGACGTCGATGGGCGCCACCAGGATGCCGCGGCTTGCGTGAATCTCGACGTAACCTTCGAGCTTTAGCCGCTGCAGCGCCTCCCGCAGCGGCGTGCGGCCGCATCCGAGCTGCTCGCTCAGGCGCTTCTCCGAGATCATCTGCCCGGGAGCGAGCTCACGTGTGACGATCATCTCCTCGATTCGGCAATAGGCCGCATCGGCCTGGGAAATCGAGGGGGTCTTGTTCAGCATCGGGGACCTCGACGCAGCTCGGTCTGGGATCTCGTAGACGAGCGAAACTTGAATGCCAACACAACGCGGTTGACAGCGGCCGGGGCCATCAGTACCGGTACACCACCGATATACCGGTGTCATAACGGTTGTCGAGGAGGAACGCATGGACCGTCGAGACCGGATGCGGCTGCAGTCGGACGTCCTGATCGTCGGTGGCGGGGCCGCGGGTGTCGCCGCCGCCGTCACGGCAGCGCGCCAGGGCCTCAAGGTGACGCTCGTCGAGCGCTACGGCTTCTGCGGCGGCGGCGCGGTGGCGGGCCTTTCGGGCACGGTCTGCGGCCTCTACGCGGCGACCGATGATCGCCAGGCGCCACCCGAGCAGGTGGTGTTCGGCTTCGCCGACGAGTTCTGCCGCCGTCTGGACGGTCTCGGGGGGCTCAGTGCACCGATGCCCTACGGCAAGACCTATACCCGCGTGCACGATCCGCTGATCTGGCGCGAGACGGCCGACAGCTTCCTGCGCGAGGCGGGGATCGAGGTGATCTTCCACGCCGTCGCCGTCGGCGCCCTGTGCGAGGGCGATCGCGTCGAAGGGCTCGAGATCTGGACGAAGGAAGGCCCCATCGATGCCCGCGCGAGCGTCGTGGTTGATGCGAGCGGCGATGCCGACGTGGTCGCCCTTGCCGGGCTTCCCTCCTTCATCGGCGACAACGGCACCGTCCAGAACCCGACCATGATCTTCCGCCTGATGGGCGTCGACGTCGACCGCTTCAAGGCGGAATACGGCGAGGACACCATCATGCCGGAGCGGATCTCCGAGCTGATCCGCCGCAAGGACAATCTCGGCGAGTACCATCTGCCGCGCGCCAAGATCTGGCTGTTCCCGACGACGCGGCCCGGCGAGCTTCTGTGCAACTGCACGCGCGTGCTTGGGCCGGACGGGCGGGAGCTGAATACGCTGCGCTGGCTCGACTTCACCGACGCGGAGTTCGAGGGCCGGCGCCAGATGCGCGAATACGCCCGCTTCTTCCGCGACAACCTCGTCGGCTGCGAGAGCGCCTTCGTCAACGACACCGGCGTGCAGGTCGGCGTCCGCCAGACCCGGCAGATGTCGGGCAGGTCCCGCCTGATGAACGCCGATGTCGTCTCGGGCGCGAAGAGTCCCGAGGGCATTGCCCGCTCGCCCTGGCCGATCGAGCTGCATGCCGGCCAGAAGCCCCGCGTCGAGTGGCTGCTCAACGACTACTACGAGGTGCCCTTCGGCTGCTTCGTGCCGGAACGTGGCGAGGGCTTGCTGGCGGCGGGCCGCTGCCTCTCCGCCGAGCACGAGGCCGTCGCCTCGGCGCGGGTCACCGCGCAGTGCTTCGCCTACGGCCATGCCGTCGGGCATGCCGCAGCGATCGCGGTCAAGGACAAGGTCTCGACCCGGTCGATCTCGGGAGCCGACCTGCGCGCGCTGCTCAACCGGGACGGGGCCGCGCTCGACTGAGCGCGCGGCATTCGCCTGCGGATTCGAGGGTGGAACGGGGCCCTGCAGGACGCGGCGCTTAAAGAGGATTGGACCATGGTGAGATCGGAGACCAGGGGATCGGTCGCGATCGTGACGCTTGATCGCGCGGCACGGCGCAACGCGCTGGGGACGGAATCGATGCGGGCCCTGTCGGCGGCCCTGCGCGCCGCCGATGCGGACGAGAGCGTGCGGGCGATCGTGCTGACGGGGGCGCCACCGGCCTTCTGCGCGGGGAGCGATCTCAAGGAACTCGGGGGCCTCTCGATCCCCGCTATGTGCGACCACGAGGCCGAAACCGCTACGGTTGCCCGCAGCATCGGCTTCCTGACGAAGCCCGTCGTTGCGGCGGTCGAGGGCTACGCGCTCGGCGGCGGCTTCATCCTGGCCGTCTCCTGCGACGTGGTCGTCAGCGCCGAGAATGCCCGCTGGCATCTCGCGGAGGTCACCAACGGCTGGCTGCCGGTCTGGGGGCTGCAGGCGCTGCTCGCCCGCGTCGGGCCTGTGCGGGCCCGGCTCCTGACCTGGGGGGTGGAGTCGATCGACGGCCGGGAGGCTCTGCGGCTCGGCGTTGCCGACTACACTGCCGAAGCGGGCGGCGCCCTCGACCGGGCGCTCGCCGTCGCGCAGGGGCTCGCCAAGCTCCCCCCCGAGGCGGTGACGTCCACCAAGCGCTTCTTCGAGCCCTTCGTGATGGCCGATGCCGAACGGCTCGACAACGTCGCGTCGCGGATGTTCGCGCGCGACTGCGAATCCGCCTCGGCCCAGGCCACCCTCGCGCGCTTCACGGTGAGGTCATGACCAAGATTGTCGATGCCGCCCGCTTCGTCGAGACCATCCGCGATGGCTCGACGGTGGCCTCTGTCGGCGTGATCGGCTGGATCACCCCGGACCGCATTCTCAAGGCCCTGGGTGACCGCTTCCGCGAGACGGGCTCCCCGCGCGACCTGACCTTTTACTTTCCCTGCGGGACCGGGGATGCCCAAGGCATCAAGGGGATGGATCACGTCGCCCAGGAAGGGCTGATGAAGCGGATCGTCAGCGGCTCCTTCATCAATCCCGTGGACCCGGTCACCGGCAAGCGTCCCGAGCTGATGCGGCTCGTGCGCGAGAACCGGATCGAAGCCTATTCCTGGCCGATCGGCGCTTCGATGCACTGGCTGCGCGAGGTCGCCCGCAAAAGCCCAGGTTACATCACCCGGGTCGGGCTCGGCACCTACATCGACCCGGATCTCGGCGGCGGCAAGTTCACCGCGAAGGCGGCCGAGGACCTCGTGCGGGCGATCGAGCTCGACGGCGAGCGGCTGCTCTACTACCCGACCTGGCCGATTGACACAGCCATCGTGCGGGCCTCGTCGGCGGACGAGGAGGGCAACCTGTCCTTCGAGGACGAGCCGCTGACCTCCTCAAGCCTCGCCCTGGTGCTCGCCTGCAAGGCCTGCGGCGGCCGGGTCGTCGCCCAGGTCCGGCGGATCGTGCCGCACGGGGAACGGCCGGCGAGCGCCGTCCGCGTGCCCGGCATGTTCGTGGACGCCGTCGTCGTCGATGAGGACATGATGATGACGACGGGCGTGCCCTACGATCCGTCCTATTTCAGCGGGACGCGCATCCCCCTCTCGCAGCTGCCGCGGCCCGAGATGGGCCCCGACAAGGTCATCGCCGCCCGGGCGGCAAAGGAGGTGCGGCGCCACGAATTGTCGATCTTCGGCTTCGGGGCAGCGGCCGACATCCCTCTCGTCATGAACGAGCAGGGCCTGTTCAAAGACGGAGCGATCAAGGATTGGTGGTTCACCACCGAGCACGGTTCCTATGGCGGCGTCGTCATGTCGGGCTGGCAGTTCTCGGCCAACGTGAACCCCGATGCGATCCTCGATGGTGTCACCCAGTTCGACGTGATCGACGGCGGCCTGTGCCGCTTCGCGGCGCTCGCCTTCGCCCAGTTCGACGAGAAGGGCCGCGTGAACGTGAGCCGCTTCGGCGCGGCCAATCCCGGCGCCGGCGGCTTCATCGACATCGCCGAGCGAGCGGAGCGGCTCGTCTTCACCGGCACCATGACGACGGGTGGCCTGTCGATCGCCTACGAGGACGGGCGCACGCGCGTCCTTAAAGAAGGCAAGGTCAAGAAGTTCGCGCGCTGCGTCGAGAGCATTACCTACGACGTCGGCGCCGGCGTGCGTGAACGCGGACAGACCGCCTTGATTGTGACCGAACGGGCGGTGTTCGAAATGACCCCCGAGGGCCTCGTCCTGACCGAGATTGCCCCCGGGATCGATGTCGAGCGCGACGTGCTCGGTCAGATGGAGTTCGCGCCCGCGCGCATCTCGGAGTCACTGCGCGAGATGGATGCGGCGCTGTTCCACCAGCGGATGCAGCTCGCCCTCGCGGGCTGAGATCCGTTTGCGAGAGCTGAACGGGGCTGGGTCGCCGAAGGGTGATCCAGCCTCACGAGACCCGCGTGACGGCGGGTCCGGGTAACAGGGAGGTTTCGATGCAGCCTGCGAGGGCCGCAGCGCCGGACGATCGCGACATCGTGCTGGCCACGGAAGGCCTGACGATGGAATTCAAGGGCTTCCGCGCCGTGAACGGCGTGGCGCTTCGGGTCGAGCGCGGCACGATCCACGCGCTGATCGGCCCGAACGGGGCCGGCAAGACCACCTGCTTCAACCTGCTCACCAAGTTCCTCACCCCCACCGCCGGCGCGATCCGCTACAACGGCCGCGACATCACCCGGATGAAGCCCGCCGACGTGGCCCGGCTCGGCTTGGTGCGCTCCTTCCAGATCTCGGCGGTCTTCCCGCACCTGACCGTCAAGGAGAACGTCCGCATCGCCCTGCAGCGGCGCCAGCGCGGCGATTCCTTCGACTTCTGGCGCTCCGAGCGCGTGCTGCGCGCCCTCAACGACGAGGCGCTCAGCTTGATCGAGGCGGTGGGCCTGGCCGACTTCGCCGAGGTGCCGGCGGTCGAGCTGTCCTATGGCCGCAAGCGGGCCCTGGAGATCGCCACCACGCTCGCCCTCAATCCCGCCATGCTGCTGCTCGACGAGCCGATGGCCGGCATGGGGCACGAGGACGTCGACCGCACCGCCGCCCTGATCCGGCGGGTCTCGGCCAACCGCACCATCCTGATGGTCGAGCACAACCTCTCGGTGGTGGCCTCGCTGTCCGACCGCATCACCGTGCTGGCCCGCGGCCAGGTGCTGGCGGAGGGCGACTATGCCACCGTCTCGAAGGATCCCCGCGTGGTCGAGGCCTATATCGGAGCCGGACATGGCTGAGGCGGCGCTGACGACATCCGCGGCCGCGGCGCCGCTGCTCGCGGTCCAGGGGCTGGAGGGCTGGTACGGCGAGAGCCATGTGCTGCACGGCGTCAGCTTCGACGTGCGGCCGGGCGAGGTGGTGACGCTGCTCGGCCGCAACGGCGCGGGCAAAACCACGACGCTGCGGGCGATCATCGGGATCCTCGGCAAGCGCAAGGGCTCGATCCGCTACGCCGGCACCGAGACGATCGGGATGGCCTCGCGCAGCATCGCCAAGCTGGGTCTCGGTTACGTGCCGGAGGAGCGGGGCATCTTCTCGAGCCTGTCGGTCTACGAGAACCTGATGCTGCCGCCGCGGGTGAAGCCCGGCGGCATGAGCGTGGAGCAGATCTACACGCTGTTTCCGAACCTGCAGGAGCGCGCGGGCAGCCAGGGCACCAAGCTGTCGGGGGGCGAGCAGCAGATGCTGGCGATCGGCCGCATCCTGCGCACGGGGGCCAAGCTGATCCTGCTCGACGAGCCGACCGAGGGGCTTGCGCCGGTGATCGTGCAGCAGATCGGCCGCACGCTGGCCCGGCTGAAGAGCGAGGGCTACACGATCGTGCTGGTGGAGCAGAACTTCCGCTTCGCCCAGACGGTGGCGGACCGGCATTTCGTGGTCGAGCAGGGGCGGGTGATCGACATGATCCCCAATGCCGAGCTCGACGCCAACATCGACAAGCTGCACGCATACCTGGGCGTCTGAGCCATGACCATGATCTTCGGCGTACCCCTGCAGGCGCTGTTCGGACAGCTGCTGCTCGGCCTCATCAACGGCTCGTTCTACGCGATCCTGTCGCTCGGCCTCGCGATCATCTTCGGGCTCCTCAACATCATCAACTTCACCCACGGCGCCCAGTACATGATGGGCGCCTTCGTGGCCTGGATGCTCTTGAACTACGCCGGCATCGGCTACTGGTGGGCGCTGCTGCTGGCCCCGCTCGCGGTCGGCCTGTTCGGGGTGATCCTGGAGCGGCTCCTGATCGCGCGGCTGTACAAGCTCGACCACCTCTACGGCCTGCTGCTCACCTTCGGGCTCGCCCTCATCATCCAGGGCCTGTTCCGCAACCAGTACGGCGTCTCGGGCCTGCCCTACGCCATCCCCGCCGAACTGTCGGGCGGCCAGCGCCTGCCCTTCATGTTCCTGCCCAACTACCGCGGCTGGGTGGTGGTCGCCTCGCTCGTGGTCTGCCTCGCCACCTGGCTGGTGATCGAGAAGACCAAGCTCGGCGCCTACCTGCGCGCCGCCACCGAGAACCCGACCCTGGTCCAGGCCTTCGGCGTCAACGTGCCGCTGCTGCTCACCCTCACCTACGGCTTCGGCGTCGCGCTCGCCGCCTTCGCGGGCGTGCTCGCCGCCCCGGTCTATTCGGTCAACCCCAACATGGGCGCCGACATCATCATCGTGGTCTTCGCCGTGGTGGTGATCGGCGGCATGGGCTCGATCCTCGGCTCGATCGTCACCGGCTTCACGCTCGGCCTGGTCGAGGGCCTCACCAAGGTGTTCTACCCCGAAGCCTCCTCGACCGTGATCTTCGTCATCATGGTGCTGGTGCTGCTGGTCAAGCCCGCCGGCCTGTTCGGACGCACCGCCTGATGTTGCATCCTCCGCTTCCCGCTCCCGCAAGGACCGCCTGAGATGGCCCACTCCGCCGCCACGGCGCCCGACGACGCCACCCCCATCGCCAGCGCCCTGCCGGAGGGCCGCGACACCAAGGCGCTCCACCGCCTGGTGTTCATCGGCATCGCGGTCGCGCTCGCGGTGCTGCCGCTGATCCTCTACCCGGTCTTCCTGATGAAGGTGCTGTGCTTCGCGCTGTTCGCGCTGGCCTTCAACCTTCTGCTCGGCTACGGCGGGCTGCTCAGCTTCGGCCATGCCGCCTATTTCGGCATGGCGAGCTACATCGCGGCCTATGGCGCCAAGGTCTGGGGCCTGAGCCCGGAACTGGCGATCCTGGCCGGCACGCTCACCGCGGCGCTGCTCGGCCTGGTGTTCGGGGCGCTGGCGATCCGGCGCCAGGGCATCTACTTCTCGATGATCACCCTGGCGCTGGCCCAGATGGTGTTCTTCTTCTCGCTGCAGGCGGCGTTCACCGGCGGCGAGGACGGCATCCAGGCGGTGCCGCGCGGCCAGCTGTTCGGGGTGATCAGCCTGGCGGACGACCGGGTGCTGTATGCGCTGGTGGCGCTGATCTTCTTCCTGGGGCTGCTGCTGATCTACCGCATCATCCACTCGCCGTTCGGCCAGGTGCTGAAGGCGATCCGGGACAACGAGCCGCGGGCGGTGTCGCTGGGCTACCGGGCGAGCCAGTACAAGCTGGCGGTGTTCGTGCTCTCGACCACGCTGGCGGGGCTGGCCGGGGCGACCAAGGCGATCGTGTTCCAGCTCGCCTCGCTCACCGACGTGCACTGGTCGATGTCGGGCGAGGTGGTGCTGATGACGCTGGTGGGCGGCATGGGCACGGTGTTCGGGCCGATCATCGGCGCCTTCGTGATCGTGGCGATGGAGAACTACCTCGCGCAGTTCGGCGCCTGGGTGACGATCATCCAGGGCGTGGTGTTCGTGATCTGCGTGATCTTGTTCCGCGAGGGCATCGTCGGCCTCTGCGCGCGGATGCTCAAGAAGCCGCTTTAAACGCATTGCGGCCTGTCGTCACTTGAGCCAGTCGATTGTAGCGAGGCGGAGCACGCCGAGGAAGCTTGAGGCGGTTTCTCGAAGCGGGCGGCTGAGCAGGCGCTTTCACACGCCGGCCCGGGCCCCCCGCGAACGAAGATCCGGGCCCCGCGCCACCAGGGACCGAGATCCTCCGGGATGGCGCGCCACTTGGCGCCGTTCTTGTGGCGCCGGAGGATGGCCGAGATGGTGCGGCACAGATCTTCGGGCGGGGTCTTGCCCGTGGGCCGGCCCTCTTCGATCAGCGGCTCCAGAAGCGCCCATTGCGTGTCGCTCAGCATGGCTCGCCGTCGCGTGAAGGCGGGACACGCAAGCCCGCGCAGCACGTTAAAGCGACGGCAGACCGTAATACCAGCAATGTAATCGACTGGGGTTTTCGGGCATGATCATTCGGAGTGAATTCACTTCATTGCGTGAATTTTGGTCAGTTAAGCAGACAATGCCCTGCGCCATTCGTCATGTATCCAGGGTTTTTCGAGCAAAGCTGTCGATATAATCCATCAGACGGTCGGACGCTTCTCCCGCGGCCTTGACGTCGCGTTTGGCAATGGCTTCGCACACCTCTGCATGAAGATTCGCCGCAAGCGGCAGATCCGCCGCTTCTTTGTAATGCTGATACCAGAAACGTCTTGACAGAGCAGCCATCGAGTTCAGGGAGCGTACAGCAAATTCATTCCGTGATGCAGCGGCAGCAAGCTCGTTGAACTGCCGGTCCAGACGCATAAAAGCGATGTCATCGGCGGCATCTGCGGCCGCGCGCATGTTCGCGGCAATCTCCGCGAAGGCGCGACGCTCCTCAGCGGTGGCACGTTCGGCGGCAAGTCGAGCAATCAGATGCTCCAGCACCCGTCGCGTTTCCAACAGGCGGAGCTGCGTACGCAGGTTGATCTCCGAGACGAGAATGCCGCGTCGAGGAATCACCACGACCAAGCCGTCACGTGCCAGACGCTGCAGGGCCTCACGGATCGGCGTCCGGCCAATCTGAAGGCGTTGGGCAAGGCCCTGCTCTGCAAGAACCGTTCCGGGTGGCAGGGCGAGAGTTGTGATCAACTCCTCGAGTTGATGGTAGGCTTGCTCCGCCAGAGACAGATCCTGGATCTCGCCTTGCTCGACAGGGTCAAGCGGGGCGGCGGAAGCTCCCTTGTGATTGGGCTTCTTGCTACGCCTTGCAGGGCGCACTGCGGGCGGCTTGCCGGCGATGTAATTCATCAGCGGTCCATCAGCTTCGTCAGGCCTCTTCATACCACGCAGATATGGGGGGCGCACGGCTGCTGCACACCTGCGGCCGGCCTGAAACCCGCGTGATATATCTTGTGCATCCCAGCCGTATGCATCATGCTGACCACGCAGCACAAGACTGTCAGGGAGGCAAACGATGGCAGGGCAAGTGGCACTTCCCGCCGACACGCCGGTACTCGGCGCGGCGACCGCGGTGGCAGGTCAAGGCTCGGCTGCGATGGTCGCGGCACGGCTGGAGCGCCTGCCGATGACCGGGTTCCAGCGCACCATCTTCATCATCATCGCGACCGCGTGGTTCTTCGACTCGATCGACCTCGGCTCACTCACCTTCCTGCTCGGCTCGATCCGGACGGAATTCGGGCTCTCGACCGCGCAGGCTGGGCTCCTCTCCAGTATGAGCTTCGTCGGCATGTTCCTGGGGGCCGGGATCTCGGGGATGCTGGCCGACCGCTTCGGCCGCAAGCTCGTCTTTCAGGTGAGCATGATCTTCTGGGGGCTCGGCAGCGTCTGGTGCGCCTACGCACCCGATTCCACGGCCCTGGGCTACGCCCGCCTGCTCCTCGGCTTCGGCATGGGCATGGAGTTCCCGGTCGCCCTGGCGATCGTCTCGGAGTTCCTGCCGTCGGCGAAGCGCGGCCGCTATCTCGCCGTGCTGGAGGGATTCTGGCCGCTTGGCTTCATCGCGGCCGGCCTCCTCAGTCTCGTCCTCCTGAGCACGTTCGGCTGGCGGGCGGTCTTCCTGGCCCAGGCAGTGCCGGCGCTGTTCCTGTTCGTCGTCCGGATGTTCGTGCCCGAATCGCCCCGTTGGCTCGCCGATCGCGGGCGCTTCGATGAGGCAAACCGTGTGCTCGCTGACATCGAGGCGAAGGTCCGGGCGCGCCTCGACGGCCGTCCTCTGCCCGAGCCGCAGCCCCTGCCGGCGCAGGCGCAGGGCGAGCGCCGCTTCTCGTTCCTGGAACTCTGGAGTTCGGGCTACGCCAGCCGGACCGTGATGATCTGGCTCACGTGGTTCTTCGCGCTGCTCGGCTTCTATGGCCTCACCACTTGGCTCGGTGCGCTGCTCCAGGAGGCCGGACACAGCGTTACCAAGTCGGTCAGCTACACGATCCTGATTTCGCTGGCTGGTGTCCCCGGCTTCATCAGCTCGGCTCTTCTGGTCGAGGGCTGGGGCCGCAAGCCGACCGCCGTCCTGATGCTGCTCGGCAGCGCCATCGCCGCCTACCTCTACGGGCACTCCCCGTCCTTCGGCTGGCTCATCGCCTTCGGCCTGGTGATGCAGTTCTTCCTGTTCGGGATGTGGTCCGTGCTCTACGCTTACACGCCCGAACTCTACCCGACCCGTGCGCGCGCCACGGGTGCAGGTTGCGCGTCCGCAATCGGCCGCGTCGGTTCACTCCTCGGGCCTTATGCAATCGGTGTGATCCTTCCGGTGCTCGGTCAGGGCGGCGTTTTCGCGCTCGGTGGCGGCTCGTTCGTGATCGCCGCCGCGGCGGTGGCGATCCTCGGCGTCGAAACGAAGGGCAAATCGCTCGAAGCGATCTCCCATTAGCGCGAGACGCAGGAACGCGGGCCCGCCCGCGTTCCTGAATTTTTGGATGCCATGGGCATTCTCGCTTGCGCTGTGATATATCACGGGTATATTAGAGGGAAACGGGGGCACGGCATGGCAACGCCGATCCGCCCGCAGGACGTGTCCGGCGCGAAATGGCGCAGCCGTCCGATGCATCTGAACTGATCGCTTACGAGGACGCGGCACCGCTCGCCTCGTCCAAATCCAGAGGGCCACTTGCTGCCGCAACTCGGCCCTCGCGGACACCACCGAACCAAGGGAGCCTACGATGGAACTTGCCGTCACCAACATGTCAGAACGGCAGCGGAACTACCGCGCCAACTACCGTCAGCGTGTCGCCGGCTGGTACAATGGCTTCTTACACATCGCTATCATCTACACGATTGGTCTGACAGCTCTCTATATTTATATTTCAAACCTGCACAGCGTGACCTGGTTAGAGTGGCTGACTGTCCCGGTGGTGTTCCTGTTCTGCAATTTCTTCGAGTGGTGGCTGCACCGGTATGTCATGCATCGCCCTTCAAATAATCCGATCGCCCGCGCGGTCTACAATCGGCACACGCTCCAGCATCATCAATTCTTCACCGATCACGAGATGCGGTTCGCCGATCACCGCGATTACCGAGTGACGTTCTTCCCGCCCTACGCCCTGGCGACCTTCACCCTGATGTCGGTCCCCGGCGCGATCGTGCTCGGCAACCTGTTCACGCCGAATGTCGGATGGCTGTTCATCACGACCACGACCAGCATCTACTTGATCTACGAGTTCATGCACTTCTGCTGTCACGTCGATGAGAACTGGTTCGTGCGCAACATGCCGCTCATCAACACGAACCGGCGGCATCACACGGCCCACCATGACCAATCGATCATGATGGAGCGCAACATGAACCTGACCTTCCCTATCATGGACTGGCTGTTCGGAACGTCGGACCTTGATCGCGGCCTGCTGGGCACGCTCTTCAACGGGTACGACACCCGCTTCGTCAAGAAGGACATGCGCAAAACCTCCCGTACTCCGGGAGCCCCGGCGCAGGGCTGCATGCAGCCCGCCGAATAATATCAACGGCCCAGACTGCTGACGTAAGCTAAGTGCTGGCGCGCATGCTCACGCATCGGGCCGTTGACCCATCTCGAATTGTCGACACCAAACCCAAGGCTTGGCGAAAATTCGAGAGTGGAACCAACGGTCATTGAAAATGACCGTTGGTATAAGGCCAGATCATTCTCACAAACCTGCCGGTGGCGCCGCACCGGTCGCCACCACCCCTTGAGAGGTGCAGCAATGGATATGGTCGAACCCAACGTGGTCGCCCTGCTGTGGTTCACAATCTTCGCAGGCGTGACCTGCCTCGGCTTCTACGTGTTGACCGGCGCCTTTCCGCTGGAGACGCGTCCTGATCTCAAGCGCCCACTCGGCCTCGCCCTGCTCAGCATCAACCTGCTGCTGCTCGTGGCCCTCGGCGCTGGAAGCGTTGCGTATGGGGTTGAGCACCTGCGCTGGACGAGCCTCGTCATTGTCGGCGGCTTCGCGTTCCTGTTCGCGCCCGGACTGTTCAACGTCTGGCCGACGAAGTGGCGCGACGGTCAGGCCGGTCTCGCCATCGTGCTCGCCGGCTTCGGTGCAACGCTCGGCGCGCTCCAGGCCGTAGGTAACGTGTTCAGCCTGTAAATAACGAAAGCGTAGGAGGAGTTATATGCCATTCAGGATCAAGTTCGGTCTGTCAATCGCTGTGGCATTAGCCGCCGTGGCGGGCTGGTTCTACATGGGTTACCTCGGGCAGATCGGTCCGCAGCGCGCAGTCGCATTCTTGGGACCGTTCATGGTCTTCAGCCTCTGGATCTTCCCTGAGGTCATGCGGAACCGCTCCGACGGGCGTACGCCGCGGCACCAGCTGTCGGGGGCACGGCGGTCATGAAGGTCTACACGGGAGATCGCACAATCGATGGCATTGTCGTGACGGTCGATGGCGAACCACTCGACGATCAGACCAGCACGAAGTGCTATTCACGCAACGGCTTCGAGTGGAGTTATGAAGGCCCCGAACCGTCTCAATTGGCCTACGCCATCCTGGTTGATCACCTCGGCGACCCGGCTGAGGCGGCCAGACTCCAGGACGGCTTCATGAGAACCGTTGTGGCCAACTTTCAGAACGAGTGGGAGATGACCTCCGCCGACATCGATCGCGTGTTGCGCACGCTGTGAGGTGAAGCGACGTACCGGATACCTCACACAATCGCATGACGGGAACCGAGGGGAAGCCATGGGGGCAACGACGACGGCCAGTGTGAAAGCACTTGCGGCCGATGGGGCCGGCAGGAGAGAAAAACGAACCATCACCGACATCCGCAACTCCAAGCGGACAGGTGAGAAGATGGTCTATATGTCAGTCCCGGATTACACCTCAGCCCGCTGGGCTGAGATGGCCGGCGTCGACGTTGCGGTGGTCGGCGATAGCCTTGCGATGGTCGCTCATGGCCATCCGAGCACGATCCCGGCGACTATGGATATGATGGTCCTCCACGCGCAGGCCGTGCGGCGGGGAACTCCGAACACCTTCGTGCTCGGGTGCATGCCCTACCAGAGCTACAACACCGTGGAGCGCGCACTCACGAACGCCACGCGCTTCATGCAAGACGCCCTGTGCGACGCAGTCAAACCTCAGGGAGGCAGGAGCCAAGCGCACATTCTCAAGGCTCTCGTTGATGCGGGTATTCCGACGGCCTCACATATCGGCCTGACACCACACACAATCGCGACGTTCGGTGGCTTCAAGATCCAGGGCCGCACGGCTGAAGCCGCTATGAAGATCCTTGAGGATGCGCTCGCAATCGAGGATGCAGGCTGTTTCATGCTGGAGTTTGAGGCTGTTCCAGCACCGATTGCCAAGCTGATCTCGGAACAGCTCTCAATCCCTACAATCGGCATCGGCGCTGGGGCCGGCTGTGATGGTCAGATCCTACTTGCGTACGACCTGCTCGGGGTGTTCATAGATTTTAAGCCGAAGTTCACCAAACGGTATGCGAACTTAACAGAAGTTGCAGTCACGGGGATACGCTCTTATGTCGAAGAGGTGAAGACCGGGGCGTTCCCAGATGACGATCACTCGTACAAGGTTGATCCAGCCGAATATGAGCGATTCGCATCTCTCGTCGAGAAACGTCGGCATATCTGAATACCTTGTATGGTGAGCGTACAACCGCGTGGCCCTCATCCAGGGCGTGGTAATGAACGCGGGCGCGGCAGCAGGGGGCCGTCGTGCAGACCAATTTCACTCCAGCGCAGCTCGCCGATCCGGCCATGGCGGCCTCGGAGAAGATCCTGCGCAGATGCGGTGCACTGAAGGCCTGTGGCACGGTCCTCAACATCCCCGACGAAGGTGCCGACTGATCAGTGTACCGGTGGCTGCCCGCATCGCCGCGGATGAGGGAGCAGGTGAGGGCTCCAGGCGTGTCGCCGTGTGGGCCGCGATTACAGTGGCACGCCCAATGTGAGATGCAGCAATCTGGCCCGGTGGTCGCGCGCAGGTACTGCTGGCGCGTAAGCGACTTTATAGAACGGCAGCATCGATGCTGCGTTAGGGGTGATAATCCGGCGGATAGGTGTCGCCATGAGCATCGAGGACGCCCCCCTGATCCAGCGCGCGGACGCGGTCGTGGCCGAAGCAGCACGGCTCCGCCAAGCCCTTGAGCAGTCCCAAGTAAAGGTCCGGCACCAAGCTCAGCGGCTTGCTCAGATCGGGGCCGAACTGGATCCGCTCCTGCCGCACCCGCCTGAGGAGTTGGCCAGGGTCAGGCAGCTCATGGCCCAGGATCCGCCTGAGGAGAGTGAGAGATAGCCCTCTCATGCCGGGCAATGGCGTCCAGGATGAGCTGGCGATGGTCCTGCCAAATCACCATGGTCTCTTCCAGCAATCGTAGAAGGTCCTTGCCTGTGGCAGTATCGTAGCCCTTCTCGGTCATCCTTTGGAGCAAGACGATTTGCTCGATAACCCGCTTCTCACCGGCAGCGAGGTGCCGATCCGCTTGGATCAGGTCTTCTTGCTCTTGTTGGAGGTAGTCGGTCAAGACGGCACCCCTCAGCCATGCAGGCGGGAGCGCAGGTCTCTCAGCCACCAGCGCCTACGGGTTCGGATCTGCTGGTGATGGAGCCAATATGCGCCTCATCGATCAGCCATCCAAGTGCGCTCGCGAATTCCCGAGAAGGCGACTGTGGTGCCGCGCCCTGGCTTCCCGCCCGACGAGTGGGTCGAGACGCTCTCGAATGCCCGCCGTTTGTGAAGGCGTCCGGGCGTTCAGCCCAGCCTCGTGCAGGCAAAGGCTGCCGTCTCGTACGGGACGACGACCTCGTCCCGCCCGGCAAGCGCGGGCGTCGCGGCGATGAGGGCGCGGACCTCCGCCGCAACGGCGGCACGCGCGGCATCGGGCAGGGCGGCGATGAAGCTGACCGAGAGCGTGCGATCCAGGATCACCGCTTCGGGCGGTCCGACATGGCGGTGCGGAACACGCGTCTCGCGCAGCGGGCCGAAGCCCGCGGCGGGGAAGAGGCGCCGCCATGCGCCCGAATGGAAGTGCGGGACGTCACCCTCATGCCGGCTCATGATCTCCGAGAGCGCCGCCACCCAGCCGACGCGCTCGTCGCGGATGTTCCAGATCAAGCCGAGCGCACCGCCCGGTCGCAGCACGCGGGCGATCTCGGCGAGCGCCTCCGGGGTGGCGAACCAATGGAAGGCTTGGGCGCAGACGACCGCGTCGACGCAGGCGTCGGGCAGCGGGATCGCCTCGGCGCGTCCGTCGAGGGCCTGCACGTCGGGATGGTCCCGAACCAGCCTGTCGCGCATCGCCGCGACGGGCTCCACGGCGATCAGCCGGGCTCCGGTCTCGCGCAGGGAGGGAAGAAGCTTGCCGGTGCCCGATCCGAGATCGAGGGCGACGCGGCCTGGGCCGAGCCGCAGCTCGGCGCAAAGCCACGGCACGATCTGCGCAGGATAGTTCGGACGGCCCGCCGCATAGGCGTCCGCCCCCGCCGAAAAGCCCTCGGACGCGGCGCGGTGGATGTCGGCCATGGTTCCCTCCGGTTGCTCCCGCGGGATATGGCGGCCGGGTGGGCTCCCGCGGGCCAGATCGCCGGGCGCGCGTGGTGGCCCCTGACGGCCTTCCGGCTCTTGATGCGTCGGCCCCTCCCGAGGGAGGATCGGATCGCTAAGCAGGTTTCGGAACAGTGCGTTGCGGTTTTCCGTCAAAAACCTGCGGCACATCAAAAGCCCAAGCGGACGCAGCGGTGGCACGCCAACGCAAGTCTGCTTAGGTCCCGAACCAACTCCCGGACACTATCACCCTATTCGGCGCGAACCCCAAGCGGCGCGAACCCCAAGTCCGGCGTGATCCGCGGCGGCTGGTCGGGCGTCCTGCTGCCCTGCCACTGGCACGGAGCCAACGTGCGGCCTGCGGGAGATCGCGGCGGGATTAGATTTGATATCGCCGCGACCGCGGAGGCGAGCCCAAGGAGTGGCAACGGTAGCTCGAAAGCACAGTGGCAAAGGTCGCCAGAGCTGGCGATATTGCTGCCAGCGATGGAGCGCTCGATGCCGCTGCACGTCGATCACCGCTGGCATTTCGCCGGCGGTGCCGCCACACGCGAGAAGCGGGTCTATCGCGACGGGCGCCTGATCGGCCGTGTGCGGCGCTGGCAGATGATCGAACTGAGCGGCCGGCACCGTTCGTGGTTCACGGTTGAGCAGTGGCAAAGCGATGCGTTTCATCGTTGGCGCGATGCATACCGTCTTCGACGAAGCCCCGATCTATCTTGTCTCCATCCCTTTGTCGGAGCCGACCGTCCTGTGAAGAAGCGCCGCCCCACCGCGCCTACGACGACCACGGCCGGGAGATCCCGCCGCCGACGATCGGCCTGACCGTGCTGAGGGCGACCGGCCCGTTGCCATGCCCAGGCAAGCGCGTGGCCCTAAATTGCCGGTATGCCCAACACTCCCATCATCGGCGAGCTGTACAAGCTCAAACACGTCACGGACCAGCAGATTGATGCGGCCATCCGCGACTACCTGAACGACCCGATGCCCGGTATGCGGCCGATCCGGCTTAGCCGCCTCATCGCCGTGTCGAGCTCGGCCCCGTTCCACTCGTGAGCCTCCCTGCCCAACGTGCCGCGATGTCATGACCGATGCCTTCCCGCGGCGGCCATCGAGCCGACGTCCGCCTTGGGTCCCGTCATGTATAGGGCCATCGCTTGAACAAAATTGCTTCGAAACACCCAGCCCGCCTTAACTGACTGACTGTAATCAGCATCCTTAAACCTACGCTCTTGGACGCCTTCCAGGCTTCCAGAGGCGCGCAGTGGCTCTCCTATGCTTTCCGGACGTGTATCAGAAATGCATCAGAAGCAACAATTTTGGTATATTAGGGTTTTTATCCGCCCGACAAGGGGTTCGCCCCGATTGCACGCGAGGAGGTGAGACAGGGAATGTACCTGTCGACGTACAGTCGGGGGCGGACATGAAACAACTCGCACGTCACCAAGTCGGCGGCATTCTCCTGGCGGCCCTTGGCTCCCTGGCAGCGCCGGCCCAGGCGGCCGAAGGCGGCTTCAGCTTCTACATCGAGGGCCTAGCCGTGCCGGATGCCGGCGTCCTGCCGCCGCCGGGCGTGTACTTCGACAGCTCCACCTACTTCTACAATGGCAAGATCGGCGGTAACCGCAGCACCCAGCTCGGCGGCAACGTGGTCGCGGACGTCAAGGCGAACATCGTGGCCGACTTCGCCACTGGCCTGTGGGTCACTCCGGCCGAGATCCTCGGCGGCAATCTCGCCTTCGCTTTCGTGATGCCCTTCGGCACGCCCGCGGTCCGCGCGGGCGCTCTCCTCAATGGGCCGCTCGTCAACCAAGTGGTCGGTCGCCCCGTTGGAGTGTCCGTGAGCGACGCGACCTTCAACGCCGGCGACCCCATCGTGGGGACCTCCCTCGGCTGGCACTCCGGCAACTGGCACTGGAAGGTCGCGGGCTTGCTCAGCATCCCGGCCGGGGCCTACGAACCTGGGCAGCTCTCGAACATCGCCCTCAACCGCTACATCGGCGATATCTCGGCCGCCGCGACCTATCTCGATCCGGCACTTGGCATCGAGCTCTCGGCCGCGGCCGGCTTCACGCTCAACGGCAAGAACCCGGCGACGCAATACGTGACGGGCCACGAGTTCCACGTCGAGGTCTCGGCCTCAAAGAACCTGACCAAGGAGCTGTCGATTGGCGTCATCGCCTCCCACTACCAGCAGATCACGGGCGACAGCGGCTCCGGCGCCCGGCTCGGGCCGTTCAAGGGCCGGGTCACGGCGGTCGGCGGGATGGCCGGCCTGACCGTCCCAGTCGGGCAGATCCCGGTCACCGCCCGCATGAAGGTGTTGCGCGAGGTCGAGGTGGAGAACCGTTTCCAGGGCACGCTCGGCTTCCTGGAGGTCTCCTTCCCGCTCTGGGTCGCGCCACCGAAGGCAGCGCCGGAGACCAAACCCGTTGTGGCTAAGTTCTGAGCGCCAGTGTGCCAAGTCAGAAGTCAAGCCAACGGAAGGATATAGGGCTCGACCGGCTGGCACAATCCGCCCGAATGCAACCAAGAGTTCCCCACGATGGACACCCCGAGCAAACTGTCGTAGCTTAAGGGGCTAGGCCAGCGGTCCTGCGAAGCTCTTCCTAAGCTCTCGTACCAGCAGGACTGTCGATATTTCTGCAGTGCGTTCGATTAGAACGGCGCTTCTTCTCGCCTGTGTCGAGGAGCGAGCGATGGCGGAGGCCCCTGTCCTAGACCGTCCAGCCGATTCGCCGGATCTGCTCGCAGGCATGGTCTTCGTGGCTGGGGGCACGTTCCGAATGGGCTCGGACCGGCACTACCCGGAGGAAGCGCCGGTGCACCGGGTCAGCGTCGACGGCTTCTGGATCGATCGTACCCCGGTCACCAATGCCCAGTTCCGGGCCTTCGTGCGGGCGACCGGGCACGTGACGATGGCGGAGCGGAAGCCGAAAGCCGAGGACTATCCGGGCGCGCTGCCGCACATGCTGCAGGCGGGCTCCCTGGTGTTCAAACCACCCAAGGGCGCCGTCGATCTGCGGGACTGGAGCGCGTGGTGGCGGTTCAGGTTCGGCGCCAGCTGGCGCCGCCCGCTCGGCCCCGGTTCCTCCATCGCGGGGCTGGACGACCACCCGGTGGTGCACGTCGCCTACGCCGATGCCGAAGCCTACGCCCGCTGGGCCGGCAAGGAGCTGCCCACGGAGGCCGAGTGGGAGTACGCGGCGCGCGGCGGCCTCGACGGGGCGGAGTTCGCCTGGGGCGACGAATTCACGCCCGGCGGCCGGCACATGGCCAACACCTGGCAGGGGGCCTTTCCGCACCAGAACCTCGCCGAGGACGGCTTTGAGCGCACCTCGCCGGTCACGACCTTCCCGCCGAACGGCTACGGGCTGCACGATATGATCGGCAACGTTTGGGAGTGGACCACGGACTTCTACGCGCCAAAGCACCCTACCGACGCGCCGAAGGCCTGCTGCATTCCACAGAACCCACGGGGCGGCCAGGAGAAAGGAAGCTACGACCCGGCCCAGCCGGCGATCCGCATCCCCCGCCGCGTGGTCAAGGGCGGCTCGCACCTCTGCGCGCCGAACTACTGCCGCCGCTATCGCCCAGCCGCGCGCCACCCGCATCCGGTCGACACCTCCACCAGTCATATCGGCTTCCGCTGCGTCGTAAGGAGAGGACCATGACCGATCCGTTACCGTCGAACGCCGCCTTGGATGAGGAAGCAGCCGCCAAAACGATCAGCCGCCGGAGGATGCTGCTTGGGGGAACTGCCCTGGCCGCCTCGGTCGCCGGCACCGCACCCACGATTGCGCAGGCGCAGCAACCGGCCCCGGCCCCGCAGCCGGCCCCCGTCAGGACCGGCGCCACAGGCCGGCCAGTCAACATCCTGGTGATGTTCGGCGACGACATCGGGCAGTCGAACATCAGCGCCTACACCTTCGGCCTGATGGGTTACCGCACACCCAACATCGACCGCATCGCCCGCGAGGGCATGATGTTCACCGACTACTACGCCGAGCAAAGCTGTACGGCCGGCCGCTCCTCCTTTATCACCGGCCAGTCGACCCTGCGGACCGGCCTGTCGAAGGTTGGCCTACCCGGCGCGACGGTGGGTCTTCAGAAGGAAGATCCAACGCTGGCGGAACTCCTCAAGCCGCTCGGCTACGCCACGGGGCAGTTCGGCAAGAACCATCTCGGCGACCGCGACGAGTACCTGCCGACGAACCACGGCTTCGACGAGTTCTTCGGCAACCTCTATCATCTCAACGCCGAGGAGGAGCCGGAGCAGCGGACCTACCCGCGCGATCCCGAGTTCCGCAAGCGGTTCGGCCCGCGCGGGGTGATCCGCTCGTCGGCGGACGGCAAGATCGAGGACACGGGTCCGCTCACCAAAAAGCGGATGGAAACAATTGACGACGAGACCTCGGCCGCCGCTATGGATTTTATCGAGCGCCAGGTCCGGGCGAACAAGCCGTTCTTCTGCTGGTTCAACGCGACCCGGATGCACCTCCGGACGCATGTCGCGGAGAACCATCGCAGCCCGCCGGGCCTGACTGCCCGGACCGAGTACGCGGACGGCATGGTCGAGCATGACGGGCACATCGGGCAGCTCCTGAAGAAACTCGACGACCTCGGCATCGCGAACGACACCATCGTGCTCTACACCACCGACAACGGCCCGCACATGAACTCGTGGCCGGACAGCGCCATGACGCCGTTCCGCAGCGAGAAGGACACGAACTGGGAGGGCGCCTTCCGGGTGCCTTGCATGATCCGCTGGCCGGGCCACATCCAGGCGGGCTCCGTCTCGAACGAGATCGTCAGTGGGCTCGACTGGGTGCCGACCCTGGTGGCCGCCGCGGGTGATCCCAACATCGTGGACAAGCTGCTCAAGGGCCACACGGCCGGAGCGAAGTCCTTCAAGGTCCACCTCGACGGCTACAACCAGCTCCCGTACCTGACCGGCCAGCAGGACCGCGGCGCCCGCAAGGGGTTCTTCTACTTCAACGACGACGGCGACCTCGTCGGGATGCGCTACGAGAACTGGAAGATCGTCTTCGAGGAGCAGCGCGCCCCCGGAACGATGCGGATCTGGGCCGAGCCGTTCACGCCGCTGCGGGTGCCGAAACTGTTTGACCTGAGGGCTGACCCCTACGAGCGGGCCGACATCACCTCGAACACCTACTACGACTGGCTCATTTCAAATGTGTACGTCCTCGTTCCTGCTCAGGCGGAGGTCGCGAAGTTCCTCGACACGTTCCGCGAGTTCCCGCCCCGACAGCGGGCGGCAAGCTTCAGCGTCGACCAGATCGTTGAGAAGATGAAGCGGGCGACGGAGGTCCCCAGCCGGTGATGCGCCAGCGCGGGCGTTCCTGAGGAGCGGAACACCCGCGGCAACTCTCCAGGAGGCACGACATGCCGGTTCAGGCAGGGAGCGTGAGCCGCCGGGCGATGCTGTCGGGTGTCGCGACGCTGGTCGCCGCACCGGGCATCCTACGGGCGGGAGCTGCCGAGGGGCGGGCCGATCCTCTCCCGTCCTGGAACGAGGGTGGCCCCAAGCAGGCCATCCTGGACTTCGTCGGGCGCGTGACCACGTCCGGCGGCCACGACTTCGTCCCGCCGCCGGAGCGCGTCGCGGTCTTCGACAACGACGGTACGCTCTGGGCGGAGCAGCCGGTCTACTTCCAGGTGGCATTCGCCCTCGACCGGGTGAAGGCGCTCGCGCCCGCGCATCCGGAGTGGAAGGACACGCAGCCGTTCAAGGGCGTGATCGAGAACGATCCCAAGGCGGTCGCTGCTGCCGGTGAGAAGGGCCTGCTGCAGATCGTGGCGGCGACCCACGCCGGCATGACGACGGCGGAATTCGATGCCGTGGTCAAGGAGTGGCTCCGCACCGCGCGCCATCCCCGCTTCGGGCGGCCCTACGACAGCCTCGTTTATCAGCCGATGCTCGAACTGCTCGGGTTCCTGCGAGCAAGCGGCTTCAAGACCTTCATCGTCTCCGGGGGCGGCGTCGAGTTCATGCGCACCTTCGCCGAGCGGACCTACGGCATCCCGCCCGAGCAGGTCGTGGGCTCGTCCGGCGTCACCAAGTTCGAGATCCGGCCCGACGGACAGCCGGTGCTCGTCAAGGAGGCGAAAGTCGAGTTCGTCGATGACGGCGCCGGCAAGCCTTCGGGCATCAACCGCTTCATCGGGCGCCGGCCGATCCTGGCCTTCGGCAACTCGGATGGCGACCAGCAGATGCTGGAATGGACCGCCGCCGGGGCCGGTCCCCGCTTCCTGGGCCTCGTCCATCACACCGACGGCGAGCGCGAGTACGCCTACGACCGCCAGTCCCATGTCGGGCAACTCGACAAGGCTCTCGACGAGGCCGCCGAGCGTGGCTGGGTTGTGGTCGATGTGGCACGGGACTGGAAGTCCGTCTTCTCGGCTGAACCCCGGACCAACCGCTGAGCGGAGGTGGGCGATGGCAAGCCAACCCGAGCCCGTGATGCTGCCAGAGGCCCGCCAGGCGGGCGTCAAGGCGCTGCTCGACTCCCAGATTGGGGGCGAGAACGCCACCGTCGCCCAACTTCGGGCGCAGCTCGGCGACGCGGAATGGGAGCTTGCGCGGACGAGCATTCGCGCGCCGGCCGACCGCTACGTCACGCTCTCGGCGCTGGCGGTCGGCGACCGCGTCACGCCGATGCGCTCCATGATGTCGTTCCTCATCGCCGACGACATCGTCCTGCTGGGTGTCTTCCAGCAGAACGGGCTGAAGACGGTGATACCGGGAGCCAAGGTCAGGTTGGTCCTGGCGAATGATCCGGGCAGGATCCATGACGCGAAGGTCCTGCGCGTCGGTCGTGGGGTCGGACAGGGACAGCTCTCCGCGACGGGCACGCTGGCGCGCATCGGCGCGGTCGGCCTCACCGCGGAATTCCCGGTCGAGATCGAGCTGCCGCGCGACCTCGACCGTAACCTGCTTCGCCCCGGCATGTCGGGCGCGGCCACGGCATTCTCCCCCGACGCCGGCCCCATCGGGGTCATCGCGTCAATCCTGCTGTGGGTCAGCGCCTACATGGCCTATTTGTAGAGGCGGCGGGGAAGGCCGAGGCCGCATAAGGCACACGGCGACGTGATGAAAGCCGCCGTAGAAGGCCCTCAACACTCATCAAAACCACCGGTGGAGCGCCTCCGGCAACGTTGGGGAGTGCCCCTGAACGCAACGCCCGAAGCCGCTCTGCCGCTCCAAGATACTCAGTCTGCGAAGGTCCGCTTACACGGGCATTGCGGCGCTTGGGAGCAGGCCGGCACTCCGTCGGCTCCTGGCGGATTTCGTTGAAAAACTCGCGGGCGATCTGGATCGAGCACCGATCGGCTGAGCGAGCCGATCCAACATGAGGGGGATCCCGGCCGATCAGGCCGGGCTCAGCTGCTGTAGCGGGATCAGCTGGGCGAGCTTCCTGAGGTTCTGGGCCGCTGCGGCGAGGTGGAACTCGTCCCGGGCCCCGTTCGGACCCCGCAGCCGCAGCCGATCCAGCTTCAGGATTCGCTTGAGGTGGGCGAACAACATCTCGACCTTCTTGCGCTCGCGCCGCGAGGTGCGGCCCTCCTCCGAGGCGCAGATGTCGCGCGCCATCTGCCGGGCGCCTTCGTGGATCGAGCGCGGGATCTTGCGGGCGGGTGTGGTGGGGCAGCATCGTGGCTTCAGCGCGCAGGCGTCGCAGTCGCGCTTGCTGGCCCGGTAGCGCATCATGCCATCGTCGTCGACGAGCGGGAACGGCGTCCGATAGACCTTCTGGCGTGGCCGCAATGGGTGGCCGGCCGGGCAGGTGTAGGCATCGGCTGCAGGGTCGTAGGTGAAGGCTGACCGGCTGAAGGTGCCATCGCGGCGCTCGGACTTGTCGAAGACGGGGATGTGCGGCTCGATCCCGCGCTCGTGCACGAGCCAAGCGAGCTGCTCGGCCGACCCGTAGGCACTGTCGGCCGCAAGCCGGGCCGGCCACAGCCCGAAGCGGTCCTGCGCGCGCGCGATCATGGTGCGGGCTGCCCCGACCTCCGCCTGCCGGATGGCGCGGCTGGCCTCGACATCGACGATCACGGCGTGGTCGAGGTCGATCAGGTAGTTGGTGGCGTAGGCGAAGAAGGCATGGCCCTTCAGCGCGCCCGTCCACTGCGCCGCCGGGTCGGAGCGGGAGACGAACTTCGGCTGGACCTCGCTCGCTGCTCCCCAGGCGGCTTCGTCGAGGGTGTCGAGGTACTCGCGCACCGACCGGCGGATCCGGGCGAGATCGTTCCAGTCGACGGCCTCGGAGGCGTCTGCGGAGCGCTGCTTGTTGGCATCGGCCCGGATCAGGCTGGCATCGACCGCGAAGCCCTCGCCACCGACCAGCCCCTCCTCGATGCAGCGCTGCACGGTGGTCTCGAACACCTCGCGCAGCAGGTCGCTGTCACGGAAACGACCGTGTCGGTTCTTGGAGAAGGTCGAGTGGTCGGGCACCGCGCCATCCAACCCGAGCCGGCAGAACCAGCGGTAGGCGAGGTTGAGATGCACCTCCTCGCACAGACGGCGCTCGGAGCGGATGCCGAAGCAGTAGCCGACGAGCAGCATGCGAACCATCAGCTCGGGATCGACCGAAGGCCGACCCGTGGTGCTGTAGAAGGGACGCAGGTGCGCGCGTAGGCCCGACAGGTCGACGAAGCGGTCGATGGCGCGCAGGAGATGGTCGGCGGGTACGTGGGTATCGAGCGAGAACTCGTAAAACAGGGCGCCCTGCTCGACTTGCCGAGGTCCCATCATCTGCTTCGATCTCCGTCTTTCGACAGGAGTGAATCACCCCGCGACTACCGCCGCAACAGCGGAGTTTTTCAACAGAATCGGCGCTTTGCGGGAGTAGCGTCGCGTTGTCAGGCATCGAAGCGATGCATGGCGCGTTTCTCACCTGATCGAGTTCTGGCGCGGGATTGCTGCCCACGATGGTCAAGATCACCGGCGTTCTTCTCGACCTAAGTGGTGTCGTGTTCAGCGGCGATGAAGCGATCGGCGACGCAGTCGCGAGCATCAAGGACTTGAGGACGAACGGCATACCGTTCCGCTTCGTGACCAACACGACGTCGAAGCCGGTGCGTACGCTCGCGGAGAAACTGCGCCGCCTCGGGATCGACGCGTCCGAGGAGGACATCTTCACGCCGGCGTCGGCAGCGCGAAAGCTTGTCCATGAGCGCGGCCTGTCACCCTATCTCGTGGTCCACCCAGACCTGCTCGAAGATCTGGACGTTCCGTCCGGGCGTAACCCTGATGCGGTCATCGTCGGCGACGCGGGCCAGACGTTCTCCTACGATGTGCTCAACACGGCGTTTCGGCTTATCAACGGCGGAGCCGCGTTCATTGCCCTGGCGCGCAACCGGACGTTCCGGGATGCCGATGGGCAACTGAGCCTCGATGCTGGGCCGTTTGTGGTTGCGCTGGAGTTCGCGACACGGAGCGAGGCTTTCCTCGTTGGGAAACCGTCGGCTTCGTTCTACGCGGCTGCCATAGCGGACCTTGGTACGCCGGCCTGTGAAACGGCGATGATCGGCGACGACGCGGAATCGGATGTGGCGGGCGCTCTGGAACTCGGGATGGCAGGTCTTCTGGTCCGAACTGGGAAGTATAAGGACGGCGATGAATTTCGGATCGACCGGAAGCCGACAGCGACGGTGCCGGACCTTCGACGGGCGGTAAACTGGGTGCTGGACCGGATGTAAGCATCGGCGGCATCGGATTTGTCCGGAGCATACGGACGTCGCATCGATAGGTTTCCGCGGCTAACCTACTTCACCTGGGAGCCTGAGGAGCCATCCGCGCAGCAGGCGCTGAATGGACGAGATTGACCCCAAGTGGTCCTTCGCGCGAGGCGAACGTCCGGTTGCGGCCGTCCGAGGCAGCGCTGCCGAGGTCGGCGAGCGTGACGACCAAGCCCATCGGCCACGGTGTGCCGTCAGCGAACGCGCCAACCAGCCCGGCCCTGAGAATACCGCTGCCGTGGTGGATCGCGCCGACGAGCGCCGACACGGCACCGGCTCGCTCCGGGAAGAGGTTCAGCGCCCCGGCGATCGAGTTGGCCACAATGAAGTGCGATGATCTCGTAGCCGCGCCCCGCGCTGCCCTCCGGGTGCTCCGGGCAGCGGGCGAGCGTCAGGGTGATGGTCGACAGCATGGGATCCTTCTTCCAGGGACTGCGCTGCATCGCGCCTGCGCGCGCACAAGGCGCACGCGCCGGGCGCTCCTCTCGGGCAGGCCCAGCCTCGCACCGAGGCCCAAGTCATTTCATTCTGGCCCTCGGCGGCGTTCTCACCCTGATCCAGCGCACAAAGCCCCTCGGCGGAGTGCACGGGCTCAGGTGGGGGCGCCACGTGCGCCCGGCATCGGAAGTGACGCTCGCGTCCCGCTTCCTGCCGGGGCATCTCCCTTGAGGCGAATCAAGGCCGCGGCGCCCGGCCTGCAGTATCGAGCCTGTTTCCGGCCTGCTCATGCGCGACCGTGTCGCCCGGCGGTGCCGGCGCGATGGCCCGCGGTCATCCGCAAGGAAGGCTGGCTCATGTCAACGATAAGGAACGTGCGCCCGGCCGACGGCCCGTCCGAGGCAGGGGGCGCGCAGGAGCCCCCGATGAGCTCCGATTCCGACTACGGCGATGCCGTGTGCACGCCACCCGATCTCCTCAGCTTCAT
This sequence comes from Methylobacterium nodulans ORS 2060, assembly GCF_000022085.1. Classification (NCBI taxonomy): domain Bacteria; kingdom Pseudomonadati; phylum Pseudomonadota; class Alphaproteobacteria; order Hyphomicrobiales; family Methylobacteriaceae; genus Methylobacterium; species Methylobacterium nodulans. The sequence continues at coordinate 298,101 of NC_011887.1, forward strand.
TCTGCGCGAGAGCGCCGCGGCGCAGCTCTGGCTGGCCATCCTGGTGATCGCAGTGTTCCTTGCGGGAGTCGCCCCCCTTGAGATTCAGCGGCGCGCCGTCAGCCAGGCCGTCAAGGGCGCCGACCCGCACGCGCTGCTCTGGCTTGCCGCGCTCTACGCTCTGGCCGCCTGCGGGCTCGGCCTGCTGAAGCTCGTGCTCAACATCACCCGCGGCTTCGTCAGCGAGCGGGCGGTGCGGAGGCTTCGCGCTTCCATCATGGAGGATTTCCACCGCTCGGCGGAGGGGCGCCGCCTGGCGCAGACCCGCGGCGTCGAGATCGCGCTGGTGCTGGACGAGGCCGAGCCTGTGGGCGGCTTCGTCGGCGTCTGCTTCTCGGAGCCTCTGCTGCAAACCGGCGTCCTGCTCACCACGCTCGGCTATCTCGCCTTTCTCAACCCGCTGATGGCGCTCCTCACCCTGGCAGTGTTCTCGCCCCAGCTCGTGTTCGTGCCCCTGATGCAGCGGGCCATCAACCGCCGCGTCAGCGCACGGATCAGCCTCCTGCGCCGCATCAGCGGCGGGCTCGTGGGGGAGCGGAGCGGGAGCGGCGCCCTCACGGCTGCCGAGGCGGATCAGCTCCAGGGCGTCTTCCTCCTCAACATGGGCATCTTCCGCATCAAGTTCTCGATGAACTTCCTGATGAACATGTCCTACCACCTCGGCGTGGCGGGCATCCTGGGCGTGGGCGGCTACGCCGTTACGACGGGCGACACCGAGGTGAGCACGGTGGTCGCGTTCGTGGCCGGTCTCTCGCACATGAATGACCCTTGGGGCGATCTGGTGAACTGGTTTCGCGAGTGCAGCGTCACGCGCACGAAGTACGCGCTGATCGCGCGCGCGACCGAGGCGGCGGCCGGACGACAGGAGGCCGGGCGAACCGACTATCGGTCATCGCTGGACACGTCAGGCGGACATCCTTGCGTGGGCTGACGCGGTCTCGATCGACAACGCACCATCTCGGGGTGCACCGATTCCTATGGCTCATCCTGAGGCTTCATCCGTCAGGCCGGGAGCACCTCGGTCCCCGCGGTCCCGCCCCGGCTCGCCTCGGCCTTCGCCTCGCCCGTTCCGCAGCTCGCCAGGATCGTCGCGCGCAACGTCTCCGCCGGCAGCTGCGCGTCGAGGCAATGCCACGTCATCGGGCCGCAGTCGCGGCTGGCCTGCGCGGCCAGGACCTCGATCGTGGCGTCGGAGGGATCGTCCCGCCGGGCGCGGATGCGGGCCGCGAGCATCGCCGCGGGCGCCTGCAGCCACACCCCCCGGAAGGGGACGCCGCACCGCCGTGCCAGCGCTTCGACGGCCTCCCGTGCCTCGGGACGATCGAAGACCGCATCGAGGATCACTGCGCCGCCGGTGGCGAGCACCCGGGCCGCCTCGTCGCGCATCGCCGCATAGACCCGTTCGGAGACGGAGGGCGCATAGGCCGAGTCGGAGAGCCGCGTCACGGCGCTGACGCCGTGCAGGCGCTTGCGCGTGCGGTCGCTGCTCACGATGCGCGCCCCGGGCGGGGCGCCGAGCCAGGGCGCGAGCGCGGCGGCGAAGGTCGACTTGCCGGATCCGCTCAGGCCCCCGACCGCCACCAGGGTCGCAGGTTCCTCGGCGAGCAGGGTGCCGGCGAGATCGAGATAGGCCCGCGCCTCGTCCCGCAGCGCACGGGCAGTCTCGCCGGGCGCCTCCGCCGCCTGGGTCGCCGTGACATGCGCGCGGATGACGGCGCGGATCGCCATCAGGAAAGGCAGCAGGCCGGCGCCGTCCGCCTCGTCGCTCTCGTCCAAGTAGCGGTTGAACAGCAGGTTCGCGAGGTCGCGCCGGCCGCGATGCCACAGATCCATCAGCACGAAGGCGAGGTCGTAGAGCACG